>CAZGXU010000049.1:0-15458 GCA_964530075.1 uncultured Thermotogae bacterium
TTCAGCGCATCGGCGGCGAGGGCCGAACAGTGCATCTTGATCGGTGGAAGTCCGCCGAGCTCCTTGGCGACGTCCTGGTTGGTCAGCGTAATCGCTTCGTCGATCGTCCTCCCCTTCGCGAGGTCGGAGACCATCGACGACGTCGCGATCGCGGCGGTGCAACCGAACGTCTCCCACGAGATGTCCGTGATCACGTCGCGGCCTTCCTCGTCGGGATCGACCTTGATGTAGAGCCACATGACGTCGCCGCAGACGATGTTCCCGACCTTCCCGATCGCCGAGTAGTCCTCCAGCTTCCCCATGTTGTGCGGGTTGCGGAAGTGCTCGATCACTCTCTCGGTGTACACGCTATTCACCTACCTTGAAGGGGGAGATCGCACGGAGGCCCTCGACGACCTCCGGCAGGACGTCGAGGAACTCGTCGATCTCCTGTTCCGTCGTTTGCCGCCCCGTGCTGACGCGGAGGCTTCCGTGCGCCATCGAGAGCGGGACGCCGATCGCGATGAGGACGTGGCTCGGCTCGAGGTTGGGCGAAGAACAGGCCGAGCCGGTCGACACGGCGATCCCGCGCTCGTCGAGCCTCATCACGAGGCTCTCCCCCTCGATCGCCTCGAAGCTGAAGTTGGCGATGTGCGGAAGACTCTCCTCCCGATGGCCGTTCAGGCGGGTTCCGCGAAGCTGCGTCACGGCGTCGATCATCCGCGCACGCAGGGCGCGCATCCGGTTCGACGTGGCATCCTGTTCGCCGAGTGCCAGCTTGGCGGCCGCGGCCATCCCGACGATCCCCGGCACGTTCTCGGTGCCGCTCCGGCGGCCCCTCTCGTGGCCGCCGCCGTGAAGGATCGGCGTGAGCTTGATCCCCTTCCGGACGAACAGGAACCCGACCCCCTTCGGCCCGTGGAACTTGTGGGCGGAGATCGAGAGCAGGTCAGCCGCATCGACGGGGAGCGGGACCTTGCCGAGCGCCTGCACCGCATCCGTGTGGAACCGGACCCCGTGATCGCGGCAGATCCGGCCGATCTCCTCGATCGGCTGCAACGTCCCGATCTCGTTGTTCCCGGTCATGACCGAGACGAGAAGGGTATCGGGACGGATCGCCTCTCGGACCTGCTCAGGATCGACTCGACCGGTCGGGTCGACATCGAGGACGGTCGCGTCGAATCCCTGCGTCCGGAGCCACTCGACGGTGTGCAAGACGGCGTGGTGCTCGATCGCCGTGGTGATGAGGTGCTTGCGGCCGTTCGAGGAGAACGCCGAGCCGATGATCGCCAGGTTGTTCGCCTCCGTCGCACCGGCGGTGAAGACGATCTCCTCGGGCTGTGCGCCGAGCAGCTCCGCGATCGCTCCACGGCTTTCCTCCACGGCGCGATGCGCCTCACGACCGAAGGCGTGGAGACTCGACGCGTTACCGTAGGACGTCGAGAAGTAGGGAGACATCGCCTCGACGACTTCCGGCGCCGTCCGCGTGGTCGCGCTGTTATCCAGATAGATGGGATGAGTCATCGTGGGTCACCAAGAAAATCCTACCAAATCAGTCCCAGTTTTTCAACGGAGAAACCGCCCGGGCTCCGCCGGGCGGTTACGAACGGATCCTGTCGGGTTCAGATTTGCTCGAAGTACTCCTTCGATGCGCCGCAATCCGGGCACGTCCATCCTTCGGGAAGATCCTCGAAGGCGGTTCCCGGCTTGACGTCGGTCGTCGGATCGCCGACGGCCGGATCGTAGATGTAGCCACAGACAGTGCATTCCCACTTATCCACTACCCACCTCCTTCCGACGCTGGCGCTTCAGCTTCCGCGCCGGCCTCAGGTTCGGCCTCGGGCGCGATGTCGACGGTCGACTCCTGCCCGGGCCGAGCCCCGGATTCGGCTCCCGGCTCATCCTCCGCATCGGGGAGACCGGCGACGTGAAAACGGAACTCCTCGACCGTGCTGAGGCCGAAATGGCGGAGGAACTCCTTGGTCACGTGCAGCAGCAGGGTCCTCCCGCTCTCCTCGGCGCGGATCAGATCGCGAGCGAGCAGCTCCTGGACGTGCGCGTACGCCTTGTTCCCCCGCACCTTGACCAGGTCCGACTGGGTCATCGGGTGGTTGTATGCGATGACCGCGAGAGAGCGCAGGACGGGGCGCGGGATGTCCTGTTGAGGGGCCAGGTGCGAGACGCGATCGATGAAGGCCGCCTTCACGCGGAATCCGGCGCGCCCCCCTTCCAAGTGGAGTTCCAGCCCGTGATCGCGCTTCTCGTACTCCCGCTGGAGTTCGGCGAGGAGGCGGTCGACGTACGCCGCCTGGACCTCGCCGAGGACCCCGGCCAACCCACGCCGGGTGAGCGGCTGAGAGGACAGGAACAACGCGGCCTCGATCAGAGCGCGATCTTCCGTTTCGGGCGTCGAGCGATTCTCAGGCATGGTCGTCAACGGGGTCGCAATGGGAACGTATTACGCATCCGTTGTCAACTGGATCAGGATGTCGCCGAGGAACTCCTGCTGGGAGCAGGAGATCTGACCCTCGGCGGCAAGGTGAAGGACCTCGAAGAACCTCTCCACGCGTTCCTCTCTGTCGCCGCGGTCGAGAAGCTTGAAAAAGCTCAATACGCGACGTCCGGCAAGGAGGTTCACGATCTTCTCGAGCAGGAGGCGGAGGCGGCCCGCGAAGTCCGTGCCACCGATCTCGTAGTTGTCGAACGGGTCGTCCTCATCCAGTTCGACCCCTTCGATCAGGCGCTCGGCACGCCGCCGACTCACCTTCATCGCGGCCGCCAGGGCGACGCGCAGATCGAGGAGCGTCACCTGGCGTCGAGGTCGCCGAAGGACCGGCAGATAGAACGCGTCGGCGTCGTCCGGCAGCTCCCACGCCTCGAGCTCCGCCTCGATCGCGTCCTCCAGCTCGGCGACGAGGCCGTCGCGATCGGTCGGTCGCTCCATCGCGAGGAGGGCGTCCGATTTCATCCGGAGGAGGATCGAGCAGGTGAGGACCATCCGGCCCGGGATCTCGAACTCGAGCTCGCGGAGCGCCTGCATGTAATCCCGATACCGGCGGGCGAGGACCGCGAGGTCGATGTCCCACGGATCCATGTCCGACGTGAGGCGCTCGAGGGCTCCCTCCCAGGTGCAGCCGATCAGGTCTTCAATGGGGATCTCGGCGATCCGCGCTGTCTCCACGCTCTGCGCCCCTCCTAATTCAAGCTGAGTGCCAGTACTTCCGAGACGCCGTTCTTGATTGTCACCCCGTACGCTCGATCCGCATGGCGAACTGTTTCCTCGTTGTGCGAGACAACGATCACCTGAATCCGCTCGGCGTAGTCCCGAAGCATCCGAGAGAGGCGCGTCGTGTTCATCAGGTCGAGCGCCGCGTCGATCTCGTCCAGGATGAAGAACGGCGCGTTCTGGTATTCTTGGAGCGCGAAGATGAACGCGGTGGCGACCAGGGTCTGCTCTCCGCCCGACAGGGAATCGATGATGTGCGGATCCTTGTCCGGCGGATGGGCCTTGATCACCAGGCCGGAGGTGATGTCCCCCGCGTTCTCCAGCTCGAGGGACGCGGCCCCTCCATCGAACAGCCGCTCGAAGATCCGCCTGAATTCGGCATCGACCGCTTGAAGCGTCTCCAGGAACCGCGCCCGCTTCTTCTCCTCGATCTCTCCGATCAGCCGTTCGATCTCCTGCTTCTCCCGCTCGAGCGCGTCGACGCGCTCGCGGAACAGGTTGAACTCCTCCTCGTACGCCTCGTACTCGTCGATCGCCCGCATGTTGATCGGCTCCAACCGACGGATCCGGCGCTTCGTCTGCTCGACGCGCCGCTCCAGCTCCTTGAGCGGCTCGTCGATGTAGTATTCGGGATCCCGCCGTGGCTCGTCGCCCAGCGCCTCCAGCTCGGTCTCCGCCTCGGCCTCCTCCCGCTCGTAGCGCGACAGGGCGCGCCGGAGGTTCTCCAGCCCCTGGTAGGCCTCGCGTCGCTGCTCGCGGAGCTCGTGCAGCTCGTCGCTCCGCGTCGCCGCCTCCCCCTTGACGCGGTCCTTGTTCCGCTGCTGATCGGTGAGGCTCCGCTCCTCGGACTCGAGGCGGCTCTCGGCCTGGGCGATCTGGTCTTCGAGCTCCTCGATCTCCTTGCGAAGCTTCGAGATCTGTTGGCGACGTCGCGTGACGTCGAACCCGCTGTCCTTCGGCTTGGCCGGTCCCTTGCCTTTTTGCTGGCTCGGGCGCCAACCGCCGGTCAGCGCGCCGCCCTTGCTCTGCAGATCGCCGTCGAGCGTCACCGCGCGAACGCCGTCGATGTCCCGCAGCGCCTCGAGATTCTCGGCGACCACGGTGTCGGAGAGGACGTACTCGAACGCGCGTCGGTACTTGTCATCGAACTCGACCAGGTTGATCGCGTAGTCGATGACCCCGGGGCGCTTGAGCGCTTCGGCCGACGCGAGGCTCTTTCGCATCGTCACCAGGCGTCGGAGGGGGAGGATCCGCGCCCGACCGAGGCGCTTCTCCTTCAGGTAGTTGATCGATTCGATCGCCGTCTCGCGCGTGTCGACGACCAGATCGTTCAGGTTCCCGCCGGCCGCCGTCTCGAACGCGATCTCGAATCCGGACTTCGGGGTCGCCAGCGACGCGATCGTGCCGTACACGCCGCCGCGCTTCCGCTCGAGAAGCGCCTCTACGGCGGGATTGGCGCGCCGGTCGTCGGACGAGGACGACGTGCGGGCGGCCTCCGTCGCCTTCATCCGCGTGATCTCGTCGATCATCTCCTCGAGGTTCACGATCTGCTGCCGCTTGAAGTTGACCTCGCTCCGCTTGTGGAGGATCTCCGAGCGGAGCCGCTCGACCCCCTTCACCAGGGTGACCTGCCCTTCGCCGGTGAGGTCCTCCTGGATCCCCTCGAGTTCCCATTCCTTGTTCTCGATCTCCTGGTCGAGGCGCGCGACCTGTCCCTCGAACTCGCCGATCCGCTCGTCCATCCCCTTCCGCTCCTCCTGGGCCTTGGCGAGCTTTTCGGCGATCTTCTCGCGCTGCTTGTGGAGGATCGAGCGTCGGAGCCGCTCCTCCTCCTCGGTCAGGCGTTGGTACTCGAGTGCGGCGTCTCGCTCCTTCTGCAGCGACAGGAGCCTACGTCTCCGCTCGGCGAGGATGACGCGATGGGTGTTCAGCTTCGACTTGACGTCCTTCAGCTCTAGGATCGCCTTGCGGCGCTTCTCGTCGTACGCGGCGATCCCGCTGACTTCGTCGATGATCTCGCGCCTCCGCACCGGGCTCCGGCGGATGATCTCGGTGATCCGACCTTGTGCGATCAGCTGCTGGCCGTCCGGGTCGATCCGGGCCGCCTCGAGCACCTCGTCGATCCGGCTGCGGGGGCAGCTCTTCCCCATGAACGTGTACGTCGCCGACTTCCGGGTGATCCGCCGGCCGATCGCGATCTCCGGCGTCGGATGTCCGTTCTCCAGGAACGGGTCGAACACGCCGTCCCCGTTGTCGAGGAGGAGGGTGACCTCGGCCGTATCGGACGGCTTGTAGCGATCCCCGCCGTTGAAGATCAAATGCTCGAGGCGATCGGCTCGCAGCTGCGATGATCGCCTCCCCATCACGAAGCTGACAGCATCGAACAGGTTCGACTTCCCGGATCCGTTCTCGCCGACGACGGCGGTCAACCCCTCGAAGAAGGGGATGACGGTCTGCTTGCGGAAGGACTTGAAGCCCGTCAGCTCGACCTTCTTGATCTTCGTCATCTCAGTTCCTCAGTCGTCTCCTTCACGTACCGCGGAAAGAGGCTCAACTGGACGATCCGGCAGCGCGCCGGAGGCGGTGAGTATCCGAGGAGGAGCCGTTCGATCTTGTACCGGTTGTAGTCGTTCGGCTCGGAGGTCCCTTCTTCCCATCGCATGATCGATGGAATCGAGACCCCCAATCGCTTCGCGATCGTTCGCTTGCTCCACCCGTTTTCCAGCCGGAAGCTTTGCAGGCGGTCGCCTAGCGCATCCATCCGGGAGCCCCCTCTATCTATTTACCAATATAACTTCTGTTACATCTTAGCGCAAAAGGGACGTGAGGGGTCTCCCCGACCCCTCACGCGTCGGTGGTTCCCCCTCACCCTTTCGCCATCGTTGGCCCCGCTAGCCGTTTCCGACGAATCCCCAGATCAGCGCGCCGACACCCGCGAGCAGGGCGACGATCGAGATGAAGAAGAGCGTGTCGATCTGGGACTGAACGTTGCTGTCCTCGAGCGCGGCCACGCGTGCATCGAGGTTGTCGATCTCGAGGGCGCGGCTGGAAGACCAATCCTGAAGCTGCACGTTGACCTGGTCCGACAGACCGGCGATCGCTTGATCGAACCCTTCCAGCTTGGCGCGGTTGTTGTCGACCCGAATCGCCAGGGCTGCCATCGCTCGTTCCAGATCGATGACCTTCTTCTTGAAGGTGCCGACGTCCTCGTCCTCGAGCGCCTTGAGGCGGGCGCTCAGGTCGCCGACCTGTCCCTGCAGCATCGAGATGTCGGCGACCGTGCTGTCGCGAAACGCACCGAAATCCGCCTTGTGCGCCGCGAAGGCGTCGGACATCGCGCCGAATTCATCGCGGAGTTTGGCAAGATCGGCGATGTCGCCATCGAGGAGGGCCTTCACCTCGTCGACGAACGCCGACAGCTCGGACAGCCCGGCTTCGAGCGCGACGACGCGGACCATCAGTTCCTGCTGGGTCTCGGTCAGCGCGTCGACATCCTCCCGGAGTCCGACGATCTTCCCCTCGGCCCCTTTGACCTCCACGGACAGGGCGGTCACGATGTCCTTGTAGTCCTCGATCCTCGCATCGAGATCGTCGATGTCCGCCATGTTCCCCTTGATCTCGCTGATCAGCTCGCCCATCAGTTGCTGAAGGCCGCCGAACGTCGCCTCCATCGCTGAGAGCTCCTGCGCCAGTTGCTCCGAGACCGCCGGGGCGCCTTCTTCCTGGCCATAGCCCACGAACAGGAAAACAAGGAGCGACAAGGCGGTCACCGCCGTGACAGAAAGCGCTCTCTTCATCGTCGTCCTCCTTTGTAGGATTCCGTATGTTCGCTTGAGATTAGCGTTTGCGAGTGGGACCGGAGAGGACCGCTGCCGTATGCCCGTCGACCGTTTGTCAGTCACCGACTGGACACGTGTCTCGGCGATCTCCCGCGAAATCCGGTCGCCCGACGGGCGGGTCGTCGAGGGACGGGCGTTGAAACGAAAGGAAGTCCACGATCCCTGAGATTCGCGGAACCGAACGGCTTCAGGGAACACGGCGCCGTCCCTAAGCTTCCCGCCCCGTTCTCCCGCCGGCGGACGCCGTCCGATCGCGCGCGGCGGATGCGACATTGGCCGTTAAAATCGAAGGTGGAGCACAGCGGGAACGGCCGGTCGTAAGCGAGGCCGATTTCCCGCATCTCGCCATCCGGGAACTCCGATTGGGACTGAATCGACGACGGGCGGAGAGCTTGCGGCCCCAGAAGCGCCATGATACAATGCGGTCATTCTCTCCCATGGGCCAAACGCCCAAGGAGAGGGCATTTACGGCTGGCTGGGCGGCAAACTACGATGAGACCGACTCGAAGAGGGGGCGTGTAGTCGAGATGAGTGCACTACTGATCATTCCCGCGGCCATATCGGTGCTCGCGTTGTTCGGCGCGTTCCTGTTCAACCGATCGGTTGTCCACAGGGCGCAGGGCACGGATCGGATGAAGGAGCTGCAGGGCTTCATCCGAAGGGGCGCGTTCACGTTCATGCTCGAAGAAGCGAGGGTCATGGGGATCACGATGCTGGTCATCGGCGCGGTCCTCTGGATCCTGTTCTATTGGGAGATTGCGGTCGCGTTCTGGATCGGCTCCGTCCTATCGATGTCGGCGGGGTTCATCGGCATGAACGCGGCGACCCACGCCAACGCACGAACGACGCACGCGGCACGGAAGTCGTTCAAGGAAGCGCTGAACGTCGCCTTCTCCGGCGGGAGCGTCATGGGCCTCTCCGTCGCCGGCCTGGCGGTGATCGGGCTCGTATTGGTCGTGGTCCTCTTCCGCAAATGGTACGCTCCCGAGGCGCTGCACATCGAGACACGCTACCTGTTCGGAATCCAGTCGCTCGGCATCAACCTCATCCGGGGCGCGCTGATCGTCAGCGCCTACTCGATGGGCGCGTCGCTCGTGGCGCTCTTCGACCGCGTCGGGGGCGGCATCTACACCAAGGCGGCCGACATGGCGGCCGACATGGTCGGCAAGGTCGAGATGCACATCCCCGAGGACGATCCGCGGAACCCGGCGACGATCGCCGACAACGTCGGCGACAACGTCGGCGACGTCGGGGGGCTCGGTGCCGACCTGCTCGAGTCGTTCGTCGGCGCGATCATCTCCGTGATGGTCATGTTCCTCTACATCTGGGTCGGCCGCGGAAACGCGCCGCTCAAGCCGCTGCTCGACAAGCTGGCCCCGCTCGGCCTCGCGGGCCACTACTCCTGGTTCCTGGCTGCCCCGCTCGTCATCGTCGCAGGGGGCATCTTCTCGTGCCTGCTGGCGATCCTCTACATCCGGTTCAGTCGCCGGCAGGAAGGGATGCAGACCGTGCTGATGAACGGCACGCGGCTCGCGGCGATTCTGACCGCCGGGACGACGTTCCTGTTCTGCTGGTTCACGCCGATCGGCATGAACGTCTTCTACTCGGTCATCCTCGGTCTGGTGGCCGGAATCGCGATCGGCTTCTTCTCCGAATACTACACGTCGCCGAGCTACGGGCCGACGCGGGAGCTGGCGAAGATGAACCAGTCCGGCCCAGCGGTCGGGGTCACCGAGGGAATGGCGCTCGGGATGCTGAGCACGTTCCTCCCCGTGCTGACGATCGCGGCGGCGACGATCGGCGCCTATCAGCTGGGGAACCTGCCGGGGGTAGCGTTTGCGGCGCTGGGGATGCTCTCCTTCGTCGCGATGACGGTTGCCGTCGACACGTACGGCCCGATCGCGGACAACGCCGGCGGCATCGCGACGATGTCCGAGCTTCCCCCCGACGTCCGCGAGCGGACCGACAAGCTCGATTCGATCGGGAACACGACCGCGGCGATTGGGAAGGGATTCGCGATCGGATCGGCGGCCTTTGCGGCGTTGGGGCTGATCGCCGCCTTCATGTGGTCCGCCATCGGGAGTGCGGATCTGGTTCTGCCCCCGCAGTTGCCGATCGTGGGACAGATCGGCGCTCAGTTCTCTCCGGACGGGGAGCCGATCCTCATGGGCGCCTTCGTCATCGCCGGCCTGATACTGGGAGCGATGGTCCCGTACGTCTTCTCCGCGCTTCTGATCCGTGGTGTGGGACGGACGGCCGACATTCTCGTCCAGGAGATTCGACGCCAGTTCAAGGAGAATCCGAAGCTCATCTCCGGCGAGGAGACCGCCGACTACCAGCGGTGCATCAGCATCACGGCGCACGGCGGCCTGCGAAAGATGTTCCTTCCGGCGATGATCGCCGTCATCACACCGATCGTCTTCGGGCTGCTCTTCGGGCGCTATGCCCTTGGAGGATTCCTCATCGGCGCGCTCCTGTCGGCGATCCAGCTCGCCATCTTCTGCGGCAACTCCGGCGGCGCGATGGACAACGCGAAGAAGTACATCGAAGAAGGGAACTACGGCGGGAAGGGCTCCGAGGCGCACGACGCCGCGGTGACGGGGGACACGGTCGGCGACCCGCTCAAGGACACCGTCGGCCCGTCGCTCGACATCCTGATCAAACTGATGAGCGTCATCGCGCTCGTCTTCGCTTCGCTGTTCCCGTTGTATCCGGTGTTCCTGTAGAGGACCGGCGGCGGACAGCGCCGGCGCGTCGGACAGGAGGAACGGGGTCGGCTACGGTACGATCGGGGCGCGTTCCGGGGGACGGAGGTGCTGCGATGGAGAACCCGTTCATCGTCGGAGAGCGGATCTACCTGCGTCCGCTCGACGAGACCGACCTCGACCGCTGCCTCCGGTGGATCAACGATCCGGAGGTCCTCGTGACCCTCGGCCGGCGGCATCCGATGGGGCGCGCCGCCGAGCGGGAGTGGCTCCAGGAGCAGTACAAGAGCGAAGAGCAGCTGAACCTGGCGATCATCCTCAAGGACGGGGATCGGCACGTCGGCAACTGCGGGTTCAACGAGATCGACTACGTCGACCGGAGCGCCGTGTTCGGGATCCTCATCGGCGAGAAGGACGCGTGGGGGCACGGGTACGGGCCGGAAGCGGCGCAGCTGATCCTGAAGTACGGGTTCGAGGAGCTCGGTCTGCACCGGATCGGGCTCGACGTGTACTCGCACAACGCGCGCGCGCTTCGCGCCTACGAGAAGGCCGGGTTCGTCCGCGAGGGCACCCTGCGCGAGTCGTACTACCGAAACGGCGTCTACCACGACACGATCGTGATGTCGGTGTTGGAATCCGAGTGGAGGTCGTCGTGAAGTTCAGCTTCTGGAGCGACGAGGAGCGGTGGTTCGTCCCCCGGGCGTTCGGGCTCGGCTACTCGCTCAACCTCAAGTACGTGGCGAAGCGGCTCGGCTGGATCAAGGCGCGCGCCGTTCCGCCGACGGGCGACGAAGCGGCGGGGGAACCCCGGCCGCCCGATCGGGAGGACCGCGAGCAACGGCTGCGCGACCGGATCGAATCGTCGAAGTACGAGGACGACGGATGATCGTCGCCGAGGGGTTGACGCGCCGGTTCGGCGACCTCGTCGCCGTCGATCGGCTCGACCTCGAGGTCCGGCAGGGGGAAGTGTTCGGCTTCCTCGGGCCGAACGGCGCGGGCAAGACGACGACGATCCGGATGCTCGCTGCGCTGATCGCCCCGACGAGCGGCGAGGCCACGGTCGCTGGCCAGAAGGTCGGGACGGCAAACCAGGAGATCCGTCGCCGCGTCGGCGTGTTGACCGAGACACCGGGGCTGTACAAGCGGCTCTCGGCGTACGATAACCTGGCGTTCTTCGCCAGACTGCACGGAGTGCGCGACGTCCCAGGCGCTGTCGAGCGCTATCTGAAGCTGTTCGATTTGTGGGATCGGCGACGAGATCTGGCCGGGACGTTCTCCAAGGGGATGCGCCAGAAGCTGGCGATCGCGCGGGCGCTCCTCCATGAGCCGGAGATCCTGTTCCTCGACGAACCGACGGCGAGCCTCGACCCGGAATCGGCGAGGACCGTCCGGGAAACGATCGAGGAGCTCCGATCGGAAGAACGGACGATCTTCCTGTGCACGCACAACCTCGACGAGGCGGACCGGTTGTGCGACCGCGTCGCGCTGTTCAATACCCGACTGATCAAGGTGGGCGAGCCCGCCGCACTGCGCGAGGAGATGTACGGACGGCGAACGGTCGTTCATCTGACCGACCCGAGGCCTGGGATCGAGGACGCGTTGGATCTGCCGTTCGTCACCGGAATCGAGCGGATCGACGACAAGCTCATTGTGACGCTGCCCGACCCGGATCGGGAGAACCCGCTTCTCGTCAAACGGCTGGTCGAGCTGGGGGCGAGCATCCGGTATGTTAACGAACTGCGGATGTCGCTCGAGGACCTGTATCTCGATCTGATGGAGGACGACGATGCAACGGCTTAGCGTGATCCTGATTAAGGAGTGGCGCGAATCGCTGCGAAACAAGATGGTCCTGTTCGGCGTGATCTTCCTCCCGCTGTTCCTCGTCGGATTCTCGGCCTACATGGTGATCCAGGCGGGAGGGACGGACAACCCGGTCGCGCAGATCGTCCTGTTTAACACGTCGTTGATGTACTTCCTGCTGCTGCCTGCGATCATCCCACTGGCGATCGCCGTCTACTCGATCGTTGGGGAGAAGGAACAGGCGACGCTCGAGCCGTTGCTCGCGACGCCGATCTCCGACTTGGAGCTCTTCCTCGGCAAGGCGCTGGCGAGCGTGATTCCCGCGTTGGCGGTGAACTGGATCAGCTTCGGCCTGTTCCTCGGCGTGACGCGGCTCTTCGTGGGGAGCGTGCCGCTGCAGACGCTGACCGCGCCGTGGATCGCGTCGATCTTCGGGCTGTCTCCGCTGCTGGCGCTGTTCTCGGTCGCGGTGACGATGCTCGTCTCGTCTCGATCGTCCGACGCGCGCGCCGCGTACCAGTTCTCGAGCTTCGCCATCCTGCCGGGAATCATCCCGCTGATCGTCTACAGCAGCCGGAAGACGCTGGTCAACCTGACGCTGGTCGGCCTGGAAGGCGCGGTCCTGTTGGCGGCGAGCGCGGCCCTCCTCTTCTTCGCCATCCGCGTCTTCAGCCGTGAGCAGATCCTGACGCGCTGGAAGTAACGTCCGCGGCGCGCGCCCGCCCCATTTTCGGACCACCGGTCGGGAGCGATATACTTCGCTCGACCGTGCGGCTGAAACGCAGGAGACCGACCACGGATGGGGGGATCGATGAACACGAAGCTACTGATCGGGCTGGCTGTCGCGCTCGGGTTGTTGCTTTTCGCGTTCCTGGGGACGCGGATCGAGACGGAGGAGCCGACGCTCAGCATCGACGGCCAACTGGTCGGCGGAGGGCACTTCGTCCTCCAAAGCGACGGGGTCGTCCTGCTGGAGGAGACCTACACGCTCTTCTTCCACCCGACGGACGGATACATGCTCCTGTCTCAGGGCACGCTGTCGGTACAGGGCCAAACGGTCAGCCTCTCCCAGCAGACGCAGTACGACACCCACTTCCTTCCGATCTTCTACCAGTTGGCGGCCGAGACGCCGTCGGGGACCCAGATCGTCTCCGCGCAGATGGGCGTGGCCGGGCTGACGATGGAGGTCCGCGTCGGGACGGCGCAGCAGAGCGCGACCGTGTCCGACACATCGAACCTGGCGCTGCTCGACAACAACCTGATCGGCCAGTACGCCGTCCTGCTGCTGGCGATCCGTTCGGAGGCGCTCGATCGGGAGTTCACGGCGGCGATTCCGCAGGCCCTCCTCTCGCTTCCGGCGAGGGTCGAGGGTCCGAACTCGATCGCGTTCCGATCCGGTGGCGAGACCTTCGAGGGGAAGCGATTCGACCTTCATCTGGGCGACACGACGATCGTGCTGATCGACTATGACGGCCGACTGGCGGGCCTGGTCAACCGGACGCAGAACACGATCGGATACGACGTCTCCCTCTTCCCCGAGGGGATCGAGGTCGAGCTCGGAGACGAGGAGGCGGCCGCCGAGGGTGTCGACGAGCGTGACGTCGCGTTCGCCAGCGACGGACTGACGCTGATGGGGACCCTCGCGCTCCCCGCGGAGGGCGCGGGCCCGTTTCCGGGGGCGCTGTTCCTCCAAGGGTCCGGCCCGGTCGACCGCAATGGGAACGCGCCGGGCCTTGAGATGGACGCGTACCGCCAGCTGGCGCACGCCCTGGCGCGGGCCGGGATCGCCTCGCTCCGTTTCGACAAGCGGGGCGTCGGCGAGAGCGAAGGGGACCTGAGCCTCGCCTCTCGAGCCGACCTGGTGAACGACGCTCGCGCCGCGCTCGAAGGGCTGCAGTCCCAGCCGGAGATCGATCCGGCCCGATGCATCCTGATCGGGCACAGCGAGGGGGCCTACCTCGCCCCGATCCTCGCCGTCGAGGACGAAACGGTCGCCGGGATCGTCCTTCTCGCTGGCGCCGCGCGTTCGCTCGATCTGATCACCCGATGGCAGGTCGAGACCCTCCTCCGGCAGCAGGGGGTCGAGGGTGACGCCCTCGACGCGGCGCTCGCCCAGCAGGACCAGTACACCGCGTTCGTCGAGACGTCGGAAGGAGGCTGGGGCGACTACACCGTGGAGCAGCTGCAGGAGGCGATGCCGTGGCTGACCGAGGAGGCGGCGATCCAGCTGAAGTCGAGCCCGCTGTCGCTCGAGTGGCTCCGCGAGTACTACGGCGACGATCCGGCCGACACCCTCCGCGCCGTCGACGTGCCCGGGCTCATCGTCAACGGCGAGAAGGACGCGCAGGTCCCCTCCTCGGAGGCCGCGCTGCTCGAGGAAATCCTCCGGGAGGGCGGGAACGAGGACGTGACCGCGATCGTCCTGCCGGACTTGAATCACCTCCTCAGGCATCACCCGGAGGAGCCGAACCTCATCTATCGGCACCTCGACGAGCCGGTCGACCCGCGCGTGATCGACGCGGTCACCGAATGGGCGGCCGAGCGGCTCCTGTGACCGGTCCGGTCACCGATCGTCGCGTCGTCCGCGCGCTGCTGGATGGGACCGGAATCCGTCCGAGCAAGCGGCTGGGGCAGAACTTCCTCGTCGATTCCGGTGTCCTCGCCGATATCGAGAAGGCCCTCGCGCACCTGCCTCCCGCGACGATCGTTGAGATCGGCCCGGGTCTCGGGGCGGTGACCGAGGTCCTGCTGCGCTGCGCGCCCGCGGTCGTCGCGGTGGAAGTGGACCGGCGACTCGCCGATCTGCTCGAGGAGCGGCTCGGCCGGAACGACCGACTCAAGGTCCTTCGCAAGGACATCCTTTCCGTCGACCTTGCCCGCGAGATCGGTGGATGGCCGGTCCACGTCGTCGGGAGCCTCCCCTACCGGATCACGGCGCCGATCCTCAAGTGGCTGATCGACCAGCGGAGCGCCCTTTCGGGGGCGACGCTGATCACGCAGCGGGAGGTGGCGGAGAAGATCGCCGCCAGCCCCGGCAGGGGCGGCTCGGCGCTCGGAATCCTCGTCCAGGCCTACGCGGAAGTCGGCGCCGTGCGCAGGATCGACAGGCGGTCCTTCTTCCCCGTCCCGGAGGTCGATTCGACGCTGTGGACGATCTCGTTCCGCGAACGGCCGCGGTTCACCGTGAGCGCGGCGGCGTTCTTCCCGACCGTGCGCGCCTTGTACAACGCGCGACGGAAGATGCTCCGCCGCGCGTTGCGCGATCTCGTCCCGTCGGACGCGGTCGACGCGATTCTCGCGGCGGCGAAGGTCGACGGAAACGTCCGCGGCGAGACGCTCGGTTTCGACGAACTCGACCGCCTCGCCCGCGCGGTTGCTGACCTCGCGGGGATCGACGCCGACGGGTGAGAACGGGGCCGAGACGCCGCGAAGCGACTCTCGAGCGCCGCCCTGTGGCTCTTTCATCTACTCGATGCATCTTCCGTTTGACCGGCTCGGCCGGAAAGTCGTGACGCGTCTGCCGATGCACGATCCTGCGTCGCATGTCGAGGTCCAGTCATGGTCGACCGCGTTCGTCGACAGCGTTCGTACGTCGGCCTAGCGAGTCCGAGTCACCGGAAGCGGGATTCCGGGAACAATGTCCCAGAAAGGGATTTCGGTCCCTTGACAGGACAGGGTCGCTGAGGTACAGTCTCCGTCCGCTGCCCCCGAGGGGATCCTTGACAGGCCTTGGGGACTGTGTTACGATCGATCTTTGTGCGCAGCGAAGTCAGCTGTGCTGCTCCTTGACAAGTGAATAGAGTGTGTGCCGCATAAGCGCAGTAAGGGCAAACGGTGGACACCTTGGCAGTCGGAAGCGATGAAGGACGTGGCTAGCTGCGATAAGCCTCGGGGAGCCGCTAAGCAGGC
>CAZGXU010000050.1:0-13852 GCA_964530075.1 uncultured Thermotogae bacterium
CCGACGCCGTAGAGATCCTGGTCCGCCCGGATCTCCACCTTGACGGTGAATGTACTCCCCGCCTTGTCCCCACCAGGACCGTAGTAGTTGAGCAGGACGTTGTTGCACGGAACCGGCGTGTTGATCGTCCGGACGGCCGTCACGTTCGCCTGCGGAACGAGCGGAAGCGGGAGGTCGACCGGCGTACAAGTGTACGCGTAGGCCGACAGCTCCTTGATCATCTCGAGGTCGATCGTCGCGCCTTGGGTCCACGGCACGACATCGCCATACTGCCACATCTCGAGCGCCCGCGTCAGCTGCTTCGGCTCGATCTTCTGCGACAGCCGAAGGTCGATCGAGTCATCGGTGTCGAATCCGATCCGTGGAACCAGGTGAGCGATCGCCGTCTTGAGGTTCAGCGCATCGGTCACCTCGATCTTCGAGTCCCCCTCCACCGGGAGTTCCATGGACGGAGTCATCGCCTGGAACGTTCCGCTCAGGGTGAAGCAGACCGGGAGCGTCGTCGCGATCAGTTGGTCGCTCTCGGGGACGGTCAACTCGTACGAGATCACCTTCGTGGTTCCGGCCCGGATCTGATCGACGAAGACCCACTCCACTGTCGATCGCTTGAACGCCGCACCGGCGTTCTCAAGCGGCTTGATCTCCCAGCCGATCGGCAGGACCTCCTGGAGACCGACACCGGCCAAGTCGGCGTCCGGCTCGATCCGGATGACGACCAGGAACGTGCTGCCCGGCAGGGCTTGCACCGTCGAGATCGTCCGCGTCACCGACACGGCGAGTTCCTCGACGGTGAGAGAGAGCGAAGTCCGTGCGGTCGCTCCCTCGTCGTCCGTCGCACGGAGGGTCACGGTCTTGACCCCGGCCGTCGCGTACGTGTACCTGACGACGGGATCGGTTGTCGCCTGATCGAACAGACCGTCTCCGTCGAAATCCCACTCGTAGGTCACGATCCGCCCGTCCGGATCGAACGAGCCGGTCGCGTCGAACGTGACCGCCTCGTTGATACGAGGTTCCGTCGGAGCAACGAAGAACGCGACCTCGGGCGGCTCGTTCGGCGTCCCTGCGACGATGATCGGATCGATCAGGTTGAGATCGACCTCGTCAGTCCCGGCGCTTCCTGAAAGGAACTCCACATGCGTGATTCCCGCGGTGAACTGTGGGAAGAGGGTGAGCTCGAAGTCAGAGCCGAGCGGTCCGAGGACCATCCCGTCCCCACGCCCTTCGTCCCAGGTCCATGCAACGTTCCCCGTCGGCGGAGTCAGCGCCCACGTATCCCGGAAATCCGTCGCATCATCCTGCACGATGAAAGCCGCTCCCGCTGGAACACCGGAAAGGGTCATCGATGTCGAGCCGGCCGTGCCGGCCGGGCCGCCGAGGAGGACGAACAGGGACAACTCGCCGCTCGCGGTGTCCTGGTACAGGAAGAGGACCGCTGTGTTGGGCTCCTCGTACCCTGTCGCCGCCTGCATGTTCGTGATGTTGTAGAACTCGGCAGCGCCGCCGGGGTTCTCCACCGGCATGATCTGAACTCGCGTCTCCCCCTGACTGACAGTGTAGTAGCCCTCTCCTTGTCCCGCACCCGGTATCGGAATGAGGAGAACGACCGCTGCCAGAAGGAAGGAAAGGCCAAGAGTGACCTTACGCACCTTCATTGCTACCTCCTTTGCTGACATGCTCATCTCTTATCGCTATCAAAACAGCAATCCATCCTCACTTTAGCAGATCCCCGCCTCCCAAGTCTGTAACACCGATTACGATGTCCCCAGCCTCCTTTCGCCGTTCCCTACCCCCCGTCACAGTGCCACAGCGAGTTGGTAGAGAGCCGAGTCGATCGCCCCCTTCGCCGCCTCCACCGGGTCGGCTGTCAGCAGGGAGAGGAGCGGATGGTCTTCGTACGTGACCGTGGTCGAGAACTCGACGTCCCCCTGCGGACTGAACACGGTCGCAAACAGCCCGACCGTCGCTTGCTTCTCCATTCCCACCAGAAGCCCCAACGGGCTGATCAAGACCTGGAGCGACGCGTTGAAGAGCGAAGTCGCTCCGAGCAACAGCAGCGACCGCTCCGGCTTGTACGAGAGCTCGTTCTCCCACCGGACGATGCGAAAGATGATCACGTGACGGACGCCGAGCGCCTGGGCAAGCTGCCGCATCCCTTCGACGGTGATGCTGTTCCCGATGTACGTGTTCGTGAGCCGTTGCGCGTACATCAACTCGCCCTGCGTGCAAATGTCGGCGCCCGTAATCACCGAGCATCGCTGATTGGCGTAGTTCCTGATGATTTCGAGATCGGAAGCCCGCACCGGCGCCGCGGCCTGAACAAAGACCGCCACCTTCTGTCGTTGGCCGAATCCATCGATGGCAACCGACGCAACGGCGATCAGGACAACGACGATGGACACAACCCCACGTAGTCGGTTCATCATTCTCTTCCCCCCACCCGGATTCCGTGTTGCTGTTTCGCGTGTTGCTGTTTCGGGAAGGAGTCTAGCTCCGGGCCGGGGAAGCGGACAGGAAGGGTGTCGAAACCCTCTTCCGATTTTGTCTAGGGGATTGTGGACAGATGTCCGAACCGAAGGGAAACCACCGGGTGTGAACTAAATCTTCAGTTCCTTCGGCCGCTGCGCCGCGTGAGGATGAGTCGGACCTTGATAGATCTTCAGCTTGCGGAGCATCCGCCGGCCGAGCTTGCTCTTCGGGAGCATCCGTCGAACCGCCTCGCGCACCGGAAGGGTCGGGCGCCGTTCGATCAACCGGCGATACGTCGTCTCCTTCAGCCCACCGATGTACCCGCTGTGACGCTGGAAAAGCTTCTTGTCCCACTTCTCGCCGGTCAGAGCGATCTTCTCGGCGTTGACGACGATCACGTAGTCACCCGTGTCGACGTGGGGCGTGTAGATCGGCTTGTGCTTCCCCTGCAGGATTACCGCGATCTCAGACGCCATTCGACCGAGCCGCCTCCCGTCCGCGTCGACGACGAACCACTCCCGATTCCAGCTCTTCCCCCTCTCCTCGTTCTTCGCGACGTATGTCCGTTGCATCCTGAAGCTCCTTGGTCACCTTCCAATGAGGCCGGAATTATATCGGGCGCGTTTCGCCGTTTCAAAGCCTCCGGTAGATCGTCGCTTCCGGACCGGGCCCCGTCGAGACGATCTCGACCGGCACGCCGACCGCCTTCTCGATGGTCTCGACGTACGCGGCGGCCGCGGCCGGCAGGTCCTCGATGCGGTCGATCCCGGCGAGCGGCTCGGACCAGCCCGGGAGCGTTTCGTAGACCGGCTCGCAGTCCTCGAGGTCCTCGCCGGAAAGGGGAAACCGGTCGGTCTCCCGCCCCCCGACCGCGTACGCCCGGCAGACCTTGATCGCGTCGCATCCGGCCAGGACGTCGATCTTCGTCAGCGCCAGGTCGGTCGCCCCGTTCAGCTTGACGGCGTAGCGGAGCGCGACCAGATCGAGCCAGCCGCAACGCCGCGGCCGCCCGGTCGTCACGCCGAACTCGCCGCCCCGTTCCCGAAACCCCGCGCCGATCTCGTCGTCGAGCTCGGTCGGGAACGGGCCTGCGCCGACTCGCGTTTGGTACGCCTTGACGACCCCGAGCCGCTGAGAGATGTTCGGGGTCGGGATCCCGATGGAGTTGCCCAGCCCGGCGTAGGTGGTGGATGACGAGGTGACGAACGGATACGTTCCGTGATCGAGGTCGAGGAGCGTTCCCTGCGCCCCCTCGAAGAGGACGTTTCGCTTCTCTTCGAGCGCGGCGGCGATCGCTGCGGCCGCCTCCCCGATCGAACCGACGAACGGCGCGGCGACGGACAGCAGCTCCTCGGTCAGCACCGCCGCGTCGAGCCGCCCGACCTCCTCGCTCCCCGGCCACTGCCGCTTCAACACGTCGAGCCGCCATGCCAGCCGCTTCGCGAGCCGCTCCGGGCGAAGGAGGTCCCCGGCACGGATTCCGACCTTCGCGGCCTTGTCGCGATACGCCGGCGCGATCCCGCGCCGGGTCGTTCCGAACCGGGCTCCGCTCCCCTCCAGCTCCTCCAGGAGACGGTGATACGGGAGGATCAGATGGGCGTTCTCGGCGATCAGCAGGTCGGGCGTCCCCCCGACGTGGACGGCGATCGCCTCGGCCTCCTCTCGGAGGATCTCCAGGTCGATCACCATACCCCCCGCAAGGACGTTGACGGTGCCGGGATAGAAGACACCGGCCGGAACGAGGTGCGTCCCGAACTTCACCCCTCGATCGATCACGGTGTGCCCGGCGTTCGGCCCGCCGTTGAACCGGACGACCATGTCGGCCTCTCGCGCCAACAGATGGGTGATCTTCCCCTTCCCCTCGTCGCCCCACTGGAGCCCGAGCACCGCGGTCGCCATTGCGACCTCCTTTAGTTCCGTTCAGCGCTGTCTACGCGAGACAGACCGATGGTGATCGCCTCGCCTTCCAGATCGAGCATCTCGGCGTACTCCACACCTTCGGAGACCCCCTCGGTGATCGCCGTCGCCAGGACCTCGGCAGCGATGTCGTCCCGATTCGCCTCGACGACCTCTCTCAACGACGGGTCGGCCTCGTACCCCAACTCGATCCGGTCGGTCACCTCGAACCCGGCTTCCTTGCGGGCGAGCTGAATCCGGTGTGTCAGCTCCCGGACCCGTCCGCGCTCGCGGAGCCGCTCGTCGATCGCGACGTTGAGCAGGATGCGACAATCGCCCTCGGTCCCCTCGATCCATCCCTCGGTCAAGGCCGCCTCGAACGCGACGTCGTCGGGCAGGATTTCGATCGACTCGCCGTCGATCTCGGCCGCGAACGGGCCGCCCTCGAGCCGCTTGCGCAGGTCCGCAGCGTCCTGCGCTCGGATCCACTCGCCGGCGTTCTGCCCCTTCGGGCCGAGGCGAGGACCGAGCGATCGGAAGTTCGGGACGGCCACCTCGCCGAAGAACGCCTCGAGTCCCTCGACCGATTCGACCGACTCCACGTTCAGCTCGAACTCGATCAGATCGGCGACGGCATCCGACAGCGCCCCGTTTCGCGGGCTCTCGACCACGACGCGCGGCAGCGGCTGCCTGACCCTGACCTCGGCCCGATTTCGCGCCTGATGCCCGAGCGCGACGGCCCGGCGCGCGAACGCCATCTCGGCCTCGAGCCGTTCGTCGATTCCCGCGGCGTCCGCCGCCGGATACCGGCACAGGTGGACGCTTTCGGGGTCCCCCTGGGCACGGAGATTCCGGTAGATCGACTCGGACAGGAACGGGACGAACGGCGCGAGGAGCCGGCCGAGTTCGACCAGCACGGTCCGCAACGTCTGGTACGCGGTGATCTTGTCCTCCTCCATCCCGCCGCGCCAGAAGCGGCGCCGAGACAGGCGGACGTACCAGTTCGACAGGTCGTCGACGAACGTCTCCAGTTCGGCTGTCGCGCTGACGACGTCGTAGCGGTCGAGCGCCTCGGTCACGGCCCGCGTCGTCGAGGCCAGGCGAGAGCGGAGCCACCGATCGAGCACCGACAGGGCGTCCTCCGATGCGACGTGCACCTCGGGGTCGAACCCGTCGATCGACGCGTACAAGGCGAAGAAGTCGTACGTGTTGCGGATCGTGTCGAGAAACTGATACAGCGGCTCCCCGACCCCTTTCTCCGACAGGCGGCGGGTCTTCCAGGGGGTGCTCGTCGAATACAGATACCAGCGGATGCAATCGGCGCCGAACCGGTCGATCAGTTCCCACGGGTCGAGGACGTTCCCCTTGCTCTTGCTCATCTTCAACCCGTGCTCGTCGAGCCCGAGACCGGTGCTGACGCAGTTCCGGTACGGCGCCTCGTCGTGGATGATCGTGCTCGTTGCCAGCAGCGTGTAGAACCAGCCGCGGGTTTGCTCCATCGCCTCGCAGATGAAGTCGGCCGGGAACTGGTCTCGGAAGGTCTCCACGTTTTCGAAGGGGTAGTGCCACTGCGCCGTATGCATGCTTCCCGAATCGAACCACGTATCGATCACGTACGGCACACGCGTCGCCGTTTCTCCGCACGCGCGGCAGCGGACGGCCACCTCGTCGATGTACGGCCGATGCAGTTCGACCCCCCTCGCCAGATCCGGATCGGTCGCTCGTTCGACGAGCTCCTCGCGGCTCCCGATGCACGTCACTCCACGGCAGGCCGGACAGATCCACAGGTTGAGCGGTGTCCCCCAGTACCGGTCGCGCGAAAGCGCCCAGTCCTTCAGGTTGGCGAGGAAGTCGCCGAGCCTCCCCTCGCCGACGTGGGACGGATACCAGTTGATCTTCGCGTTGTACTCGATCATCCGGTCCTTCACCGCCGTCGTCTGCACGTACCACGAGTCCATCGCGTAGTAGAGGAGCGGCGTGTCGCAGCGCCAGCAGAACGGGTAATCGTGTTCGTAGGGTTCGGAGCGGTAGAGGATCCCGCGCTCGGTCAGGTCGCCGACGATCTTCGCGTCGGCGTCCTTGACGAATTCGCCGGCGCAGAGCGGGAACGCCTCAGTGAAGCGACCCTCGAGATCGACCGGCTGAACGAACGGGAGGCCGACCTCCTGGCCGAGCCGGTAATCGTCCTCGCCGAACGCGCTGGCGATGTGCACGATGCCGGTTCCGTCCTCCATGTTGACGAAGTCGGCGGCGTAGACGCGATGCGCCAACGGCTCCTCCGTCAACCGGTACGGCGGCTCGTACCGGAGGCCGACGAGGTCGCTTCCGGGAACCTCGCGAACGATGCGGACGTCGTCCTCGACGAGCGCCTTGTCGAGCAGACTTCGAGCGAGGATCAGCCGCTCCCCGCTCGTCTCCACCTCGACGTACGTCGCGTCGGCGGCGACCGCCACGGCGACGTTCGCCGGGAGCGTCCACGGCGTCGTCGTCCAAGTCAGGAGGGACGTCTTGCCATCAGCTTCCACGTTGTAAGCCGCGTCGTCGTCGGAGACGATCGGCATCCGGATCGACACCGATGGATCGTCGACCGTCCGGTAGCCCTGCGCCACTTCGTGGCTCGACAGGCCCGTCCCGCACCGCGGACAGTACGGAAGCGTCTTGTGCCCCTGGTAGAGAAGCCCGCGGTCGAACATCGTCTTCAGCTCCCACCAGACGGTCTCGATGTAGCCGTCGGTGTACGTCACGTAAGCATTTTCGAGATCGATCCAGAAGCCCATCCGCTCGATCATCCGCTCCCACTCGCCCTTGTACCGCCAGACGGATTCCTTACACCTCTCGACGAACCTCTCGACGCCGTAGGCCTCGATCTCCGGCTTGCTGTCGACGCCGATCTCCCTCTCGACCTCGAGCTCGACCGGCAGGCCGTGCGTGTCCCAGCCCCCCTTTCGGGCGACGTAGTGCCCCTGCATCGTCTTGTACCGCGGGAACAGGTCCTTGTAGACCCGCGGCATCAGGTGACCGAAGTGCGGCATGCCGTTCGCCGTCGGGGGCCCCTCGTAGAAGACGTATCGAGGACCGTTCGCCGTCGCGGCGAGGGACTTATCGAACGTCCCGTGCTCGCGCCAGAACGCGAGGACCTCCTCTTCCCTCTCCACCGGATCTTTCGGCAGCTTCTCGTACCGCTTCATCGCTCGTTCTCCTTGCCGAGACACTCCGTCTCTGCCTTCAGAATACACCTCATCATGAAAGGAAACGCGGAAACGCCCCTACCGGGGCTCGGGAATATAGATCAGAAGCGGTCGATATCGATCCCTTGGACGATTCATGTCCCGATCACGCGCCCATCATAGCAACGGGGAAACGCAGCGTCAAGGAACGTTCAAACACTACTCCACAGAGCGGAATTCAACCTCGTATGATAGAGAAGCGTCGAGCGGGGTGGTCGGCTACACGCCTTCCCGATCGAGATACCGGAGGATTGCTTCGACGACGAGGTAGTTGACGGATCGATCGCGCTTCTCGCCGAGCTTCGTCAGACGCTCGATGACCCGCTGCTTCTGCGCCTTTTCCGGGACATAGAGCGAAATGGACTGTGCCATTCGATTCGTCGACATGGTCCCTCACCTCTCTTCCGTTCCGAACCGATTGTGCCTTGCGTCGTTCGGTCTCAGTCAGGACGAACGGCTATCGCCTGAAAGCGTCTGGGCAGAGCGCTCCGCCGGCGACTCGCGTCGGAGGCCGTCCCGAGCCCAGCGAAGTCATCGGACACCTGTCTCCTTGCGACCGTAGACGAACGTATGCTTGCCGCCTCCCATCGTCCGTGGCGCGGGGCGAGCCGGCCGAGTACGCTCGCACCATGAGGGATCGAAGCCGTCCGCGCTCGCTCGCCGCCGGAACCGGCATGCTCATCCTGCTTCTCACTCTCTCCGGGTGTCGCCTGTTTCAGGCCGAGCCGGTGGCCATCCTCGCCAGCTCGGTGATCAGCGGTCCGGCGCCGCTGACGATCGGCTTCGACCTTTCCTACAGCATGCACCCCAAGGGTCGACCGTTGACGTACTCCCTCGACTTCGGCGACGGGTCCGATCCGGATGCGGGAAGCGAGTTTGGGATTATCGTTCATCACACCTACGGAGAAGGGGGCGTCTACGAGGCGACCCTGACGGTGACCGACGACCTCGGAGGGCGGGCGAGCGATTCGCTGACGATCACCGTCGGCGACGAGGGGCCGCCGGTCGGAATCGAAGTCGGGACGACCGCCCCCGACTTCACGGCGCGCACGACCGACGGGGGCGAGTTCACCCTCTCCGACGCGCGCGGCGAGGTCGTCCTTCTGGACTTCTGGGGCGCGTGGTGCACCCCGTGTCGAAGGAGCCTCCCGCACCTCGACGAGCTCCTCACGGCCTATGTCGCCGGCGGTCTGATCGGTGTCCTGATCAGCACCGATGCAGCCGAGCAAGATTCGATCGACTTCCTGACGCAGAACGGCTACACGGGCTTCGTCAGCGTTTGGGAGCCCGGTGGCAAGTACACACCGATCGCCGAACTGTACGGCGTGCTGAGCGGTGGGCCCGTGGGGATCCCGCACACGTTTCTCCTCGATCGCCAGGGTGTGATCCGCTGGGTCGGGCACCCGCTCGACCTGTCTCCGGAGACGATCGAGGCCCTGCTGTAGCGTAGCTCGGCTCAGTCCGCCGCCGAGCGGCGCCAGTGCCGAAGCCAGTAGACGACCAGACCGGATCCGAGAAGGCCGACGGTGCTCCCGAACGGGAAGACCGAGCCGACGCCGAATGCGTCCGAGAGCGCGCCGAACGCCATCGGTCCGACCATCTGCCCCAATGCGAACGATGACCCATGCAGTCCGGCGAGCGTCGCCATTCCGTGCGTCCGACCGAGCTCGGTCCGGATCGCGAGGATCGAAGCGCGAGAGAGGGCGGAGAACGCGCCCATCCCGAACGTCACCAGGACGATCTCCCACGTCGTGTGAACGAACGGGATCAGGATCAACAGGAGCGGGGCCCCGATGCTCCCGACGAGAACCTGCGGGAGGCGCTTGAACCGATCGGCAAGGTAGCCGAACGGGATCTGCAGGAGCCCTCCGGCGAAGAAATAGGCCGAGAGGACCGTTCCGACCTCCGCCGCGGTCCACCCCATGATCGACACGGCGAACAGCGGGTAGAACGCGCTGAACCCCTGTCTCCAGAACCCGCGCGTCGCGAAGTACGCCACGAGCCCCTTGACCGCCGGCTCCTTCGTGATCCGCCGCAACGGGACGAGCTTCCGGACCGCCTCCTCGCGGCTCCTCCGGTGGCCGTGATCGTTCGGGACCGTCCGCCAGACGAGCAGCAGGGCGATGAAGCTGAGTCCCCCCATCGTCCCGAAGGCCGCGTGGTAGGACCAGAGCGCGCTCAGCTGCCCGCCGAGGAGCGGGCCGAGGGCCACGCCGAAGAACATCGCCGCGTACAGCAGGTTGATCGTTCGCCCCTCGCGCCCCTTCGGAGTGATGTCGCCGACGTAGGCCTGGGCGATCGGGGTCACCATCACCGACGCCGCCCCCTGCAGAAATCGGAAGGCCGCGAGCTCCCAGATGCTCCCCGCGAGCGAGTACAGGACCGAAATCAGCGAAAACGCCCCGAGCCCAACGAGGAGGATCCGCTTCCGGCCGACCCGATCGGAGAAGCGTCCGACCCACGGGCCGAGGAGCGATCGCGAGATCGAGAACGCGGCGAAGACGAACCCGATCGCGAGCCCGCTCGCCCCGAACGTGTCGGCGTAGAGAGGGAGGATCGGTGCGATGATTCCGATCCCGAGCATCGCGACGGCGACCGAGACAAACAGGCTGGCGAACGTACGCCACATGAACGGACCCACCCCCGAGCCCGTTCAGGGTACCGCCAGTCGCACGGCGCCTCCACCTCGATGCCTCCAGCCCGTCGCTCCCGCCGGCACGAACGAGCCCGACGATGGACGGGACGCGCCGTCCCGTTTGGTTGCTGCTACGGTGGCCTTCCCATAGTATCTGACGCGTCGGACACGGAATCGAAGGAGGGCCGATGAAGGACCGGCTGGCTGCAATCGCGGCGGGGCTCTCGGCGGACTACGCGGACATCCGCTACGAGGAGAACCGCAAGGTGCGAATCCTCTACGAGGGGAAGAAGCTTGGCGAGGTGGCGTCGACCGTCTCTTCCGGCGGGCACGCGCGCGCCTACGCGGACGGCGGGAAGGCGATCTCGTCCTTCTCCGACCCGGAGCGTGCCGGCCCGATCGCCGAATCGACGTGCGCCTCGGCGAGCCGGGCCGGGAGGTGTCGAGAAAAGGGGCTGCGCGTTGCCGACGCCCCCGTGATCGTCGACTCCTTCCTCGTTGCTCCCGGGAAGGACCCCCGGACGATCCCCCTGAAGGAGAAGCTCGATCTCGCGACGCATTACAACGAGATCGTCCTCGGCGAACCGAGCGTGATCACCACGCAGACCGTCTACGACGAGTTCGCGTCCCGCCGGGTCTTCGTCAACAACGAGGGCTCGGCCATCGAATACGAGCTGCTCAACTGTGGGATCGCCGGATCCATCGTTACCAAGAAGGGGAACGTGGTTCAGCGCGTCCGTTTCGCGTTCGGCGGATGCGAGGACTACGGGCGGCTGCTCGACCGCGAGGAGGATCTGAAGAAGCGGATCGCGAAGGCGTGCGAGCTCCTCGACGCCGAGCCGGTGAAGGCCGGCGTCTTCCCGGTCATCCTCGATCCGAGCGAGGCCGGCGTCTTCATCCACGAGGCGTTCGGTCACCTCTCCGAGGGCGACGGGCTTCAGAACAATCCGGCGTTCCGGGCACGGCTTCAGATGGGTACGAAGCTCGGCCGATCGATCCTCAACGCCAGCGACGACCCGACGCTCGAGGGGCGGCCGGGTCACTTCATCGTCGACGACGAGGGGGTCCGCGGCGTCAAGACGCGTCTGATCACCGAGGGGATTCTCACGGGGCGGCTGCACTCCCGCGAGACGGCGGCCGAGTTCGGGGAGCCGCTCTCGGGGAACATGCGCGCCGTCGACGCCCGTTTCACGCCGCTCGTCCGGATGTCGAACATCTTCATCGAGCCGGGCGATTCGTCGTTCGACGACATGGTGACGTCGGTCGAGGACGGTTACTACCTCGTCGGCGCCAGGGGGGGGCAGACCTCCGGAGACCAGTTCACGTTCGGCGCCCAGTGGGGCTTCCGGATCGAGAATGGCCGGATCGGCCCGATGGTCCGCGACATCAACATGAGCGGCGAGCTGTTCTCGACGCTCGAAGGGATCTCGATGGTCGGCGACGACCTCGCGTTCGGCGAGCGGGGCGGCTGCGGCAAGGGCTCCCCGATGCAGACCAACCGGAAGTCGGGGACCGGCGCCCCCCACATCAGGATCGACGCCGTGACGATCGGAGGTGTCTAGATGCACGCGCTGATTGAAGGTGCCAGAGGCTCCGTGGATCAGGCCGAACTCTACTGGAGCAGGCGGCGCGAGATCCACGTCCTCTATCAGAATTATCGCCTCCAGCAGGTCGAGGAGAACGACCTTTCGTCCGTCGCCCTTCGGGTGATCGACGACGGTCGGCTCGGGAGCACGTACGGCGTCTTCCCCGACCGCGAGGACCTCCTCGACGACGCGCGGACGGCCGCCCGCTACGGCGAGCCGGCCACGTTCTCGTTCGCCCCGGCAGCCTCCTACGCCGACGTCCGCACGTACGACGGTCGGACGGCCGGATTGACGAGCCAGGATCTGGTCGATCTCTGCGAGTCGGTGAAGGGGCGAATCCACAACGAGCTCCCCGACATTCCGCTGTTCATCCGCTGCCGGGCGGAGACCTCGGAGCTCCTCGTCGAATCGACCGAGGGCGCACAGGGCGAGATCCGCGCGACGGATTTCGGCATCGGGTTCGGGGCCCCGTTTCGTGGCGTCGGGATCTCGATCATCAAAGGGGAGCGGTCGATCTCGCCGCTCGACGTCGATGGGGCACTCATCGACGAGTTCGTCGAGTGGTACCGGTGGGGCGACAAGACGTCCACCCCGTCGACCGGCCGCCTCCCGGTGCTCCTTGCCCCGGAAGCGGCGTTTCTGGTCCTCCTTCCGCTGCTGATGGGCGTCAGCGGCGATCTGGTCTCGAAGAAGACGTCCCCGCTGGTCGATCGGATCGGCCAGCCGATCCTCTCCGAGAAGCTCACCGTGATCGACGATGCGGTCGCGGACGGCGATCCGAACGCCCGCCCGTTCGACGACGAGGGCATCCCCTGCGGCGCACATACGATCGTCGAGAACGGGGTGCTGAAGGACTACATCCTCGACCTCCGGTCCGGTGCCGCGCTCGATCGCCCGTCGAACGGGCACGGCTTCAAGTCCGCCCTTTTCGGCGGAGGGACCGAGGCGTCCCCGACGCCCTGGTTCGCCAATCCGGTCATCGAGGCGGGCGAGGAGAGCTGGCGAGACCTCGTCAAGGGCCTGAACGAGGGCCTGCTGATCACCAACGGGATGGGCTTCCACTCCGGCAACTTCCCGCAGGGGCAGTTCGCCGTGCAGGCCGTCGGGTATCACGTCGGCGGCGGAGAGGTCATCGGACGCCTCGACAGGACGATGATCTCCGGGAACATCTACGAGGATCTCCGGACCGTCCGCGCCGTCAGCCGCGAACGGCGGCGCGCGGTGATCGGCCTCCTCTCGATCGGGTCGGCCCCCTATATCCTCGTCGACTCCCTCCAGGTCGCGGGGAAGTGATCCTCCGTGCGGCCGCCTTCCGGCCCGGAGCGCGACTGCATGGGACCTTCTTCCGGGCGCGAGTTTGTCGGATCGCGGCCGACCGGGTATCTTCGTCCGCAGCGACCCATACGCAATGGAGGGACATGTCCCAGCTTCACGTCATCGAGCATCCCCTGATCCAGAGCAAGCTGACGCGGATGCGCGACGAGCGGACGGACAACGAGTCGTTTCGCCGCCTGCTCGAGGAGCTGACCGCGCTGATGGTCTACGAGATCACGCGCGACTATCCGCTGCGCGAGATGAAGATCGAAACGCCGCTCGAGTCGACGACCGGGCGGGTCCTCGACGTGCCGATCGTCCTGGCCCCGATCCTTCGGGCGGGGACCGGGATGCTCGGCGGGGTGTTGAACCTGGTCCCCATGGCCAAGGTCGGCCACATCGGCCTGTACCGCGACCCACAGACGCTCCGGCCGGTCGAGTACTACTGCAAGCTCCCGCCGGAGCTCCCCAGCGCGCAGGTGATCCTCGTCGACCCGATGTTGGCCACGGCCGGGAGCGCGATCGCGGCGACGGACATTATCAAGCGGGAGGGCGGAAAGCGGATCCAGTTCCTCTGCCTCGTCGCGGCGCCGGAGGGGGTCGAGGCCTACTCGGCCGCCCATCCGGACGTGCCGATCTTCACCGCCGCCCTCGATCGCGAATTGAACGAGAAGGGATACATCCTCCCCGGCCTGGGGGACGCGGGCGACCGGATCTTCGGGACCTAA
>CAZGXU010000051.1:0-13815 GCA_964530075.1 uncultured Thermotogae bacterium
CTTCATGAGGCAACGAAGGGTCGCTCGAGTACATTCTTACGTGAGGCAACACGCAGAGTCCTCCGCCCGGACGGTTGAGGCCGACCGCCGATTCCCCTATAAAGGGCGGATCGATGGCGCATGACTACGGGAGGACGAGCATGCACGAAGAGAGGATCGCGAGGCTGCAGGACCTGGTGAAGAGGATCGGTGATTCCCTTTGACCCGGCGCGACTCCGAGGGGAGATCGACCGCCTCGAAGGGGAGATGGCGAGTCCCGGATTCTGGGAGGACCGCGACCGCGCGAGGAACGTGTCCCAGCAGGTCGAGCGTGCGCGATCGAAGCTGACCGACTACCGCGATGTGAGCGCCGAACTCGAGGAGATCGACCTCCTTCACCGGATGGCCGTGGAGGCAGGAGACAACGCCGAACTCGAAGATCTCGGGGGGCGCCTCGTCGAGCTCGAGAGGCGCGTTCAACGCTTGCGGATCGAGACGGCGTTCTCCGGCGAGTACGACGACGGGAACTGCTATCTGTCGGTCAACGCCGGAGCGGGGGGGACCGATTCACAGGATTGGGCGGAGATGCTGTTGAGGATGTACGGGCGCTTCTGCGAGCGGACGGGATTCCGGGCGGCCCTCCTCGAGGTGAGTCCGGCCGAGGTGGCGGGGATTCGGAGCGCGACCCTGGAGGTGAAGGGGAGATACGCGTACGGAAATCTGAGAGGGGAGAAGGGCGTCCATCGTCTGGTCCGCCTCTCCCCGTTCGACTCCGCCCATCGTCGACATACGTCGTTCGCCGCCGTATCGGTCGTCCCCGAGGTGGAGGAGGCCGTTCTGCAGATCGATTCGAAGGAGCTCCGCATCGACACCTACCGCTCGTCCGGAGCCGGCGGGCAACACGTCAACGTGACCGACTCGGCGGTCCGGATCACGCATCTCCCGACGGGGATCGTCGTTTCGTGCCAGAACGAGCGAAGCCAGCACCAGAACAAGGAGAACGCGATGCGCGTCCTCCGCGCCCGATTGAACGAACTCCTCCGTCAGCGACAGGCGGAGAGACTCGAGGAGCTGCAGGGGGAGCTGAAGGAGATCGAATGGGGGAGTCAGATCCGCTCGTACGTCCTTCACCCGTACCAGATGGTGAAGGACCACCGCACGGGACACGAGACGGGGAACGTGGGCGCCGTCCTCGACGGAGATCTCGCCGGCTTTATCGAGGCATACCTGGAGCAATCGGCGAAAGGCCGAACGTGAGCGCCTCCGATGTCGCCTTGCTCTCTCTAACAAAGGCTGCTACAATACAATCTACAACGTATATCAAAAGGGGGATCTCGTGCCGAAGCAGCTCCTGGATAAGATCTCGATCTACGTGCCGAAGAGCAAGATCGACCAACGGCCGGTCGAACGGCTGCTGAAGTTGGCTCAGGCGAAGGATCGCTCGGTGAATTACTTGGTGGTCGAGGCGATCCTCGAATTCCTCAAGCGGGAGGAGAAGAAGGGATAGCTCCGTTCTTCGAATTCGGCGACTGGTCTGAGGAGTTCCGCCGGTCGAGATGGCCTTGAAGGATCAATACCGCGGAGAGGCTGTCCCGGAGATGCTTTCTTCGACGTCTCGGCAGATCGGCGTCGAGCAAGACGCGCTCGGCCTCGCTACTGGTCAGGCGCTCATCGAACAGCTCGACCGGAAGCCCGGCCTCCCGTCGAATCCGATCGGCGAATTTCTCCGCTTCAAGCGCCATCCCGCCGCGTGAGCCGTTCATGTTGAGAGGCCATCCGACGACGACTGCCGCCACGTCGTGTCGGCGGATCAGCGTGGTCATGGCGTCGAGATCCCACTCCTCCGATCGGCCGCGAACGTACGTTGGGAGCGGGGTGGCGAGGATCCCCTCCTCGTCGCTGAGCGCCAGCCCGATTCGCCGCCGGCCGTAATCGATTCCGAGGATCCTCATCCGCGGCTGCCCAGGATCTCCAAAGCCCGACGGACGATCTCCTGGGGGGGGAGATCGCGGCCGCCCAGCCGCTGAAGCGCCTCGCGGGCCTCGCGAGGCGAGAAGCCGAGTCTTGAGGTAAGCGCGCGCAGCGCCGTCTCCTCTCCCGCGGAGAGAAGGAACTCGCGCGGCGGCCCCGGCCCGCCGATCTTGTCGCGTAGGTCGACGAGGATCCTTTCGGCCGTCTTCTTGCCCACGCCCTTCACGTCGGTCAGCCGAACGACATCGCCGGAGGAGACGGCTTCGATCAGGTCCTTGAGCGGTAGGGCCGAGAGGATCTGCAACGCGAGCCTCGGGCCGACTTGACCGACCGTGAGCAGCTGGCAGAAGGCCTCACGTTCGTCCGGCGACGCGAAGCCGTACAGCTGCATCGAGTCGTCGCGGACGATGAGGTGCGTGTACAGGAGCGCCTCGTGTCCTTCGGTCAGCTCGCGGAGCGCCGTCGTCGTGGCGAACGCTCGGTACGCGATGCCGCCGGTGTCGATGACGACGTAATCGGCGCCGATTCGGACGACCTCCCCGGTCAGTGAATCGATCATCCGAGCACCTCGGTCGAAGCGCGGTCTCCGGTCGCCTCGCGGATCGTCCCGCGGAAGGCCGCGACTCCGCTCGGCGCGAGGCCCACCCGGATTTCGGCCGTCTCGCCGAATCGGACGTCCCTCACCTCGGCCCCGCATCGATGGATCGTCGCCATGACTCCCGAGTTTACGTCCGCGGGGAACCGGATCAACACGTCGACGGTGACGCGGCGAACGACGACGCGAGCGGTTTCGAGCGCCGCGTCCGTCGCGTCGGAGTAGGCTCGGATCAGCCCACCGATGCCGAGCTTCGTCCCGCCGAAGTACCGGACGACGACGGCGAGGACGTTCAACAGATCGGTCTCCTCGAGCCGGCGGAGGATCGGTAGGCCGGCCGATCCGGACGGTTCGCCGGCGTCGTCCGACGCGGCGATCGGGCCGGGGGACGCGACGAGACGATAGGCGGCGCAGTGATGCGCCGCGTCGTGATAGGCGCGACGGACCTCGGCGATCCTCGCCTCGGCCTCCTCCGGGGAGTCGACCGGATGGACGAACGACAGAAAGCGGGACTTCTTCCGGCAGATCCGCCCCTTCGCCGGCTCGGCGAGCGTCCGATAGGAATCGATCATGTCCGCCCGACGAGCTCGACGTCCGGTTCGTCCTTGAGGGACTCGACGAGGGCGAACGCGTCCCGCACGGCCGCTCCCTCGCCCTCGATCAGAAGCGAGACGGCTCCGGCGCCGATCCCCACGCCGCCGGACGTCACGTGAATCGCGCGGACGGGAAAGAGCGTCTCCAGGGCTTCGATCTCGGTGACCACGCGGGCGTGCAACGGGAAGATCCCGCACGGAATCCCCATCTGAAGCTCCACACGGCCGATCCCCATCTCGCGGGAGAGCTCGACGATCGAGGTGTGAACCGACTTTGACAGCCCGATCGGCGCGACGATCTCGACCCCGCGGGCGAGGCACGTCGCGACATAGCGGCCGACCGTCCCCCCGGTCGAGCTCCCCATTAGGACCCCGACGACGCCCTCCGGATCGAGCGCGTTCCCTCCCTTGACCACTACGTCACCCGCCGCGAGCGAGGCGGGCGTCTCGTCGGGGCTCGTCTCGACCGGCTTCCCGCAGTCGAGGACGATCTCCCCCTTCTCCCCGAGCCGTGCGTTGATGTTCCACCGGTCGTCGATGAACCCGGCGACGAACGCGCTGCGATCGACCGGCCCGCCGAGGAGTTCTTCGGCGACGTAGGCGTTGGTTGTGCCGAGCGCGATCACGATCCGGCCTCGCTTGAGCGCGGCCTTGACCTGGGGCAACGCGACGACCCCCTTGGCGATCAGGCGCCTGGACATCGGCGGGGTCAGGACCACGGATGCTCTCATCGCACACCTCGATTCGCGTTGGGATTGGGGATATGCTATAAGAAGCACACTTCCCGATCAAAACCCGCCGTTTCGGGGTGGTCGACACAGATGCACTATGACAGGGAGCAGTATCGGAAAGAGGTCGAGGCATTCCGCTGGGAGATCCCGAAGGACTACAACATCGTCGACGTCGTCGAGGGCCACGCGAAGCGGAATCCGGGCAAGGTCGCGGTGATCTGGGAAGGCGCCGACGGGAACGAACGGCGCGTCGCCTACGCGGAGCTGGTCGACGGGACACGGCGGTTCGGGAGCGCCCTGATCGGCCTCGGCGTGGAGAAGGGCGATCCGGTCCTTCACGTCCTTCCCCGTCTCCCCGAGGCGCACATGGCGCAGTTGGGGACGTTCGCCGTCGGCGGCGTGGCGGTCCCGTGCTCCGAGATGCTGAAGAGCAAGGAGGTCGCCTACCGCTCCCGGGTGAGCGGAGCGAAGGTGATCGTCGCCGACGTCTCGACGGCGGAGACGGTCGACGCGGCGCGCGGCGAATGCCCGCTATCGACGTTCATCGTGATCGGGTCGAAACGGCCGCGCGACGGCTGGCTCCGGTTCGAGGACCTCGTTGCACAGGCCGATCCGACCGTGGAGAAGGTGAAGATCACGGCGGACGATCCGATGACGATCAACTTCACCTCGGGGACGACGGGAAATCCGAAGCCGGTCGTCCACAAACACCGATGGATGTACTGCCACAACCGCGTGACGGCGCGCTACTGGTACGACGCCGACGGGGACGACGTGATCTGGGCGACGACGGCGCCCGGATGGGCGAAGTGGTACTGGAGCCCGATCGGCGTGTCGTTGACGAGCGGGGCGACGCAGTTCATGTACAACGGCCGCTACGACGCCGACAAGTACCTCGAGCTGATGGAGAAGCACAAGATCACGAAGCTATGCGCGACACCGACCGAGTACCGCCTGTTCGCGCAGCACCCCGACATGGCGAAACACCGCCTGGTGCTGGAGGACGCCCTCTCGGCCGGCGAGCCGTTGAACGTCGAGCCGATCGAGGCGTTCAGACGGGCATACGGGGTGACGATCCGCGACGGCTACGGCCAGACGGAGAGCATCTGCCTCGCCTGCAACCTGCCCGGGATGCCGGTCAAGCCTGGGGCGATGGGGATGCCGACCCCGGGCCCCGGCGTCGTCCTGATCGATCAGGACGGGAACGCCGTCCCGCAGGGGGAGATCGGCGAGATCTCGTTGAAGCCGGAGAGCCCTGCGATCTTCGACGGCTACTGGAACGCGCCCGAGCTCGATGAGGAGGTCTTCGCCGGCGGGTGGTACCGGACCGGCGACCTCGCGCGGATGGACGAGGACGGCTACCTCTTCTTCGAAGGGCGCGCCGACGACGTCATCCTCACGTCGGGGTATCGGATCGGGCCGTTCGAGGTCGAGGACGCGCTCGTCAGTCATCCGGCGGTGGTCGAGGCGGCGGCCGTGGCGGCGCCGCACCGGGAGCGGGGCGAGATCGTCAAGGCGTTCGTCGTCCTGGCCGCCGGCTACGAGCCGTCCGACGGGCTGACGAAGGAGCTCCAGGATCACGTGAAGAGCGTCGCCGCGCCGTACAAGTACCCGCGGGCGGTCGAGTACGTAACCGAGCTGCCGAAAACGGCCAGCGGGAAGATCAAGCGGGCCGAGCTGAAGAGGGCGGAATGGCAGGGCTGGGATCGACGATGAAGACCCGCCTCCTGTGGGTGTCGGCCGCTGCGCTCTGTGGGTTCTTGATCCACGCCGCGACCGTTGTCGGGGGGGGAGTCACCTTCGGCGTGCCGATCTACGCGCTCGACGTCTCCGGTGCACTGGACCGGGTCCCGATCGCCGTCGAGGCGGCGTTCGCCGAGGTGGAAGAGGCGCTGGTCGATCTCGGCGTTCCGCCGGACGATCTCGAGGAGGTTCGGGAACGGATCGACGAGACGCTCGTTCAGATCGACGACTTCGCCCGGACGTTTCCCTCTCTTCTCCCCGTCCCCCTGCTGGGGGGTGCCGTCGAGATCTCCCTCCCCCTGGTCGTCGTCGACAGCCTTCGCTTCACCGGGGGGGTACTGAACGACGGATTGGTGCGCGGCGCCGCGCGACTCGCGGGCGCGGAGATCCCGCAACCCCTGTTCGACGAAACGTTCGACTCTGAGGGCTTCTCCGGCTCGGCGACGATTGACGTCGCGTTCTCTTCCTGGCTGCTGTCGACCGACGTGGTGAAGCGGTTCGACGCCCTCGTCCTTGCGCTGACGCTCGGAGGGGGGATCGATCTGATCGGGGGCGAGATCCGGCCCCTCATCGACCTCGACGTTCCTCCCGAACTCGAGGGCGGGGTGGCCGATGCCCTGGCGGCCCTTCACCTCGATGAGATGGCGTGGTCGTCCTTCGCCGTCCACGGCGTGGTCGGGCTCGAGATCGGCCCGCCGTTCCTCCGGCTCTACGGGGACGTCCGGTTCCTCCTCCCGCTGAGTGGGACGGCGAGCTGGTGGGATCTTCGCCCCGGCGGATGGGCGGCCGTACTGGGGGTGGTGATCCGATTCTGATGGACGATCGAGAGCTGTTGCGGCTGGCGAACGAAGCGCGTGCGAACGCGTACGCCCCGTACTCGGGGTTCCCCGTCGGGGCCGCCCTCCTCTGCGAGGACGGGACGGTCTACACCGGTGCGAACGTGGAGAGCGAGGTGAACGGGCTGTCCCTCTGCGCCGAGCGCGTGGCGCTGTTCAAGGCGATCTCCGAGGGACAGCACCGGTTCGAGAAGCTCGCCGTGTCGTGCGCGTCGGACCACTGTCGGCCGTGCGGGGCCTGTCGCCAGGTTCTCCACGAGCACGCGCCGGAGATGGAAGTCCTGATGGGAAGCCCGGAAGGATCGTTCGTCCGGACGACGGTGCGCGATCTCCTCCCCGACGCGTTCTCGCTTTAGCCGATCGAGATTCGCGCGGAACGGGAAAGCCGAAGGGAAGGCTCAGGCTCCCTCAAGCGACTCGTGAGCGGGGCTACGGGTCACCGACGATCCGCTCGACGATGAGCTCCGGCGGCGCGACGTCCGCGGACTCCGGATCGATCCCGTAGGCCGCCTCGACCATCCGACAGGCCGCATCGAGGTGGGCCTCTTGGTCGACGTGAAGGACGGCGAGGAGCCCGTCCTTCTCCACCCGGTCGCCGACCTTGTGAACGAGCTCGACCCCGACGGCCGGGTCGATCGACTCCTCCTTGGTGAGCCGCCCCGCCCCGAGCAGGTTGGCCGCGCGGCCGATCGCGAGCGCGTCGAGGGAGCGGACGACGCCGGCGCGCGGTGCGCGGGCCTCCACCCTCCGTGCGGCGCGGGGGAGGAGGGATGGATCCTCGATCACCGCGGGGTTCCCGCCCTGGTTGGCGATCAGCTCGGCGAACTTGGCGAGGGCGGAGCCGTCGTGGAGGAGACGATCGAGCCGACCGACCGCCGCCTGCCGATCCTCGAGGACGCCGGCGAACGCCACGAGCTCGGCCCCCAGCTCGCAGCAGAGGCGCGACAGGTCCTCGGGCCCCTCGCCGCGGAGGGTATCGATCGCTTCCTCGACCTCGAGGGCGTTCCCGACCATCCGCCCCAACGGCTGCGACATGTCGGTGATCAGCGCGGCCATCTTCCGCCCGAGCTTCGCGCCGATGGCGACGAGCGATTCGGCGAGCCTGCGCGAGTCCTCGAGCCTCGGGAGGAACGCGCCGGCGCCGGTCTTGACGTCGATGACGATCGCCTGGGCACCGCCGGCGATCTTCTTCGACATGATCGACGAGACGATCAGCGGGAGCGAGTCGACCGTCGCCGTGACGTCGCGCAGCTCATAGAGGATCCGGTCGGCCGGGACCATGTCCTCGGTGTGATCGGCGAGGGCGAGCTTCGTCCGGCGGACGAGGTCGAGGAACCGGTCGCGCGACAGGTCGGCGCGGAACCCGGGGATCGATTCGAGCTTGTCGATCGTGCCCCCGGTGTGCCCCAGGGCGCGGCCTGAGAGCTTCGCCACCGTCAGCCCCGCGGCGGCGAGAAGGGGGATGAGGACCAGGGTCGTCGTGTCGCCGACGCCCCCGGTCGAGTGCTTGTCGACGGTGAACCCACCCAGGTCCTCCGGGGTGAACATCGAGCCGGAGCGGGCCATCACGTCGGTCAGGATCGCCGCCTCCTCATCGGTCATCCCGCGGAGGCGGATGGCCATGAGCAGGGCGGCGCTCTGGTACTCGGGGATCGTCCGACGGACGGCTCCGGCGATCCAGTGCTCGATCTCCTCTCGGGAGAGCTCTCCCCCGTCGCGCTTCTTCGCGATCAGGTCGACCGTGTTCATGAAAAGCCATTCTAGAACGAGGGATCGGGGCGTTCAACTCGGAGCTGGTAGAGGAGGGTTTCGCTCGCCCGACAGCCGAGGGATTCGTAGAGAGCGCGGGCCGGACGGTTGTCCGGCCGACTCAGAAGCCGGATCCCGGCGAGGCCCTGCTCGCGTGCGAGGTCGACGGCGGAGCGCATCAGCGCGCGGCCGATCCCGCGACACCGGTGCTCGGCGAGGACGTGCAACTCGTCGAGGTAGAGGAAGCCGACGCGTCTGTCGAGCTTGGGGACGCGCGTGAGGATCGCCAGGCCGGCCGGCCGGCCGCGTCGGTAGGCGAGAAGGAGCCAGACCGAGTCCGAAGAGAGGGCGTCGTATCGGGAGAGGCTCTCGGCCATCTCACGCGGCGCGCGAGCGCCGGCCTCCGGATCGTCGGGGTGGTCCTCGGCCTCGATTCGGGCGACCAACAGCTCCAGGTCGTCGCGCTGTCGCTCGGCGGCGCGGACGACCGCGATCTCCCGTTCGCGCTTCTCATCCATGGCCAGACGATACCGGAGACACACCGGGAGTGGAAGGGCGCGGCCGTCGATGGATCGCGCCCCGACGCGGTATACTGTGGGCCTGGAGGTGGGCCGATGCCGAGTTTCCCGAGGTTTCTCTTCCGGGTGAAGGATCGCCAGATCGAGGAAGAAGCGCGCAAGATGGTCGACGCGTTCGGGATCGACGATATCGAGATCCGCCGTGACGACACGATCAAGGACGCGTGGCTCGAGGACAACGTGGCGCTGAAGACGACGTTCGGGCTCGAGGACATCCAGGAGTACTTGGAAGGGCTGACTTTCAGTTAGTCTCAGATAACGCCCCGAAGGAGCCCGGGTTCCGCTAGGTGGGCCGCGCGCGGGCCCTACGTCTGGTGGGCCCGGTTTCGAGACGGGCTCTCATCCGAGCCGAGATGTAGTCGATCGCCCAGACGGTTCCCATGATCAGGAGCATGAGCATCGACGCTTGGCTCCACTTCCAGTACCGCGTATAGAGGTAGAGTTGCTGGCCGATTCCGCCCCCTGCGACGATTCCGATGATCGTGGCCATTCGAACGTTGATATCCCATCGGTAAAGGGTGAAAGACAGGTATGGATTGACGATCTGGGGGACGATGCCGTACAGGATGACCTGCAGTCTGCTCGCGCCCGTGGCGCGGATCGCCTCCACCGGGCCCTGGTCGATCGACTCGAGCTGCTCCGAGTAGAGCTTCGTCAGATCCGCGATCGAATGAACCCAGAGCGCCAGCATCCCCGGGAAGGTCCCCAATCGAACCCAGAGCACGAAGATCACCGCCCAGATCAGCGGCTCGATGGAGCGTGTGATACTCATGATGATCCGCACGATCGTGTAGACGAAGCGACCGATGATGCCGGTGGTCAGGTTCCGGGCAGCGAGGAAGCTGAGGGGTGCAGCGAAGACGACCCCGAACAGCGTCGCCAGAAGCGACATGAAGAGCGTTTCGACGAGCAATCCGAGTCCCTCGCCCATGATTGACCAATCAGGGTGAACGAGGCCTCTTAGGACGATCTGTGCGCGTCCTGCCCCGGTGAACAGCCGCAGGAGCTTGATCTGGGTAATATACGTGGCCGTGATCAGCGTGAGCACGAGGAGCAGTACCGTCGCGGCGCCGGCGGACGTTCTGTACCAGACGACCTTTGCTAAACTTGCCCTCTCGTGCCTGACCAGCGCCGTGCCGCTGATCATGTCGAACAGGGTCAGCCGTCGCTTGCTGCACGCTGCCGCGAGCATGCCAACGACCGTGAATCCAAGGACCTGAAACGACACGAAGCGCAGGAGCCGCTGAAGGAAGCTCGGTCGCTCACGGTCTTCATCGGTCGGACGCAGAGCGAGCCGCCCGAAATTCATTCCCAAGGAGACTCCGAAGGATTCCCACGCGACGGCGATCTCGAGCGAAAGGACGAAGACAAGCCACCACGGCATCAGCAGGTAGTGCTCCTCGCCGAGCACGATCCGGCTGAAGCAGTACGTGCCCATGACGAACGCGTAGAAGACCGCGATCCCGTCCAGGAGGAGGCAAAGAATCTGGGGCTGAAGGGCACGCCTTACGAGACGACCTCTCGCCAGGATCCGTGCGAATCGCGTGTGCCTACCTTCTCCGATCATGCTAGGTGATCCTCTCCCGCACGCGGCCGCTGATGTAGTCCATCGTCCACACCACCGCAATGATCGTGACCACGACCGCTCCCACCTTTTCCCAATCGAGGTCGTTTCGGTAGTAGAATAGGATCCGCCCGATTCCGCCGCCGCCGACGAGACCGATGACCGTCGACATACGCACGTTGATGTCCCATCGGTACATCGTGAACGCCATGAACGAGGGAATGATCTGAGGAATGATCCCGTACACGATGATCTGCCACCGGCGTGCTCCAACAGCAGTCATCGCTTCCACCGGTCCTGGATCGATCGACTCGACCTGTTCCGAGTAGAGCTTGCCGAGCGCGGCCACGGTGTGAACGGCAAGGGCAATGACCCCTGCGAACGGTCCGAAACTGACCCACACGGCAAAGATGATCGCCCAGATGAGGACCTCGACCGATCGGAAGATATTGAAGAACGCACGCGTCAAGGTGTAGATTGCCCAACCGAGAGGTCCTTTACCCGTGAGATTGCGGGCCCCGAGGAAGCTGAGGGGGAACGCGAAGACGAAGCCGAGCAAGGTCGCCATCAGCGCCATGAAGATGGTTTCCACCATGGCGCTGCCGATGCTGTCCTTGAGTACTGGATCGGTCACAGCGAACGTCGAGAAGTCCGGATTGACCAGCCGCCCCAGCGTCCTCGCCATCAACGGTGCCCGGTGGATCAGGTTCCCGAGGTCGACATCGACCAATAGCCATCCGACGCAGAGTGTGATTGCGATGAGTACAAACGCCATGATCCCGGAACTCGTCTGGAACCACCGTCTCGGTCGTCTGGAGACATCCGCGAGCTCGTCGGCCGAGATGAGACGGACTCCGGCGAGCCGGTCGACCTGCGGGCCCCCGCCTCCCCGGGCGCCCCACAGCCACCGCAGCCAAGCAAGCGCGGTGACCCCCAGAGCCGTCCCTCCGACCAGAAGGACGGCGACCGCTGCGAGGCTGAAGAGGAGCGTCGAGGACCACGCGCCGAACGGCCAGAGAGCCACGCCGGGAAGAAACGACACGGACGCTCTTGCGGCGAGGCCGAAGAACAGCGCCCCCATACCCGCAAGCGGAGTGATGAGAAGGGAGAACGCGCACAGCGTCGTGGTCCAGGAAAGCAACTCGAGTGGAGTTCGTCGGATTCGGTCCGTTAACGTCGCGGGAGAGAGATCCGATCGGACCAACGTCAACCCTTGCGCTTTGTGGCCGATGGTTGTTCCGAAGGCCTCCCACACAAACGCGGCCGCGAAGCTCCCGGCAATGGCCAGCGGCCATCCGTACGTCGGAAACGTCAGCGCGTCGTGCACGCTGAGTGCGAAGAACGTCTTGTAGAGGTAGTTGATCAGGAAGAACGTACAGTACGACAGGTATCCCCAGATGGCCCAGTCGAGCACCAACGCCGCGATCCGGTTCTTGGGGACGAGCGGTCTCTTGAACATCGCCTACCGGATTTCCACTTCTTCGGCATCCTCGCCGTAGATCTCCTTGAACTTCGCCGCGTCGATCTCCTTCGGGAGTCCTTCGAATACGATCTGTCCATCCTTCAAGGCAAGGATGCGGGTCCCGTAGCGGCGGGCAAGGGAGAGGAAGTGGAGCGCACAGATGACCGTGACCCCGTCTTTCTTCATCTGCTCAAGGTATTGCAAGATCGAGTTGGACGTTGCCGGATCGAGTGCGGAAACCGGTTCGTCGGCGAACATCACCTCGGGATCTTGCATGATTGCACGGGCGATCCCGACCCGCTGTTGCTGCCCCCCGGAGAGTTGATCGGCGCGCACATACATCTTCTCCGAGAGACCGACTTGTTCGAGGCTCTCCTTGGCCCTTCGGATGTCCTCTTTGGAGAATCTGCCCACCATTGACCGAAGCGCGGGCGTGTATCCGAGCCGGCCGGCGAGGACGTTCGTGAGAACTGACGACCGTTTGACGAGGTTGAACTGCTGGAAGACCATGCCGATCTTCCGGCGGACATGGCGGAGCTGGATTCCCCGGGCAGCCGTCACATCGATCCCATCGAGGTAGACCTTGCCGGACGTCGGCTCGATCAACCGATTCATGCATCGAAGAAGCGTCGACTTGCCGGACCCGGAAAGCCCGATGAGAATGAGGAACTCACCCCTATCGACGTGGAGACTTACATCGCGGAGGGCGAGCACCTCCCCGCGCTCGTAGACCTTGGTCAGATGGTCAACCTGCAACTGTGATGCGATCGTTGACATTGGACTAGGAAGCGCGGGAGGGGGAACACCCCCTCCCGCGAGGGTTGAACTCTCGTGAGCGGCCTAGCGCTCGGGAACGTCGTAGCCTCTCGCCCGTCGGAACGGATCATAGACTGCATCCGTCGTCCGTTGGACGTTGTCCCACTCGTAGAAGTTCGGATCGCCGAACGTAGCCTTCCCTTCGTCGGTGGTGATGAAGTCGATGATCGCCTGCGTGATCAGCGCTTTGTCGTCCTCCGGGAATCCGGGCACGAACGACACCCCGTCGTTCGGGATGACGTCCGAAAGCGCGAGAACCTGGATCTTCTCGATGATGTCGGGCATCGAGCCGTCCTGCAGGAAGGCCTGACGCAGATCCTTGACGTACCAGGCGAGGTCGCCGGTGATTCGCCCGACGGTCTCGCCCCACGCCTCGACCGGATCGTCGTTCCAGATTCCGAGCTCGAGCGGCATGCCGGGTTCCCATTGGAATCCCATCTGGCGCAGGACGACGGGCGCCTGCGGCGGGCTCCAGAAGCCGGTGATGAAGTCGACGTCGCCGTTGTACAGGGCGATCATCGACGCGTCGTGCGAACCGGTCTCGAGGCCGGGACCTGGGGTGATTCCGAGGAATTGGAGCTGCGCGTTGGGCATCCTGAACCCGGACGTGGAACCCGGATATGGGTAGCCCCACGTCTTCCCTTCGAGGTCATATAGGGACGTGTAGCCCGCGTCGCGGGGGACGTAGTACCCCGTCCAGTAGCCGATGTAGCCGTTTCGCACGGCAATTAGCGTCAGATCGATCTGTTCGCCGGTGACGGCGAGCGTCTCCACGAACGCATCGAGATACGCGGCGGTGGACAAGAACCCGAAGACGTCCGCCTCGGCCGTTGCGTACTCCGAAATCGCGGCCGGGATGTCGGGCGTCATGAACGCCTCGATCTCGAGTCCGGTGATCCGTGTCAGGGCCTCAGCGATCTCATCGCCGATCCGTGCGACGGCAGCGACGTCCGTTGAAGGGACGAGAATGAGTCGGTACGGATGATCCTTCGTACCTTGAGCGAAGCCGATGACTCCGATGACCAGGACGGCCATCAGGGACAGAGCAAGGACCTTACGCATGGTGCACCTCCTGTGATGCGAACCTCCGGGATGAACCGGCCGAGCCTTCCCGGCCAGCGCCCTCCGATGTGATCCTCATAACACTATCGTAGGCAGTCGCGAACGAACAGTCAACCGGCTGCATTGCCTCACCAAA
>CAZGXU010000052.1:0-13416 GCA_964530075.1 uncultured Thermotogae bacterium
GGCGGTGGTCGAAATGGGGTATGTGTCCCTCGATTTCCCGAGACCCTCATCTAGATGTGGGGGCTGAGGGATACATGCCCTGTCTGAAGGCGGAAGCGTGGCTTCCGGTCCGAGATCCACCTCGCGCAGATGCCATCCCACTCAGGAAGGCTTGGCTTCGACATTTGCAAAGCCTTCGTGCACCGCGACAGCCCGAGACCGGACTACGGTCCGTCCTGGAAGGTGCCGCTCCCTACACCGGCGGTTCGATGGCGCAGGCGCCGGTGCAAGCGCGCTCGGTAGATGAGCTCCACCGCGAGGCCTGCGAGGAAGATGATCCAGGTCCCGTAGAAGGACGTCCGCTCGGTTCGCCACTCGTGCAGGAGCAAGAGCACGAAGACCGCGACGATGAGAGCGATCGACCCGAGGATGACGATCCGACTGCCGCCGACCTCCTTCACCAACCGCAGGTGCGACAGCAGGACGAAGAAGTAGATGGCCATGAAGACGGCGCTCGTCATCGAGGCGATCCCGTTCAGGTTGAAGGTGAGCGAGAGGACGAGGCTGATCGCCGCGGTCAGGTAGAGACCGAGCGATCCGCCGAACCACTCCTTCCGCTCGAACAGGCGCGGGAGCTCCCCCTCCGTGGCGAGGGCGTACGCGATGTTGGCCCCTCCGAACAGCGTCGCGTTCAACGCCGACGAGATCGAGAACAGCGCGCCGATGCCGACGAGCAAGTACCCCGCCTGGCCGAGGAAAGGCCTCGCCGCGACGGCAAGGGCGAAGTCCTTCGACTCGATCAGATCGGCCAGTGGGACGTTGCCCACCGCGACGAGGGCCACCGCCACGTAGACGAGCGTCACGATGGCGATGCTGAGGTAGATCGCGCGGGGGACGTTTCTCTTCGGATCGCGAATGTTCTCCGACGCGTTCGCCACCAGACCGAACCCCATGTACGACAGGAAGAAGACGGCCACCGCGGTGAACGTGCCTTGTGCGTGGCCGGCCGCGAACGTCGGCGTCACCCAAGCCGGATGGATCATCCGCAGGCCGAGGACGATGAACACGCCGAGGATCGAGAGCTTGACCAGCACGATCGCCAACTCGGCGCGGCCGACGGCCTTCGTCCCGAGGAGGCCGAGCACCGTGAACGCGAGGATCACCGCGGCGGCGACCAGCCCCATGGGGTAGAACGTCGCCCCCACTCCGGCGAGCGGCAGGAAGTACCCGGCGAACCCCTTGGCGAACAGCGCGATCGAGATCGCGTAGGTAAACCACGTGAGGAAGCTCAACGTGCCGGCGATCGTCCCGTCGCCGAACCCTTTGAGGATGAACTCGATCGCTCCGGCGTTGGAGACGATGCGGGATCCGAGCTGCGCGTAGGAATGCGCGACCAGGAACGCGAGGGCACCCGACAGGACGAATACCAGCGGCAGATTCCGGCCGGCGATCTGCGCCCCCAGCCCGAAGATCGAGAAGATGCTCGCCCCGATCATCGTCCCGACAGCGATCGACGTCGCTGCCCAAAGCCCCATCTTCGACGGCTCGGACGGGGGCTTCGCGCCCTGCATTCCGCTCGATCCTTCCATCATGGCCCCCTTGCCCGGCTCCATTCTAGAGAAGCCGCGGCGCAGGGCCCAGAATGTCTTCCTGTCGAAGCTGGTCTGGGAGTGAGACTCTCATCTCGTGGAGCCGCGGGTTTCATACGACGTCCCTGGACCCCCTCCGAGAAAAGCCGAAGATTCACTGACCCCAATGCTTCTCGGAAGATTCAAAAATAAAGCTCTGACCCCAATGCTTCTCGCGTGGGTCGTCGTCACCTGTGTCGTTGCCCTGATCACATTGACAGCTACGATTGTCGGCCTCGTGATTGCCTTCAGAGTTTCGGGGGCATAGTACTCAATAGGCAAGGGTCACATGTCTGAGTTCTGCGCAAGCTCGGGGGGCAGATCTTTACTCTTGAATCAAGCTCCTCCGGCTCCTGGGGGGCGGTCACCTGCGAATCTCGTTCAACCCTTCGACCAGCCGACCGAGCGTCTCCAGAGGCGGCCACCCGATGAGGTCGCCGATTCGATCGACGGACAACGTGCGGATCTGGGAGTTTGGGGTGGCGGAGTTCGGGGTTAGAGTTTCACTTGAGAATCGGCATTCACTGAGCTTCCGGGATCCAGATCTACCCGATGATCTTTTTCAACCCGTCGACCAGCCGGCTGAGCATCTGCGGAGGTAGCCGCTCGATGGGGTCGACGGCAGTCGAGGGCTGCGAAACGGATTCAGCCTGCCATTGACCGTACCATTGTAACAAAGTATTATTCTAATACTCCATTAGGGGAGGAGGAGAATCCAGTGCCGACCGTGAAGATTCGCACGAACCGCCAAGTGACCGTCCCCAAGGTCATCTTCGACAATCTCGGCTTGAAGGAGGGCGACTACGTCGACGTCAGTCTCCAGGGGAGCGACATCGTGATCCGTCCAAAGCGCCTCGTCGACCTCGACGACACGCTCAGCCCCGAAGAGGAGAAGCTCGTCGAAAAGGGCTTCCGCGAGCTACGCCAGGGTAAGTCCGTCGCCTGGAGCGCGCTGAAGGATGAACTGGGCGTGTAATCTCTCGCGGCAAGCCGCGAAGCAGTTGCGCTCCTTGCCACGGGACAGGCTCAAGCAGGTCGCCCGGGCGATCGACGAGATCGCGGAGGATCCAACGCTCGGCGATGTGCGCCCGATCAAGAGCGGCCGGTTCAAGGGTGCCCTTCGAAAGCGCGTCGGCCCGTACCGGATCGTCTACTCGATCGACCCTGAAGCTCGGGAGGTCGACGTCGCTGCCATTCTCCTTCGCGGCGACACCACGTACCGGTGAGACGCGCTCGCCTATGAAATCCAGACCTACCCGATGATCTCGTTCAACCCCTCGACCAGCCGACTGAGCGTCTCTGGAGGCAGCAACGCGGCTTGTGCTACGCGGTGTACGCCTGGCGGCGCATGGAGAGGACGCTGAGGAAGAGCATGGCGACGCCGATCCCGCCGAGGACGGCGATCTCGAAGCCGACCTCGGAAAGCCCCTTCCCGGCGAGCATCACCTTGCGCAGCCCCGTGTTCGCGTACATCAGCGGGCTGGCGTAGGCGAGCGGGTGGGGTTCCGGGGACGGGTGGGGTTCCGGGGACGCAATACCAAACTCCACGCTGGAAGCAGACAAACGCCGCTCTTCTATGATAAGATCTGAGCATGGCTCGCCTTGCTCGTGTCGTCGTTCCCGGACTGCCCCATCACATCACTCAGCGCGGTGTTCGTCGCATGGACGTCTTCTTCTCCGACAAAGATCGGACGGAGTACCTGAGGAATCTTGCTGAGCAGGGCGAGCGGTTCGGCGTTTCGTATCTGGCTTGGTGTCTGATGACGAATCACGTCCATCTCATCGCGATCCCCCAGCAGGAACAGAGCCTGGCACGAGGAATCGGGGAGGCACATCGAAGGTACACACGGTGCATCAACTTCCGTGAAGGGTGGCGTGGCTACCTGTTCCAGGGACGATTTCACTCCTTCCCGCTTGAGGGAAGCTACCTGATGGCCGCGGTCCGATACGTGCTGAGAAACCCGGTTCGAGCTGGAATCGCCAAGAAGCCATGGGACTATCGTTGGTCAAGTGCCAAGTGGTTCGTCGGAGAGAGGGCAGACGATCCACTCGCCGTTCCGTCTGGCATGCTTGCCGACATCACCGACCGACGTTCCTTCCTCCTTCAGGAGGACGCAGCGCTCCGCGATATTCGGAGGCATAGCCGGACCGGTCGTCCCCTTGGCAGTGATTCCTTTCTTGCGCGCCTCGAGCAGATGACTGGTCGTTGTCTCCTGCCGAGGAAACGAGGTCCGAAACCCACGAGTTAGGTATTGCGTCCCCGGAACTCGGCTCACGAGTTAGGTATTGCGTCCCCGGAACTCGGCGCAAGACTGCTGTCGCTCCCATCGAACGCAGACTTCACAGTCGGGGCAGGCTTCGCAGGTTGCAGAGCAAGCTAGATTGCATAGCATCGCCTTCCAGCCCGAGAGGCCCCAGCAGCCGACGACGCACCCGGCCATACAGAGAGAGTAGCAGGGATCGCACTCGCGCATCCCGTATTCGACGCACTCATACCAGTACTCGCACTGCCACTCCATCCCCTCCGTTGTTGCTTGTGGTAGCTCGTTCGGTGTTTCTCCGGCGCACGCTCTCAGCCCCTCCAGTCGATTTGGTGGCGAGGACGCACAGCCGCAATCCTCCGTCTTCGAGAAACCAAGAGCCGCGAAGACCAATACTGCGAATGCTACATACGCAGCAATGCGCACTGCGGCACACCTCCTTTCAGATAGGTACATACATCATCAGATTGAGCTGCTTTGTCAACCCAGGACTTGGCTCACAAACCAGTTTGGGGTCCTTCCAGGGGCGGGGGACACACAGCGCATTTCTCGACCCGGTTCTCGGTTTGTGCCCCCAAGCCCGGCTGACGCCACGGGCGCGGCGGCTCTTGACCTGCGATTCACGGGAAGTCAGGGACAGGCCTTCACTTTCGAATCAAGATCCGCTTGTCTTCTTGGGAGCGACCTACCCGATGATCTTGTTCAGGCCGTCGACCAACCGACTGAGCGTCTCCGGAGGCAGTCGCTCGATGACATCGCCGATTCGATCGACGGGCAGTGTCCGGATTTGGGAGCTACGGGAACACCATACGAATCCCTGCTCCCGGACTACGCAGTATACGCCTGGCGGCGCATCGAGAGCACGCCGAGCAGGAGCATCGCGACGGCGAACGCGCCGAGGACGGCGATCTCGAACGTGATCTCTCCGAGTCCGTACCCGGTGAGCATCACCTTGCGCAGGGCGCTGTTCGCGTACGTGAGCGGGCTGAGGTAGGAGAGCGGGCGGATCGCCGCGGGCGTCGTCTCCAGCGGCCAGAAGACGCCGCTGATCATGATCGACGGGATCAGCAGGAGGAGCACGAGCTGCATCGCCTGCGCCTCGCTGCGGGAGACGGTGGAGATCAGCGTCGCGATCCCCTGGAGGGTGATCGTGAACAGGACAATGATCAACGTGACCAGGCCGGGGTTTCCGACGAAGCGGATGTTGAACAACAGCGCGGACGCGAGGAACAGCTCGGCGGCCTGGAGGAGCGCGACGACGCTGAACGCCAGCGTGTAGCCCGCGGCCACCTCCCACGCGCGGATCGGGGCGATGAGAATCCGCGTCAGGGTGCCGCTCGTCCGCTCGCGGACGATGGAGAGCGCGGTCAGCACAACGGTGATCAGGGTCATCGCGAACCCGATGATCCCGGGTGCGGTGAAGTCGAGCATCCGGATCTTGCCGCCGTACAGCAGGCGGATGTCGAGGATTCCCTTCGGCGTCAGCGCGGCCTGCTGGGTCGCGAGGACGCCGGAGAACGCCTCGTTGAACGCTTCGAGGATCGCCTTGGTCACTAGCGGGTTGCTGTCGTCGACGATCACCGCCGTCGACGGAGCCTCGGCCGTCTCGCTCGGGACCAGCGTGACCGACTTGCCCTCGTACTCGACGACTCGCTTCCCTCCCTGGCGGAGCGCCTCGTTGACGACGGCGTGCGAGAAGTCCTTGGGGAAGACGAGCGCGGCCCAGACGTCGGGCTCGGCGACGGCCGCCTCGGCGGCCTGCGGGTCGTCGCTCGTCCGGATGTGGAACATGTCCCGATCGAGCCCGGCGATGAACACGTCGGCCAGGTTCACGGGTAGGGTGATCCGTCCGATCTTCTCCGTCCGCACCGAGGCGAGCCCGTTGTCCTGGTTCACGATGATGATCGAGAGGTTGCGGAAGTTGCCGGAGAAGGCGTTCCCGTAGAGGAGGATGAAGAACAGCGGCATGACGATGATCAACGCGAGCGTCCGCACGTCATGGACGATCCGACGAAGCACGTTTCGCATGATGACGAAGCTCTTCATCGGGCCGTCTCCCTTCGTCCCTGCAACTCGATGAACGCGTCATCGAGCGTATCCGTCCCCGTCTGACGAAGGATCTCGTCGGGCGACCCCTCGATCATGAGCTGCCCCTGATTGAGGAACCCGACGACGTGGCAGCGGAGCGCCTCTTCGACGAGGTGGGTCGTCACGATGAGGGTGACGCCCTGCTCGGCGAGGCGGTTGAAGTGGTCCCAGAAGTTGCGCCGGAGGAGCGGGTCGACGCCGGCCGTCGGCTCGTCGAGGAACGCGAGCCTCGGCTTGTGCAGCAGGCTGACCGCCAGGGACACGCGGCGGCGCATGCCGCCCGAGAGGGTCGCCGTCCGCTGGTCGCGACGGTCGGAGAGCGCGACGAGGTCGAGCAGCTCCTCCGCCCGCTGTCGGACCTGCTTGCGCGACAGGTCGTACAACCCGCCGAAGAACTCGAGGTTTTGCAGGACGGTGAGGTCGTCGTAGACGGCGACGTCCTGGGGCATGTAGCCGAGCTGCGACTGGACCCGGACGCTCGGCATCTGCCAGCCGAGCAAGTGCGCCTCGCCCGCGTCCGGCTTCAGGAGGCCGCAGAGGATACGGATCAACGTGGTCTTGCCCGCGCCGTTCGGCCCGGCGAGGCCGTAGAGCTGTCCCTGACTGACGGAGAGGTTGAGGCCGCCGAGCGCGGTGCGCCTGGCGAACGACTTGGTCAGTCCGGTGGCGCGAACGACGGTTTCGGCGGCCATCAGAAGATGTCGTAGGTCAGATGGATCGTCAGCAACGAGGTGATCTCCTCGTCTCCGGTGAAGTGGCGGAGCTCGCCGGCGAGGCTGAGCCCGACGGATCCGAGCACCTGCGTCGTCAAGCTCGCGGTGAGCACGTGGCCGACCTGGGTCTGGTCGGGATGGGTCCACCTGTGATCGTAGGTGAGCCGGTACGTACTCCGCGCCGTCCAGCCCTCGGGAAGCCGGCGCGAGTACGACAGGTCGAGCTCCGCGCTCAGCTCGTCGGGGTGCGCCAAGTGAACCTTGCACGACGCGTTGGACGTGAGCTGGGACACGGGATCCGGGGCGAGGGCATAGTTGAACAGGAGAACCCCCGTGGTCGCGATCGACACCGTCGGCATCATCGTCGCCGAGAGACCGATCCTCCCCTGAACGTCGCGGCCGCAGACCCGCCCACCCTCGGTGGAAGCTATGATCTGCTCGATCGCGAGCAGGCCGCGGACGCCGAGCTCGTTGTCTTTCACCAAGTCGGTGGCCACCAGTTGTGCCGCCAGCGCGGAGGTTTTCTCGTCCTGGGTGGAACCGGCTTCCCCGATGGTCTGAGCGAGCGCGAGCAGCGGGCCGTTCTCCAACGGGGCGAGCAGGATTCCGAGATCGAGGAGGTCGTTTTGGATCTGGATCGCCTTCGCCAGCGGTGTGACGTCCCGGAAGCGCCCGGTCCCCAAGCCGGCGGTCAGATCGACTTCCAGACTGCCGTCCGACGCATCGACGCCGAACGCCGCGAGCCCGAACGCGTCGCCTCTCCAGAACGACTTGAGATCGCCGTCCCCGCTGAGGGTGAACGACCAGCTGCTCTGGTCCCCCCGAAGCGAGGCGGTGACGTCCAGCTGATGGCCGACGGTTTCGGAGGCGTAGAGAAGGCTGTAGTCGGCGGACGTGGCGAGCGAAACCACCCGCGCCCGATCGTCGAGGTACGGGCCGTCGTACCACTGGAAGTTCCCCTGGAGGCTGAGGCTCACGACCCGACTCTCCGGCGACGTGTAGTCGCAGATCGAGAGGACGGACTGCGCTTGCGCGGATGTCGCCAGGGCACCGAGGGACGCGACGACGAAGAGCAAGATCGTGAGTTCTCTCATGACGGTCCGCCTTGTGGTCCGAGGTTCCGTCAACGTAGCGCGGGAAGCCGACCGCGTCAAGCCGAAGCGGGATGCGCCGGCCGGGACCGCGGCCTGGCCGGTCCAACCTTGCGGCCGGCGGCGGGCCGTCTACACTTGATGTCGGCATGGGCGAGGCGGAAGTGCGGATCGAGCGGCTGGCCACGACGGACGAGTACCATGCATGCGAGTCGCTGCAGAGCGAGGTCTGGGGGCTCGATGACACCGACATCGTGCCGCTGCATCTTCTGGTGACGATCCAGCGAAACGGCGGCTTGGTCCTCGGCGCGTTCGACAGGGCGGGTCGGATGGTCGGCTTCCTCCTCGGGTTCCTCGGCGCGCACGGCGGAGACGTCCGCCGTCCGAAGCACTGCTCCCACATGATGGGCGTGCTGGAAGAATGGCGCGGCCGGGGCGTCGGATACCGGCTGAAGCTCGCCCAGCGCGAGCACGCGCTGTCGCAGGGGCTCGAACTCGTGACCTGGACCTACGATCCGCTGGAGAGCCTCAACGCGGCGCTGAACATCGGGAAGCTCGGCGCGATCTGCAGCACGTACCTTCGCGACTTGTACGGCCCGATGACCGACGCATTGAACGCCGGCCTGTCCACCGATCGGTTCCAGGTCGAGTGGTGGATCGCCAGTGACCACGTCGCCCGGCGTCTCGACGAGGCGAGCGCGCGGCCCTCCCTCGATGCGATCCTCGAGGACGGAGGAGCGATCCTGAATCCGGCGACGTCCCGAGCCGACGGGCTCCTGGAGCCGGGCGCCCGGACGTCGCCTCCCGCGGCGGACAGGGTCGCGGTCGAGATCCCGGCTCACGTGCGAGCGATCAAGGCGGCCGACATGGATCTCGCGCATCGATGGCGGGTCCGGACGCGGGAGATCTTCGAGGGCTGCTTCGGCGCCGGGTACACGGCGACCGGGTTCGTCAGCGAGCTGCGAGACGGGGACCGAAGAAGCTACTACGTGCTGGAAAGGGGCTACGAGGTGATCTGATGCAGATCGAACGGATCGAGTTGAGAGAGGTCCGGCTGCCGCTGGTTCACCCGTTCGAGACCAGCTTCGGGCGCGAGACCGAGCAGCGCGTCGCCGTCGTGCGCATCGATGCCGGTGGCCTGATCGGGTACGGTGAATCGGCGGTCGGGTTCGGGCCTTGGTACTCCTACGAGACGATCGAGACCTGCTGGCACGTCCAGCGCGACTTTCTCGTTCCGCTCCTCCTCGGCCGCGAGATCCGATCCGCGGACGAGATCGGCGTCCTGTTCGCGCCGGTTCGCGGGCACAACATGGCGAAGACCGGGCCGGAGCAGGCGGTCTGGGATCTGCTCGCGAAGCACGCCGGGCAGCCGCTCGCCCGCTTCCTCGGCGGTGAGAAGGACCGGATCGAGAGCGGTGTCAGCGTCGGAATCCAGGAAACGGTCGGCGAGCTCCTCGACCGGATCGACGCGTTCGTCGAGCGGGGCTATCGTCGTGTCAAGATCAAGATCAAGCCCGGATGGGACGCCGACGTGGTCGAAGCGGTGCGAGGGCGGTTCCCGGATCTCCGATTGATGATCGACGCGAACTCGGCCTACTCGCTCGACGATGTCGGCCTCTTCAGGCGGCTGGACGGCTACGACCTGATGATGGTCGAGCAGCCGCTCGGATACGACGACATCGTCGATCATGCCAAGCTCCAGGCGCAGATCCGCACGCCGGTCTGCCTCGACGAGAGCGTCGTCACGCCGGAGCACGCCCGCTGGGCGATCGAGCTCGGCAGCTGCCGGATCATCAACATCAAGCCGGGCCGCGTCGGGGGCCTGGGCGCCGCGATCCGGATCCACGATCTCTGTCAGGGACACGGGGTGCCGGTCTGGTGCGGCGGGATGCTCGAGACCGGCATCGGACGGGCGCACAACGTCGCCCTGTCGACGCTCCCCAACTTCCGCCTCCCCGGCGACGTCTCGGAGAGCGCCCGCTACTACGAGCGCGACATCGTCGAGCCGCCATTCGAGCTGAATCCCGACGGGACGATCACGGTTCCCGATGGTCCGGGGATCGGCGTGACGGTGGACGAGGACCGGCTGGCGGAATGCACCGCGCGCGTCGAGGTCTTCGAGGCGTGATCCGTCGCGCGGCTACGGACCCTTGACGGCCGTGACGGTGATGCTCGAGGTCGTTCCGGCGAGTTCGAAGACCTTCTCTCGGTCGAGGCCGACCCGCTCCGGCTCGACTTCCTTGCCGTCGACGTAGACTTTCGCTTCGGCGGCGGCGTCCGAGAAGGCCGGATCGACCGCCACTTCCTTGAGCACCTTGATGTCCTCGAACCCCGCGGCCTCGATCGCCGCGATGTAGTCGGCCTTCATCGACGCGCCGGCGACGCACCCGACGTAGGCTTCGATCGATTCCTTGATCCCATCCGGAAGGGGTTTCAGCAGGACGATATCGGAGATGACGAGGCGCCCGCCCGGCTTCAGCGCGCGGAAGGCCTCCCGGAAGACCTGAGGCTTGTCCGGCGAGAGGTTGACGACGCAGTTCGAGATCACGACGTCGACCGAGTTGTCGGCCACGGGGAGGTGCTCGATCTCGCCGAGCCGGAATTCGACGTTGTCGATCCCGCTCGCCCGCGCGTTCTCCCGCGCGCGGTCGATCATCTCGGCTGTCATGTCGACCCCGATGGCGCGACCGCTCGGACCGACGGCCTGCGCGGCAAGGAAGCAGTCGATGCCGCCGCCAGCGCCGAGGTCGAGGACCGTATCGCCCTCTTTCAACGAAGCCAGCGCGGTCGGATTCCCGCATCCGAGCCCGAGATTGGCCCCCTCGGGGATCGCGCCGAGCTCCTCGTCCGTGTACCCAATCGCGCGGCTGGCCGACTCGCTCGAACCGCAACACGACCGGGACGCTCGACAGCAAGAGGTCCCCGCCCTCGCCCTCTCTCCGTACCGCTCCCTGACGGCCTTCCGAATCCCTTCTTCACTCATCCGTCCTCCTCCCGTATCGTCATTCCTGAATCAGGTCCCGTGCCACCGATCCGAGCGTCGATTGCACGACCTGAACGAGCTCGTCGGACCTGGTGAGCAGGATGCAGCAGATCTTCCCCTCCCGCTCGATCGTGGTCAGGGCCAGCTTGTCGCCCCCCCGAATCCCGGCCTTCTCTCGGATCTCCTTCGGAAGGACCATCTGACCCCGGTCGTCGATGCCGACCAGCGCTTGCACCTTCACGCAGTCGCAACTGCCTTGCTTGGCCATCTGCTTCTCCTTACTAGTCTGATAAAGCTGAATAATCAGTGGTGCATGATACGGTCGGCTTGGCCCTCCGTCAAGAGATCGTCGGACGCCGGACCATCGAGCGACGCAGTCGCCCGTTGAGCGATTCGGTGCGAACGGATACGCTGACTCCGGAGCGAGGAGGGCCGATGAGACGAGTGACGAAAGCCGAGTATCCGGAGACGAAGCGCGGCGACCGCGTCGACGTGCTGCACGGAGTTCGGGTTCCCGACCCGTATCGATGGCTTGAGGACGTCGACTCCGAAGAGACGGTCACCTGGACCGAGGCGCAGGGCGGATTGACGCGTTCGGTGCTCGACACGATCCCCTTTCGCGACGCGATCCGCGCGCGATTGGACGCGCTGTCGGACTTCGAAGCCGTCGGCGTTCCGAAGGAGGCGGACGGACGCCTCTTCTTCACGCTGCAGCGGCCGGACGCGCGACAGCCGGCGCTCTGCTGGGCGCGCGAGGGGAGCGACGAAGCCCGCGTTCTCATTGACCCGGAGGAACTGGCGGACGACGCGACGATCTCGATCGCCGGATTCGAGCCGAGCCCGAGCGGAAAGCTCTTGGCGTACGGGCTGGCCGAGGCCGGGTCGGATTGGCAGACGTGGCGGATCCTCGACGTCGACTCCGGCGAGCACCTCGCCGACGCGCTGGAGTGGTTGAAGTTCCCGCTTCCGAGTTGGATGCCGGACGAGTCGGGCTTCTTCTACGCCGGGCTGGAACCGCCTCCCCCGGGCGAGGCGTTCAAGGCACCGACCAGGAAGCGGAGCCTTCGACTCCATCGGCTGGGGGATCGGCAGGCGGACGACGCGATCCTGTTCGAGCGTCCGGACGAGCCGATGTGGATCTTCTTCGGGCGGGTCACCGCCGACGGTCGGTACCTCGTCATCCCGATCCAACGGGGAACGTATCGGGAGAACCGGATCAGTTACATCGACCTCGTGGCGGCCGAGCCGGAGGCCGTCGACCTGCTGGCCGAGTTCGACGCTGCGTACCAGTTCCTCGGAAGCGACGACCGGACGTTCTTCTTCCTGACGAATCGCGACGCGCCCCAGGGGCGAATCGTCGCCGTCGACCTCGACCGGCCGGACCCGACGGCGTGGACGGAGGTCCTGCCGGAATCCGACGCGGTCCTTCAGTCGGCGGCCTACGTCGGGGGACGGTTCGTCGTCTCCGCGTTGCGGGACGCGGTCGCGCGGGTCACGATCCACGACCGAGACGGCCTTCGGCTTCGCGACGTGGAGCTGCCCGGCGACGGGACGATCGGGCTGATGGAAGGGCGGGAGCGAGGGAGAGTGGTCCACTTCGCCTACGCCGACTTCGTCCACCCGAACGTGGTCCTAGGGCATGACGTCGAGACAGGCGAGACGAGGCCGTTTCGCGAGCCGGCGCTGCCGTACGACCGAACCGCGTACGTGACCGAACGGTTCGAGGCCGAGAGCCCGGACGGGACGCGGTTCCCAATCTTCCTGGCGCGGAGGCGGGACGTCTCGGTCGGTCCCGAGACGCCGACCTGCCTGTACGGCTACGGGGGGTTCAACCACGCGATGTCGCCGCACTTCCGGATCGACCACCTGTCGTGGATGGACCTCGGCGGGCAGCTGGCCGTCGCCTGCATCCGCGGCGGCGGGGAGTACGGAAGGGATTGGCACCAGGCCGGGGCGCGGGAGAACCGGCCGAACGTGTTCGACGACTTCATCGCCGCGGCGGAATGGCTGATCGAGACCGGGCGGAGCTCAACGGAGAAGCTGTCGATCTACGGGCGGAGCAACGGCGGCCTGCTGGTCGGTGCGTGCATGACGAAGCGCCCCGACCTGTTCGGCGCCTGTCTCCCGGCGGTCGGCGTGCTCGACATGCTCCGGTTCCACGAGTTCACCGTTGGGCGGTACTGGGTCTCGGACTACGGGTCGCCGGACGATCCGGAGATGCTCCCGATCCTTCTCGGGTACTCCCCCTATCACAACGTGAAGGAGGGGACTGCCTACCCGCCGACGCTGATCGCGACGGCCGACCACGACGACCGCGTCTTCCCCGCGCACAGCCACAAGTTCGCGGCCGCGCTCCAGCGTGCGCAGTCTGGGGAGGGTCCGATCCTGCTCCGCGTCGACGTGCGCGCCGGCCACGGTCTCGGGAAACCGAAGGGCAAGCTCCTCGACGAGGTCGCCGATCGCTGGGCGTTCGCGCTCGCCGCGCTGGGGGCCGAACCCGAGACCCCGTCGTGAGTGCGACCCGGTCTCGCCCTGTGTGCACGGGGCGCTCTTCGGAAGCGAACCCAGGAAGCCCCGACCCGGAGGGTCCAGTTTCGGAAAGCCTTTGAATACGTCCTTCTAGTACTACTCCGTTACGTATCATCCCACGACACTCTTTGATGACATATCGGG
>CAZGXU010000053.1:0-13146 GCA_964530075.1 uncultured Thermotogae bacterium
GCGATCGCGTACGGGACGGCCTCGTAGTGCTCGAAGTGCATGGTGAACGTTCCCCGGCCGCTCGTCAGGTTCCGCAGCTCGGACGCATAGCCGAACATCTCGGCCAGCGGGACCCGCGCGCGGAGGACGGCGCCGCCGGCCTTCGCCTCCATCCCGAGGACGCGCCCCCGCTTGCTGCACAGGCTGCCGGTGATCGCGCCGGTGGACTCCTCCGGTGCGGTCACCTCGACGGACATCACCGGCTCGAGGAGCTCGAGCCCGGCCCGGAGACAGGCCTCTCGGAATCCCATCCGGCCGCAGGTGCGGAACGCCTGTTCGGACGAATCGACGTCGTGCATCGACCCGTCGGTGACCGTCACCTTGACGTCGACCATCGGGAACCCGGCGTACGGCCCCTCGGCCATCTCCTCGACGATCCCGCGCTCGATCGCCGCGAGGAACTCGCGGGTGATCTTCCCGCCGGTGATCGTGTCCTCGAACTGAAAACCGGTCCCGGGATCGGTCGGCTCGACGCGGAAGACCGCGTGCGCGTACTGCCCGCGGCCGCCGGTCTGCTTGACGTGGCGGAACTCGTGCTCGATCGGCCCGACGATCGTCTCCCGATAGGCGACCTGCGGCCGGTTCGCGTTCACGGCGACGCCGAACTCCCTCCTTAGCCGATCGAGGATGATCTCGAGATGGAGCTCGCCCATCCCCGAGATCACGACCTCGCCCGTCTCGGCGTCCGAGCGGACGACGAACGTCGGATCCTCCTCGGCGAGCCGGCGGAGGGCCGCCGATAGCCTGTCGCGGTCGTCGCGCGATACTGGGGAGACGGCGACGCCGATCACCGGCGCCGGGAACTCGATCGACTCGAGCAGGATCGGGTGATCCACGCTGCAGATCGTGTCGCCCGTGTGCGTCTCGGCGAGGCCGATGACGGCCCCGACCTGGCCGGCGCGCAGTTCGTCGATCGCCTCCCGGTCGTTGGCGTGCATCTCGAAGAGCCGGCCGATCCGCTGCGTCCTGTCGCGGCTTGCGTTGTAGACCTGCGCTCCGGCCCTGAGGACGCCGGAGTAGACACGGACGTAGGTCAGCTTGCCCATGTGCTTGTCCGCCTGCACCTTGAACGCCAACGCCGCCAGCGGCGCGTCGTCGTGGGGCCGCCGGATCAGCTCCCCGTCCGACGCCCCGATCACCGGCGGGAGGTCGACCGGCGAGGGGAGGTAGTCGACGATCGCGTCGAGGAGGAGCCGGACACCCTTGTTCTTGAACGCGGCGCCGCAGTGGACGGGGATGAACCGCCCGTCGATCGTCGCCCTTCGCATGGCGCGGAGGACCTCTTCCGGCTCGGGGGTCTCCCCCTCGATGAACTTCTCCATCAGGCGATCGTCCTGCTCGCTGATCCGCTCGATCATCCGCTCCTCGGCCCTCCGAGCCGCCTCGAGGAGCTCAGCGGGGATCTCCTCGACGCGGATCGTCGCCCCCTGCGGGGCGTCGTCGTAGTAGACGGCGCGCATGTGAACCAGATCGACGACGCCACGGAACGTTCCCTCGACGCCGATCGGGATGACCACCGGGACGGCGTTCGCGCCCAGTTCTTCGCGGATCTCCTCGACGACGCGGTCGAAGTCGGCCCCCGAGCGATCCATCTTGTTGACGAACGCAATCCGCGGCACGCCGTACTTCTCGGCCTGGCGCCAGACCGTCTCCGCCTGCGGTTGGACGCCGCCGACGGCGCAGAAGAGGGCGACCGTTCCGTCGAGCACGCGGAGCGACCGCTCGACCTCCGCCGTGAAGTCGACGTGCCCGGGCGTGTCGATCAGGTTGATCCGGTGGTCGCGCCAGTAGGTGGTGGTCGCCGCCGCCGTGATCGTGATTCCGCGCTCCCGCTCCTGGACCATCCAGTCCATCGCCGCTTCGCCGTTGTGCACCTCCCCGATCCTGTGCCGCTTGCCGGTGAAGAAGAGGATCCGTTCCGTCACCGTCGTCTTCCCGGCGTCGATGTGGGCCATCACGCCAACGTTTCGTATTCGCTCGATTCGAGTCATCTCCGCCATCGTTGCTCCTTCGTCGCCGCCCTCACGTCTCAAACCGAACCCGCGCTGGAAGGCAAGCCACAACCCTCACGGAGGGAAATGGGATCGCTGCGACACCGAGGTGCGGACAGGCAGACTTGGGGGCGAAGCGTACGGGACCGACCGGGTGTTGTCAATCGATCGGACCGATCCGTCTGCCCGGCTGCAGCTTCGGAGCATGTCTCCGACGTCGGCCTACAACATCGGCGTCCACCCGAACGTGCCCCAGAACGGGTAGAGGTCCCAGGCCGGGTCGTTCGTCAGGCGCGTCTGGAAGGATCCGTCGGCGTTCATCCGGTAGATCTCGGCGTTCCCGTCCCGGTAGCTCTCGAAAACGATCTGCAGGCCGTCCGGCGACCAGCTCGGTCCCCCGTCCCAATCGGTCGACGTCGTCAGACGGGTTTCCGACGATCCTCCGGACGTCATCTTGTAGATCTCCCCGTTCCCGTCCCGCTCACTGTGGAACGTGATCCAGTCTCCGTCCGGCGACCACGTGGGGTACGTGTCGGCATCGGGGTGGTCCGTCAGGCGCGTCTGCCCGCTTCCGTCCGGGTTCATCGTGTAGATCTCCCAATTCCCGTCTCGATTCGATTGGAAGACGATCTTCGATCCGTCGGGCGACCAAATGGGGTTGGCGTCGTCCTCCGGGCTCCACGACAGGCGCGTCGGATCCGATCCGTCGGCGTTCATCGAGTAGATCTCGGTCCCCAGGTCGTCCGGGAGGATGACCAGCGGGACGACCGGATTGCTGTCCCGATCGGTCTGGAAGACGATCTTCGACCCGTCCGGAGACCAGGACGGATACGCGTCCCCCGCGGGATCGTCGGTCAGGTTCGTCTGCCCCGTGCCGTCGGCGTTCATCACGAAGATCTCCACGTTAGAGTCGATCATGATCTTCGGTCTGACGCCGAGGATCGGCGGCCCGGAGCTCTCGCGATCGGTCATGAATGCGATCCTGTCCCCGTTCGGCGACCAGACCGGGAAGTAGTCGGCGTCCGCGTGATTTGTCAGGTTCGTCTGGTCCGACCCGTCGGCGTCCATCGCGTAGATCTCAGGGTCTCCGTCCCGGTATGAGACGAAGGCGATCTTCGTCCCGTCGGGCGACCAGATCGGGTTGTAGTCGTCGTCCGAATCGTTCGTCAGGTTGGTCGGCTGCGAGCCGTCCGGGTTCATCACGTAGATCTCCGCGTTCCCGTCCCGGTTCGTCTCGAACAGGACGCCGCGGAGGACGGTGAACGTCCCGGCTCCGAGGAGCGATCCGCCCCGGAGGACCTGAACCGTGACCGTCCGTGCACCGACCGGCGTCGCGACGATCGGAATCCGGACGACGATGTTCGTGTCGCTCCACGTCAGGATCGTCGCTTCGACACCGTCGAACGTGACCGTCGCGTCCTCCGGCGTCGCGCCGAATCCCTGCCCGACCACCGTCACCGTTGTATGCACCGCCCCGGAGAGCGGAGCGAAACCGAGCGTCATCACATTCGGCATCCAGAACCAATCACAGCTCGAGAGGCCGATGGCCACAACCAGCACCGCCGCAGCGAGTACGCACTTAGCCTTCATCGCACACCTCCTGTCTCGATGTGCCTTCGTGACCATTCGACGCCAAGTGGGACGGCGATGTCAAGCCGACGGCTGGGAGACGACGGAAGTATCGTCGCCTTCTCCGCCGTCCGGCTCGATGGAATCGGTCCGAGCCTCGGGTACACTGGGATCCTCGGGAGGCCGACATGCTCGATCGAATCCGCGATGTGTTCGAGGTCGTCGCGAAGCGGCGCACGGTGCGAAGGTTCGCCGACACACCGGTTCCCGAAGAGGACCTGAAAAGGATCCTCGACGCCGCGCGAATGGCCCCGAGCTCGGGGAACCAGCAGCCGTGGAAGTTCCTCGTGGTCCGGGATCCCGAGCGGATCGCCCGCATGAAGCGGATCGGAATGAAGGAGGCGATCGAACGAATCCGCCAGGGTCCGGACATCCCGCGGGGGGAGCTCGACCGGCTTCGCGCGAGGACGGAGGCCTACCTCGATGGGGTCTTCACCGCGCCGGTGTGGATCGCCGTGCTGTGCGACAGAGAAGCCGAGCATCCGGGCTACTTGAAGCACGACGGTCCGCTCGCCGCCGCGAACCTGATCCTCGCCGCACGGGCGCTCGGCTACGGGACGCTGTACGGGACCGACTTCATTCCGGAGAGCGCTCAGCGCGCTGCCCTGGAAATCCCCGACCGGTACGAGATCACCTGCGTCGTCGCCCTCGGGGTGCCCGATGCGTGGCCCGGGCCGCCGGAGAAGAGGGACCTCGATTCCTTCGTCGTCCGCGAGAGGTTCGGCTAGCTTCGCAGCGGCGGAGAGGCTTTGACGCCGCTGCCCTCTGCGCATAGCATCCGGACGGGAGGGCGATGGTTCGGATGAAGATCGGGTGGGTTCGGGACGCGCTTCAGGATGTGACCAGCGTCGCCGCCGTCTTGGTCGCGATCGCGACGCTGTTCGCCTCCCTGTCGTGGATCTCGTCCGGGAAGGCGGGAGGCGAGGCCGGCGATTTGAAGACGGCCGCGCTCGGGTTCATGATGCTCCGGCTCGAGTCCGCCACGGAGGCGTCGAACGCGCTCGTGCAGGCGCAGTCCTACCTCACGCAGGCGGGGATGTACTACGCCGAGGCCGATTCCGCCGACGACGAGGAGTTGAAGGCGTACCTGACCGATCTCGGCGACCAGTCGATCGAGCTGTCCGACTTCCAGAGCACGGTCGCGCGCGAGGCGGAGGCCAAGGCGCAGAGCTACTACGACGAGTACGAGAGCGCGCTCGAACGGGCGGGCGCCGCCGGGCGGATCAGCGACCTTCGATCGACCGCGGCGCTGATCCTCAACGTGTCTGCGACGGTCGCGTCGATGGTGGTCCTGCTGAAGCGGCGCGCGCTCCTCCTCCTCTTCGCGCCCGTCTTCCTCGTCGGGATCGGCCATCTGGTCGCGTCCCTCTTCTGAACGGATCGCTCGTCGCGGGCCTCACTGCCGATCGAAGGGGGAGTGGATGTACGGGAGGAAGGAGCGACGACGGAGACGGCTTCGCGAACGGCCGTTCCCCGCGGCCTGGCGATCGGCCCTCGAGGACTCCGTCCCGCTCTACCGGAGGCTGCCCCCGGTCGACCGCGAGGAGCTGCACGGCCACATCCAGGTCCTGCTCGCGGAGAAGCACTTCGAAGGGGCGGCCGGGCTGGACGTCACCGACCGGATGAAGCTCGTCGTCGCCGCGCAAGCCGGGATCCTTCTCCTCCACCGCCCGACCGGCTACTTCACCGAGCTGGTCAGCGTCCTCCTCTATCCGACGGAGTACGGCGTGCGGGAGGAGATCGAGGCCGAGGACGGGCTCGTGGAAGAGGTCGACGAGACGCGGGCCGGCGAATCATGGCGGACCGGCACCCTGGTCCTCTCCTGGGAGGACGTCGAGCGCGATCTGACGGGCGACCTGCAGAACGTCGTCCTGCACGAGTTCGCCCATCAGCTCGACGCGGAGGACGGCGAGCTGAACGGCGCCCCGATCCTCGCCGACCGCGCGCTTCGAAGTCGGTGGGTCGACGCGATGTTCGGCGGATTCGAGCGGCTCGCCGACGCGCTCGAGCGGGGCGAAGAGACGCTCCTCGACCCCTACGGCGCCGAGGACCCGGCCGAGTTCTTCGCCGTCGCGACCGAGGCCTTCTTCCTCGTCCCGAGCGAGTTGGAGGACCAGGAGCCCGAGATCTACAGGGTCCTTCGGGATTACTTCCGCCAGGACCCGGCGCGGTGGTAGGCGGCCTGCGCCTGAATTGACGCGCCCGGAGCAGGTTCCTAGCATGGACTACGCGGCTCGCGATGGACCGGCTGACCGACCTGATCTGACCGGGACGGAGGACGGACGAGGCGGGAGGGGATCGGATGAGATCGAACCAAGGGAAGACCGTGCTCGTTGTCGGCGCGTCGTCGGGGATCGGGCGGGCCTGCGCCCTTCATCTCGCCCGCCGCGGCTACCGCGTCTTCGGGACGACGCGCCGGCCGCCGGCCGCCGTCGAGGCCGCCCTTCGGCGGGAGCTGACCTCCGCCGATCGCCTCGAGATCGTCGCGATGGACGTCGACGATGATGCATCGGTGACCGGTGCGGTCCGAGAGGTCGCGGAGCGCGCCGGGCGGGTCGACGGGGTGGTCAATTCCGCCGGCTTCGGGATCGGCGGCTCGATCGAAGATACCGCCGACGACGAGGCGAAGGCGATCTTCGAGACCAACCTGTTCGGGACGCTCCGCGTTTGCCGCGCCGTCCTGCCGATCATGAGGAGGCAGCGCTCCGGGACGATCGTCAACATCTCGTCGATCGGCGGACGGATCGGCCTTCCGTTTCAGGGCCTCTACAGCGCGACGAAGTTCGCGGTCGAGGGCCTGACCGAATCGCTCTGGATGGAGGTGCATCGCTTCGGCGTCCGCGTCGTCCTTCTCGAGCCGGGCGACTTCGCCACCGGGTTCACCGACAACCGGCGGCCGGCCCGCGGTGCATCGGAGAGCGAGGCGTACGCGGACGCCTATCGCGCGGCGCTGTCAATCGTCGAGAAGGACGAGCGCGGAGGGGCGTCCCCGGAGGCGATCGGGCGTCTCGTCGCCCGCATCCTCTCCGTCCGCTCGCCTCGTCTGCGCTACACGGTCGGTCCGGTCCTTGAGCGGATCGCGATCCGTCTGAAGAGCGTCCTGCCTGCGAGGTTGTTCGGCTGGGCTCTGAGACAGTACTACCACGTCGGCTAGTCCGTCGTTCGGGGGCCTCGCCGAAGAGGAGGGAGTCACGGTGGACCTATTCGAGAAGTGTCGCGAGTTCTTCTCCGACCCGGCCGTCGCGGAGAGCATGGGCTATCCGACGAACGCTCGGCGGCTGAAGGAGATGGGCCTCTACCCCTACTTCATCCCGCTCGATCAGACCGAGGGGACCGAGGTCACTGTCCAAGGGAAACGGCTGATCATGCTCGGATCGAACAACTACCTCGGTCTCACGACCCATCCGGCGGTCCGGGAGGCGGCCCGCTCGGCGATCGCCGAGTTCGGCACCAGCTGCACGGGGTCCCGGTTCCTCAACGGCACGCTCGCGCTTCACGGCGAGCTCGAGAAGCGCCTGGCCGCGTTCCTCGGGAAGGAGGCGGCTCTCGTCTTCAGCACCGGGTATCAGACGAACCTCGGCACCCTGTCGGCGTTGCTCGGACGAAACGATGTCGTGGTCTGCGACAAGGAGGATCACGCGAGCATCGTCGATGGGTGTCATCTGGCCCTTGGGCGGCTGCGACGGTTCCAGCACAGCGATCCCGAGGACCTCGAACGCGTCCTCGCCGCCTGTCCGGCGGACGCCGGGAAGCTCGTCGTCGTCGACGGGGTATTCAGCATGGGAGGCGATATCGCGCCGCTCCCCGAGTTGATCCCGATTTGCCGGAAGCACGGCGCCCGCCTGTTGGTCGACGACGCGCACAGCATCGGCGTGATCGGCGGCGGACGGGGGACGACGGCCCATTTCGGCGTGGCCGACGACGTCGATCTAATCATCGGAACGTTCAGCAAGGCGTTCGCCTCGATCGGCGGGTTCGTCGCCGGGGACGAGACGACGCTGCACTGGATCCAGCACTTCGCTCGTTCCTTCATCTTCAGCGCCAGCCTCCCGGCGCCGAACGTCGCCGCCGCCCTCGCGGCGCTCGGCGTGATGGAGCGCGAGCCGGAGCGGGTCGCCCGGGTCAACGAGATCGCCGATCGGATGCGCGGACGGTACCGCGATCTCGGGTTCGACGTCGGCGAGAGCCAAACGCCGGTCATCCCGATCTTCATCGGCGACAGCCTGAAGGCGATGCAGGTCTGGAGATCGCTGTTCGACGCCGGTGTCTACGTCAACGTCGCGATCCCGCCAGCCGTTCCGGCGGGCAAGGCGCTCCTTCGAACGAGCTACATGGCGACCCACACCGACGACCAGATGGATCGCGTCATCGACGCGTTCAGCGCTATTGGAAAGGAACACCGGCTGATCGCATAGCTGGAAGCCGAAGAGCGAATCCTTCGTGTCGATCGACCGGCCCGGACCATCAGCGGATGCGATCCGGGAGGAAGGGCCTCTCTTCGCCCTTGTCTCCGTTTCGGGACCACGCGCTTCGCCCCACGGGACCCGTTCCTCTCAACGGGGAGCGCCCCCGCCCTCCCGCGGAGTCCGATGAGGAATCCTCTCGGCGTCTCGCGAGCTTGACCCCGTCGGGACCCCTCGTAGAATGACGTATCTGTTCCGCGGTCTTCCCGAGGAGGTTCCAATGGATCGAGTTGCCGTCATCTCGCAGATCCGAGCGTCGTTGAAGATGCTCCGTTCGACCGTCGAAGCGTGCCCCGATTCGCTCTGGCACCGGGATTCCGATCACAACCCCTTCTGGGTGCTTGCCTACCACTCGATTTACTTCGCCCATCTCTACCTGTCGCCGTCCGAGGAGGCGTTCGAGCCGTTCGAGAGAGGGGTCGAAGGGCGGGAGGGGTTCGGGCGCACACACCTGGGCGATTGGAGCGTTCTGACATCCGACGACGCCTACTCCAAGGAGGACGTCCTCGCGTATTGCGACTACGTCGACGGGCGCGTCGCCGAGCTCGTCGACTCCACGCCGTTCGACGGGCCGTCCGGCTTCGGATGGCTTCCCTTCTCGCGCGGCGAGGCGCACCTGTACAACCTCCGCCACATCCAACATCATGCCGGGCAGCTTGCGGAGCGCTTGCGGCAGGTCGCGGGGGAGGGAACAGGCTGGGTCTCCGCGATCCGGTAGGCGGTGTCATGACCAGGCGAATCGAGAGCGCACTCTCTCTCCTCCTGCTCCTCCTCGTCGCCGGGATCGCGGCGGCGGAGCCGATCGACACCGCCGCCGGCGTGATCACGCGGATGCGTGAGAACACGCAAGGGATCGAGGACTTGGACGCCGTGCTCACGATCGAGACGTACGCGGACGGCGAAGTCGACCTCACCCAGCGGATCCGGCTCTCCCTCCTCCAGCCGGATCGGATGCGGCAGGAGTACCTCGCGCCCGACTACCTCGCCGGGAACCTGACGTTGATCGTCGGGGACAAGATGCGGATCTACGTCGCCGCCGCGGACACGTGGTACGAGAAGGACCTCTCCGAGCTGTCGACGGCCGAACAGCCGTGGCTCGTCTTCCGGCAGTTCCTCCGCGGGGTGGCGGACGAGTTCGACGACTACGCGTTCGAGCTGCGCGACGACGCCCCGGATCTGTACCACCTGATCGGCATCCCGACGACCGACGACGCGGCGTACGGCCGGATTGAGCTGTGGGTCGATCCCGAGACGTTCGTCCCGACCCGACGGCTCCTGTACGACGTGGACGGGAACCTGCTCGTCGAGCTCCGGATCCTGGACGTGGAGCCGGTGACGGAATCGACGTACCTCGCGCGGACGATGGAGACGTACGACGGGACCGGGGAACGGAAGAGCGTCATCCACTACGACTCGCTCACCGTGAACGGCGGGCTCGACCCGGCGCTGTTCGTCCCTCCGACGGAGGCATCGGATGGCTGATCGGGTTCCCGTGTTCATCGCCGCGTCGCTCACCAAGCGGTTCGGGCCGCTCCGCGCGGTCGACGACGTGTCAGTGACGATCGAGCCCGGCGAGATCTACGGGCTGGTCGGGCCGAGCGGGGCGGGGAAAACGACGCTGATCCGGATGCTGAGCGGACTGACGGCCCCAACCGGCGGCACGGCGTGGCTCCTCGGTTCTGCCATGCCGGCCGAGCGACGCGCGGTCGAGCACCGGTTCGGCTACATGCCGCAAGAGCGCGCCGTGTATCGCGACCTGTCGGTCGCCGAGAACCTTCTCTTCTTCGGCCGGATCTACGGGATGCCGCGCGCTCGGATCGCGGGCCGGACCCGCGAGCTCCTCGGTCTGATGCAACTGGAGGACCGCGGCCGGCAGCGCGCCGACCGCCTCTCCGGGGGCGAGAAGCAGCGGCTGTCGCTCGCCTGCGCGCTGTTGCACGAGCCGGACGCTTTGCTGCTCGACGAGCCGACGATCGGGCTCGACCCGGCGCTGCGCCGCGAGTTCTGGGGCCACTTCCGCGAGCTGAACGCCAAGGGCCGGACGATCCTCCTGTCGACCCACTACCTGCACGAGGCCGAGTGGTGCGACCGGGTCGGACTGATGCAGCGCGGCCGCCTGATCGCCGAGGGGACGCCGGACGCCCTCAAGGACGAGGCCGGGCGTCGGAGCGGCCGGGAGGGGCCGGACATGGAAGAGGTGTTCCTGATCCTCACCCGGACGGCGGTTGCAGGGGGTGCGCCGTGAAGGCGTACCGGATTCTCGCCGTCGCCGAGCGCGTCCTCCGCCAGGTCTGGCACGACAAGCGCGTTCTCGCGTTCATGCTTGTCCTTCCCGCTGTCGCGATGCTCCTGTTCGGGTACTCGTTCTCCGGCGACATCACCGACATCCGCGTCGCGTTCATCGACGAGGACAACACCGACCTCACCGCGTCGATCCTGGAGAGCCTGCAAGCCGACGACGCGTTCGACGTGACCGTCCACGCGCCGGTCGACGATCCCGAACGCCTGCTGCTCGATTCGGGCTACCAGGCGGTGATCCGGATCCCGGACAAGTTTACCAGCCTCTACTACGCGCACTTCGCGATGGGCGTCGCCACCAGCGCACAGGGGACGATCGATCTGACGCTCGACGAATCGGACCCGCAGATCGCGTCGACGATCAAGATGGGGCTCGCCGACGCCCTCATGGACCTCGGTGAAGGCGGGCCGGTCCGGATCGACACACGCCAGTTGTACGGTGTCGAGGTCCGGTTCATCGACAGCTTCGCGCCGGCGATCATGGGGCTCGTCGTCGCCCTGATCAGCACCGTGCTGACGCTCCTCTCGATCGTGCGGGAGAAGGTCGACGGGACGTTCTCCCGCGTCTGGGTCTCGCCGGTCCGGCGGGCCGAATTCATCCTCGGCTACGTCGTCGCGTTCGGCCTGGTCGCGCTCGTCCAGTCGCTCGTGGTGCTGACGATCGGGAAGGGCGTGTTCGACATCGTGATCAACGGCTCGGTCGCCTGGGCGTTCGCCTGCGTCATCCTGTTCGCCGTCGGGAGCGTCGGGCTGGGGACCCTCCTCTCCGCGCTTGCCCAGACCGAATCGCAGGCGGTCGTCTTCTTCCCGCTCGTCATCCTCCCCTCGGTCCTCCTCTCTGGGATGATGTGGCCGATCCAGGCGATCCCCCGCGTCCTCCGGCCGCTCTCCTATCTCGTCCCGCTCACCTACTCCAACCGCCTGCTCCGCGCGGTGATGGTGAAGGGGCTCGAGCCGTGGCAGGAGCCGGTCGGCTTCGCCGGGGTGCTCGTCTTCGTCGTCCTGACCATCCTGTTGGCGAGCATCGTCCTCCGCCAGTCTGCCGGCGAGCGGGAGTGAACGGCGCCGTCTACGATGAAGAGCGTGTCGAGCGACGAAGCTGCACGAGCAGCGTTCCGCAAGCCACCGCCAGGAGACCGACGATCTCCACCGTGCCGAGGGTCTCTCCGAGGAAGATCCACGCGAGCACGGTGATCTGAATCAGCATTGTGTTGTTGATGACGCTCGACTCCGTCGCGGAGAGGAATCGCAGGGTGTGGTTCCACAGCGTGAAGGCGAAGGCCGTGTTGACGATCGCGAGCCAGAGGACGATTCCCCAGCCCATGGCCGTCAGATTGGGAAGGCCCTGAGTCCACAGGCCGACCCCGAGAAGCGAAGCGGCCCCGATTCCCATGCTGATCGTGGTAACCACGACCGGCGAGGCGATGCATCGCCGGTTGACAGCCCGCCCGAGGAGAGCCGAGATCGTGTTGGCGGACAACGTCAGCCCGGCTAAGGCAAACCCGAGGCCGCCCCCCCGAAAAGGCTTCGAAGGCGCGAAGTAGAGGGCCGCGCCGACGAGAGTCACCGCGATTCCGCCCCATTGCATTCGGGACGGGAGCTCCCTCAGGGCGATCGTTCCGGATGCGGCCACCAGCAGCGGCGTGAAGCTCAGGATGAGGCTGAACGGAATCGCATCGAGATGGACCAACGTGAGGAACTGACCTCCCTGTGTCAGGGCGTAGAAGACGAGGCCGAGTATCGCGAGCTGGACCCATTGAGCTCGGGTCAGTGCGCCGACCTCCTGTCGCCTTCGCCACAGGCCAGGGAGGAGGACGGTGGACGCGATTGCGTACCGCAGGCCGGCGAAGGTCAGCGGGGGAATCTCCTGCAACCCCCGTTTGATGAGGATCCAGGACGTGGACCAGAGGAAGGTGACGAACAGCGCTTGGAGGATGGCGCGGCGGTCGGACGATGTACGCATCGTGGCACCCCTTTCGCGCGGAACCATCCGCGATGGATTCGGTGCCGGCCTCGTCCCTCCCGGCTTTTGTCCGATAAGGTGCTACGCACGATGGCTTCTGTGACGCTCGGTCCAGGCCTGCGACGCAGCGGAACCCTAGTCACTCAGGTCGGCCGCGACCATTCTCCGGAAACCGTTCGGTGCGGGCAAGCGCCGAGCGTCCAGATCCGCCACCGGGCGTGGCGGCTGCGGATCCGAATGCCGAACGATTGGCAGCGCCTGATGAGCGAGGTTGGGGCCACCGGCTGAGGCCGTCAGTCGCGGCCCGGGCAGAGGGAGTGCGTCTCGGTCGCTCCGGTGCGGCGATCGATCCGGAGGACGGTTCCGTTGTGGAGAGCGGTCTGTTTCCCGGCGAACTCGTCGAGCGGCTCGGAGGAGACGATGGGACCGTCGGGTGTCTCGGACAGCGTGAGCGTGTAGTAGAGCGGGTTCTTCGTGTGAAGGCAGACAGCCCAAAGGTCGTCCGGGCCGAGGAGGAACGAGTTCAGGCTGGTGAAGTTGCGGATCCCGCAGTAGACAGTGCGAAGGCCGGCGAGTATGTCGCCTTCGCGAGCGCGAAAGCTACTGAGAACGTCGCTTTCGCGGGCGCAGAAGCCTTCGAGGGCGCGGTCTTCGCGGATGTACGGCTGCAGCAGGCCGAGCAGCTTCTCCGAGTCGGTCGGATCGGCCTTCGTGAGCACGCCCGCAGTCGGTAGATCCTCTCGCACAGCCCCGTTGTGGCAGA
>CAZGXU010000054.1:0-12779 GCA_964530075.1 uncultured Thermotogae bacterium
TGGGAGAGCATCCGGCTTACATCCGGAAGGTCACAGGTTCGAGTCCTGTCTCGCCCAGTCGGCTTTGCGTCACGGGGGCGTGGTCTAGTCAGGTCTAGGACGCTGGATTGTCACTCCAGAGATCGCCGGTTCAAATCCGGTCGTCCCCGCCAGCCTGCCGAGGTAGCTCAGGTGGTAGAGCACGGCCCTGAAAAGGCCGGTGTCCCCAGTTCGAGTCTGGGCCTCGGCACCATCCTTCGACCCGATACCCCGTTCGTCCCGCGCCGTCGGGACATTTGACCGGCCAGAACCCCATTAGCGATTGACCATCCGATCCCTTCCATCCTGCAAACCCTGTTAGAAACACGGGTTTGCGCTTCGCGGTGCCGTCCGTCCCTGTGGAAAACGCTGTGGAGAAGCATCGGGAAAACGCACGATTTCGGGACTTCCTTGTGGATAAGTCGCCGGGCCACCTCCTCGCGTGCCCCTCGCGACTCCAACCAGCGGGGGCCTGCGGGCGTCTCCTCAGCTACTCCGCAAGCTTTTCCACAGCCTATTCCGTTTTCCGATCGGCCATCGCCGCGTTTTCCACAGGCCGGGCGACCGGCCGTTCACCCGATTCGACCCCGCCGCTCGCCCTCCCTCATGACCCGTCGGCACCGGACGCTTGGTCGCAGAGAGAAGGTGTCGACTGTCCGCGCCCGTCGCTCCCACCGTCCGTTGGGGGTTGCAGCGCTCCCGCACTTGCTCCTTCTCGCCGATCGCGTCCTTGACCGCCGTGAACGGGTTGCGATACTCTCCGTCGGCTTGTCGAGGGAGAAGGGTGTTCGAATGGTCGCAAGCGCTACTGTCGTGTGGGATTCCGTTCTGTCGACGCTGAAGTCGGAGATCTCCTACTCGAGCTTCGAAACGTGGTTTCAAGAGACCCGGCCCCTCACCCTGGGCGATGGGTCCCTGACCATCTCGGTCCCCGACCCGTTTACCAAGGGCGGGATCGAGCGCCGCTACCGGGGGATGATCGAGGAGATTGCGTCGAAGTCCTGTCAACATCCGGTCGCCCTCGTCATCGAGATCCTGAAGAACGAGCCGCACGCGACCGGATCGTCGAGGCACGCGGCCGAGCCCCAACGGAACGACGCGCTCCCTCTGAACCCGGACTACACCTTCACCTCCTTCGTCCGCGGAAAGAACTGCGACCTCGCCTACTTCGCGTCGGAGGCGGTCGCCGAGAAGCTCGGGACCGCGTACAACCCGCTCTTCATCTACGGGAACGTCGGATTGGGGAAGACCCACCTGCTGCAAGCGATCGGCAACCGCGTTCACGAGGTCTCCCCGGGCAGCTCCGTCGTCTACACCTCCTCCGAGCGATTCGCGATCGAGTTGATCAACGCCATCCGAAACAACACGACCGCTGCGTTCCGGAACAAGTATCGCCAGATCGACCTCCTGTTGATCGACGACGTCCATTTCCTCGAGGGGAAGGAGGCGACGCAGGAGGAGCTCTTCCACACGTTCAACGAACTGCACGGCAACGAGAAGCAGATCGTCCTCTCGAGCGATCGCGCCCCCGAGGACCTCTCCGGACTTCAAGAGCGGTTGGTGTCGCGGTTCCGGTGGGGGCTCGTCGCCGACATTCAGGCCCCGGACCTGGAGACGCGAATCGCCATTCTCCGTGAGAAGGCCGCGACGCGCGGACTCGATATCGACGTGGGAATCCTGGAGCTGATCGCCAGCCGGATCTCCTCGAACGTGCGGGCACTCGAAGGGGCGTTGGTCAAGGTCCTCGCGTTCGCCGAGCTCGGCGGCCAACCGCTGACGCCCCAGACCATCGAGGGGATGCTCCCGAAAGAGGGGCAGCGGCCCCGGCTGACGATCCAGCACATCAAAGAGGAGGTCGCCTCCCGCTACAACGTGAAGCGCCAGGAGATCGAGAGCTCCAGCCGGAAGAAGGAGATCACACAGGCCCGTCACATCGCCATCTTCCTGGCGCGGGAGATGACGGACCACTCGTTCCCCGCCATCGGGCGGGCGTTCGGCGATCGTGATCACTCGACGATCATGTACTCCTACATGAAGGTGAAGACGATGCTGGAAGAGATACCGCTTCTCTACACCGAAGTCAGCGAGATCCAGGAGAACCTGGCAGCCCGCTATTCGAGCCTCCGCTGAAGATCCCCTGCCCTGCCGAGAACCCTGTGGAGAACCCGTCGACCGCTTCCGCTTCTCTGTGGAATCGGGCTGTGGACGCGAGGAGCTCCACCTATCCACAGGGCCCGTCCACAGCCCCTCGTCGGTTTTCCCCAACAGTCTCAACCGGAAGGAGAGGCCGACACCGACGTTCACGTACGGATTTCCTTCGTCTCCACACCCGCCGACTCCCTCTACTACTTCTGCTACTCAACGGACTGTCTGAGACGTATAAGAAGAAGTGCCTGCTTGCCGAGCTTCTTGTCGGGATTCCCTTCGCTACTCAACCTTTCCGCGCCCGATACGAACCGATTGATGCGCGCTCGAAGGGGAACTAGAATAGGTCCCTCATGGCCGGGGTACGAAGCACCACGATTCTTGCGATTCACTCCGAAGCGGAGCAGCGCGCCGTCCTTGCGAGCGACGGGCAGGCAACCCTGGACACCACGGTCATCAAGAAGAACACGAAGAAGCTCTACCGGCTCCACGGCGACAGGATCCTGGTCGGGTTCGCTGGCGCGACCGCGGATTGTCTCGCTCTTCTGGACAAGTTCGAGGGAAAGCTGAAGAAGTACGACGGCAAGCTGCGGCGCTCCGCCGTGGAGCTGACGAAGGAGTGGCGGACCGACCGCATTCTCCGTCATCTCGAGGCGGTTCTCGTCGCCGTCGGTGAAGAGGGAATGCTGATGATCTCCGGCTCCGGGGACGTCCTCGAGCCGGACGGCGGGGTGATCGGGATCGGCTCGGGCGGCCCGTACGCATTGGCGGCGGCGAAGGGGTTGATGGAGCCCGGAGACCTCCCGATCGATCGGGTCGCCCGACGGGCGCTCGAGATCGCTGCGGAGATCGACATCTACACCAACGACACGATCACGCTGGAAGAGGTTCGGTGGTGAGGTAGGGAATGAGCCCATTGATCGAGGTATCGACGGCCCGGTTGAGCGGGCTGACGCCGAGGCAGATCGTTGAGGAGCTGGACAAGTACATCGTCGGTCAACAGGCGGCGAAGCGCTCCGTGGCGATCGCGCTTAGAAACCGGATGCGCCGGCAGTACGTCGGGGAAGAGATCCGCGCCGAAATCAAGCCGAAGAACATCTTGATGATCGGTCCGACCGGTGTCGGGAAGACGGAGATCTCGCGTCGCTTGGCGAGGCTGACGACGTGTCCCTTCGTCAAGGTCGAGGCGACCAAGTTCACCGAGGTTGGGTACGTCGGACGCGACGTCGAGTCGATGATCCGCGACCTGGTCGACGTCGCGATCGATATGATCCGCGAGGAGGAGATCTACCGCGTCGAGGAGGAAGCCGAGCGGCTCGTGACGGAGCAGATCCTCGACGCGCTCCTGCCGAGTGCCGACGCCGACGAGGAGCGGGACGAGAGCGTCCGGAGCACGCGGGAGAAGCTCAGCGCGAAGCTCGATGCGGGGGATCTCGAGGAGCGATACATCGAGATCATGGTCGAGGAATCGGTCACCCCCCAGCTCGAGGTCTTCTCGCAGGACGGGATCGATCAAGTGGGAATCGACATGGGGAACGTCCTCTCCGGCCTGCTGCCGACGTCGCGGAAGAAGCGGCGGATGCGGATCCGCGAGGCGCGAGGCTACCTGTTCGAGCAGGTCCTCGACACGCTGATCAACATGGAGGAGGTCCGCCAGGCCGGACTCCAGTTGGCCGAGGAGATGGGGATCGTCTTCCTCGACGAGCTCGACAAGATCGCCGCCGGCGGGCGGGAGGAGACCGGCGGGCCGGGCGTCTCCCGCCAGGGGGTGCAGCGCGATCTCCTGCCGCTCCTCGAAGGGACGGTGGTGCGGACCCGCTACGGCGCCGTGAGCACGGAGAACGTCCTGTTCATCGCCGCCGGCGCGTTCAACATGTCGAAGCCGTCGGACCTGATCCCCGAGCTGCAGGGGAGACTGCCGATCCGCGTCGAGCTCAACAGCCTGACCGCGGCCGACTTCCGTCGGATTCTCTGCGAGCCGAAGGACGCCCTGGCGACGCAGTACCAGGCCCTGATGGAGACCGAGGGGGTCACGCTCCGGTTCGAGGAGGACGCGATCGCCGCGATCGCGGACATCGCCTATGAGCTGAACCAGACGACCGAGAACATCGGCGCCCGCCGTTTGACGACGGTGATGGAGAAGCTGATGGAAGACATCTCGTTCGACGCCGATGCGCGGCGGGGGGAGACGATCGTCATCGACAAGGCGTACGTCGAGGAGCGGCTGAGCGACATTGTTGAGGATCCCGACCTCTCCCGCTACATCCTGTAGCGCCGGCTCCGGAATCGCTAGCGTTGGTCCCAAACGCGCTTCCGGAGTAAGATACTTCACTTCAACTCCCAAGGAGGGACGATGATCCAGATCTCTTTGCCGGACGGGTCGACCTTGGAACAGCCCCGAGGGGTCACGATCCTCGAGGTTGCGTCGTCGATCGGACCTCGCCTCGCCGAGGCGACGGTCTGCGCAGTGGTGAACGGCACGCTCCGCGATGTGCGCGAGACGCTCGCCGAAGACTGCGCGCTGACGCTCGTCACGACGGGCGAGCCGCAGGCGCTGGAGACGCTGCGGCACACGACGACGCACATCATGGCCCAGGCGGCGAAGAGGCTCTTCCCCGGCGCGAAGCTCGGGATCGGCCCGGCGATCGAAGACGGGTTCTACTACGATTTCGATCTGCCCGCATCGTTCACCGAAGACGATCTGGAGCGGATCACCGCGGAGATGGTCCGGATCATCGAGGAGGATCTGCCGATCGAGCGCAGCGAACTGTCGAAGGCCGAGGCCCGCGAATTGCTCGCGGCGCGCGGCGAGACGTACAAGCTCGAGCTGCTCGACGATCTGGAGAGCGCGACGGCCACGTTGTTCCAACAAGGCGAGTTCATCGACCTGTGCCGGGGACCGCACCTGCGCTCGACGGGGCGGGTCAAGCCGTCGGCGATGAAGCTGCTATCGATCGCCGGCGCGTACTGGCGCGGCGACGAGTTGCGACCGATGCTCCAACGGATCTACGGGACCGTCTGGGAGACGGCGTCCGACCTCAAGGCGCACCTCGAGCGGCTGGCGCAGATCGAGGCACGCGACCACCGTCGGCTGATCAAGGATCTCGATTTGGTCAGCTTCCACGAGGAAGCCGGTGCCGGACTGGCGTATTGGCACCCCAACGGTGGCCGAATGCGCGTCCTGATTGAAGACTACTGGAGAGAGCGCCACTTCGAGGGCGGCTACGACATCGTATTCACGCCGCACATCGGCCGGGCGCACCTGTGGGAGACCTCGGGGCACCTCGGCTTCTACCGCGAGGGGATGTACGCGCCGATGGACATCGACGGGCAGGAGTACTACATCAAGCCGATGAACTGCCCGTTCCACATCATGATCTACAAGTCGAAGACCCGCTCCTACCGTGACCTGCCGCTCCGCTGGGCGGAGCTGGGGACGGTGTACCGGTACGAACGTAGCGGGACGTTGCACGGATTGCTGCGCGTGCGTGGCTTCACCCAGGACGACGCCCACATCTTCTGTGCGCCCGAGCAGATCGAGGACGAGATCCTGCGAGTGCTCGACTTCAGCCTGGACCTGCTGCGCGGGTTCGGGTTCGAGGAGTTCAAGGTCGAGCTGTCGGTGCGCGACCCGGCGTCGCCGGAGAAGTACGCCGGCGAGGACGCCATGTGGGAGCAGGCAGAGGCGTCGCTTCTGAAGGCGATCGACGCGCGCGGCCTGCTGTACGAGCGGATGGAGGGCGAAGCGGTGTTCTACGGACCGAAGATCGACATCAAGATCAAGGACGCCCTCGGCCGGACGTGGCAGTTGACGACGATCCAGTTTGATTTCAACGAACCGAGCCGGTTCGACATGACCTACATCGGAGAGGACGGAGCGCCCCACCGGCCGTACATGGTCCACCGGGCGCTGCTCGGCGCCATCGAGCGGTTTTTCGCGTTGCTCGTCGAGCACTATGCCGGCGCGTTCCCAGTCTGGTTGTGCCCGGTGCAGGCGGTGGTGATCCCCATCTCCGATCGGCACCTCGACTACGCCCGCGAAGTCGAACAACGGTTGCACGCCGCGGGTATCCGGACGATCGTCGACGGCTCGTCGGAGCGGATGAACGCCAAGATCCGCAACGCGCAGCTGCAGAAGATCCCCTACATGCTCGTCATCGGGGATCGGGAGATCGAGGCCGACGCGGTCGCCGTCCGGCTCCGCAGCGGGGAAGACCTCGGTGCGAAGGCGGTCGACGTCGTCGCGGCGATGATCCGCCGGGTTATAGACGGCAAGTCGCTCGAGCTGACGTAGCCCGAACGGGAGCGGATCGCTCGACTTCGCACTGCGGGGAGCCCTTCGCGCGCCTCTCGGGACGCCGGCTCCGGCTACTTCACGGCCCGCAGAAGCTCGTCGATCCGGTCGGTCCGCTCCCACGGGACGTCGAGGTCCGTGCGCCCGAAGTGACCGTACGCGGAGAGGGGTTCGTAGATCGGTCGCGCCAGTTCGAACCGATCGATGATCGCGCCCGGCCGGAAGTCGAAGATTCGGACGGTCGCTTCGCGGAGGCGGTCGTCGGGGACGGCTCCCGTTCCGCGGGTGTCGACGCCGACGACGAGCGGAGCGGCTCGACCGATCGCGTAGGCGACCTGCACCTCGACCTCTCGGGCCAATCCGGCGGCGACGAGGTTCTTCGCCACGTAGCGGGCCATGTACGAACCGGAGCGGTCGACCTTCGTCGGGTCCTTGCCTGAGAACGCGCCGCCCCCGTGGGAACCGAAGCCGCCGTACGTGTCGACGATGATCTTCCGACCGGTCATCCCGGTGTCGGAGGCCGGCCCGCCGATGACGAATCGGCCCGACGAGTTGACGAAGATTCGCGTTCGATCGTCGAGCCAGTCGCCGACGATCGGGCGGACGATCCGCTCGACGACGCCGTCCGTCAGTTCGTCGTTCTTCACGTCGGGATCGTGCTGAGCGGCGATCAGGACCGTGGCCGCACGGACAGGGCGATCCCCGTTGTACTCGACCGTCACCTGGGACTTCCCGTCCGGACGGAGGAACGGAAGCTCGCCCGCCTTGCGGACCTCCGCCATCCGACGGGCCAGACCGTGGGCGAGGACGATCGGAAGGGGCATCAGGACGTCGGTGTCCGATCGCGCGTAGCCGAACATGATCCCTTGGTCGCCGGCGCCGACGACGTCGTAGGGGTCCGGCGAGTGGTCGTCCCGGATCTCAGCGGCGCTGCCGACGGCGGCGGCGATGTCGCACGATTGCTCCTTGATCGTCGAGAGGATCGCGCAGTCCTCGTAATGGAAGCCGAGCCCCGGCCGATCGTAGCCGACCGTCCGGAGGACCCGGCGGGCGATGGACGGGACGTCGACGTACGTCGTCGTCGTGATCTCCCCTCCAACGAGGACCAAGCCGGTCGTGAGGAACGTCTCGCACGCGACGTGCGCGTTCGGGTCGTCGGCGAGGATGCTGTCCAGTATGGCATCGGAGATCCGATCGGCGATCTTGTCCGGATGCCCTTCGGTGACCGACTCCGAGGTGAGGTAGGTACGCGACATGGGCCCCCCTTCCGATGGCAGCGAGAGCGTAGCGGCCGAACGATGGAGGCGCAAGGTTCGCCGAGAATGCGGTAGAATCGCCCGACCGGGAAGGAGAGGGAGCATGCCGACGTTCGAGCTTGCTTACGGACGGGGGACCGTGAAGATCGACGTCCCTCCGGAGCGTGTCGCCGGCGTACTGGAGGGGAGACCGACGCCTCGAATCCCTCTGCCGCGGGCGTTCGAACAGGCGTGGAGCGACCCGGTCGGGATCGGCGATCCGCTCGAGATCCTAAAGCCTGGCGAGCGCGTCGTCGTCGTGATCACCGACCACACGCGCCCGACCCCGACGCGGGAGGTCTTTCCCCTCTTGTGGGAGAAGATCCGCACGACCGTGGCGCGGGAAGACGTCACGCTTTTGGTCGCGACCGGAACCCATCGGGCCCCGACCGACGCCGAACTCGAAGCGATGCTCGGGGATCTGCGCCGGGAGTTTCGCGTCCTGATCCACGACTGCGACCGCGACGTCGTCGAGATCGGGACGAGCGCAACGGGAACACCGATTGCCGTCCATCGGGCCCTCGTCGAGGCCGATCGGATCCTCAGCATCGGGCACATCGGGATGCACTACTACGCCGGGTACTCCGGCGGGCGGAAGAACGTCCTTCCCGGCGTCGCCGGGCGGGCGACGATCGAGGCGAACCATGCGCGGATGACCGACCCACGCAGCATCGCCTGCACTTATACCGGGAACCCGGTCAACGACGAGATGGTCGAGGCCGCTCGGATGGTCGGCCTCGACTTCATCGTGGACGTCGTCCTCGCGAGCGACGGGGCGGTGGCGAAGGTCGTCGTCGGTGAGCCGGAGGCGGCGCACGCCGTCGGGCGCGCCTTCTGGGACGAGCACTTCCAGGTTCCCTTCTGCGAGCCGTACGACGTGGTGATCGCCTCGGCCGGAGGGCATCCGAAGGACATCAACCTCTATCAGGCCTACAAGGCGCAGTACAACGCGATGAAGGCGGTCCGCGACGGGGGGATCCTCCTCCTGATCGCCGCCTGCCCGAACGGGATTGGCCACCCCGTTTTCACGGAGTGGATCGAGCGGAGCGGTTCGCCCGAGGGCGTCTTCGCGATCTACGAGGAAGAGGGGTTCCGTCTCGGCGGACACAAGGCCGTCTATCTTGCCCAAGACCTGGCGCGCGCCGCGATCTACCTTCGCTCCGAACTGGATGGCGCGACGGCCCGTCGGTTCTACATGAAGCCGGTGGTCGATCCGACGGCCGTCTTCGACGCGGCGCGGGAGCGGTTCGGAGACGAATACCGCGTTCTCGTCATCCCCCACGCCGCCGACACGTTCCCCGTCTGCCGCGAGGCGTAGCGTGTCCCTCGTCATCCACCGGTTCCGGACGGTCTCCTCGACGCAGGATGAAGCCCGCCGCCTCGTCGATGCCGGTCGGGGCAAGCCGGGGCACGTCGTCGTCGCCGACGAGCAGACCGAGGGTCGGGGGCGGTTCGGCCGCGCGTGGCTCTCACCGTACGGCGGCCTCTACGCGACCTTCATCGTCGCTTCGCATCCGATGGTCCCGCTCGTCGGCGGGGTCGCCGTCCTTCGGGCGCTGGGGCGCTTCGGCGTCGATGCGAGCCTGAAGTGGCCGAACGACGTGATCGTGGACGAGCGCAAACTGGCCGGGATCCTGATCGAGGTCGCTGCCGACGTCGCGTTCGTCGGGATCGGCGTCAACTTGGTCGAGGCGCCACTGGAGACGGCGACGTCCGTCCGGGCCGTCGGCGGGACGGCTCGGCTCGGCGAACTGGTCGTCGCGATCTGGGAGGAGATGAGCGAGGCCGCGGAGGACGTGTTGACGTCGTATCGGAAGGGTCTGGCGACGCTCGGTCGAAGGGTCCTCGTGGCGTTGGCGGACGGCGGAACGGTCGAGGGGACGGCCGTCGATATCGACGCGGAGGGACGGCTCCTCGTCGAGACGGCGACGGGGGTCCGGGCCATCCCGTCGGGCGAGTGCGCTCACCTGCAAGCCTGAGCCTGCTGGCGTCCCCGCTTCGGCGACGTTATGCTGAGACGACCGCATGAAAGGAGACACCGTGGGATTGATCGATGAAGCGATCGCGCTCGAAGAGCGGGCCGAGACGAACTACCGGGCCGCGGCGGAGACGACGAGCGACCCGAGCGCCGCGAAGGTCCTGACGCTCCTGGCCGACGAGGAGGCGAGCCACGCCAACGCGCTTCGCACGATGAACGTCGGGAGCGTCCAAGCCAGTACGAGCCTGATCGATGCGGCGAAGGACTGGATCGGCGGGATGATCGAAGGGGGTGTCAGCTCGATCTCGACCGACGCCGGGCTGCTCGAGGTGCTCCGGAGCTCGATGGAGATCGAGCGGGCGACCGAGACCTTCTACCGCGAGCAGGGCGCGGCGTCCGCGGACAACGAGATCCGCGTCCTCTTCGGCCGGCTCGCCGCGATCGAGAAGGGGCACTTCCTGTTCGTCAGCTCGCTCGTCGAGTACTACGACCGGCCGAACGAATGGGTCGAGTCGGCCGAGTTCGGCCTGCGACCGGAGTACTGAGGGATCCGGATCCGGCTCACATGGGAACCGGACGACCGAACGGTTCCGCGCCCGGGGCTCGGCCCGATCCGTCCGACCCCCTCGCGTCCTCGGCTCGGACGCTCACTCGAGTTGTACCCTCTTGCTCGACTCCCACAGTCCGTGGATGTTGCAGTAGGCGATGGCGTTGAGGGTTCCCGGTCGATCGGTTTTGAACGAGAAGGTCACCTCATGGTTCGTGTAGACCGGCCCTTGGTTCGCTCCCTCGACGGACTCGCCATGCGCGTTGAACTCGAACGCTCCGAGGTCGTGGGTGAACTTGTCCCCGTCGGGAGTGAAATACGCCGCGATCCAACGGATGTGGTGTTCCGTCGTGTTCGGATGAGCGACGGCCTTTCCGAGGGTGACGGTCACTCGAACGAACTCGTCCTTCCCGACCTTGTCCGGACAATCGATCACCGGAACGTGCTTCTCGCTCTGCCAGTCCGCATGTTGGATCTTTTCACTGATCTCCATTTCCGGCCTCCTTTGTCGGTCTGCGATTTCGCCGGCCCGCTCGACGCGGGATCCCGATCGGACGGGGCGGCTCCTCCTGTTGCTCGATGGTCCGTACGGCTGAACGGAAATCTCGTCGCATCGACGTCCTTCACGCTGCGACGAGTCCGCCGTCGACGACGAGCGGATGACCGATGACGAAGGAGGATTCCGAGGAGCATAGCCAGACGACGGCCTCGGCGACCTCCTCAGGATTCCCCATCCGCCCGATCGGTTCGAGCGCGGTGAATTGCTTCTCGATTTCCGGATCCCCACCGGTCACCCGCTCGACCATCTCCGTGCGGATGACGCCGGGACAGATGGCATTGACGCGGATCCCTTTCGCCGCGTACTCGAGCGCGGCGGTCCGGGTGATCCCGATGACCCCGTGCTTCGATGCGACATAGGCCGGCAGACCCGGGAAGCCCACCGAGCCCGCGACCGAGGACATGTTGACGATGACGCCGCCGCCCTGCTTGAGCATCTGGGGAATCTCGTGCTTCATGCACAGCCAGACCCCCGTCAGATTGACGGCCAGCACGCGATGCCAGTTCTCCTGGCTGCAGTCGGCCGTCGGTGCCTGGTCGCCTTCGATTCCCGCGTTGTTGAACGCACAATCGAGCCGCCCGTACAGAGAGACGCAGTGTCCGACCATTCTCTTCACATCCGCTGCGTTCGACACGTCAACGCGGATGAAGCTCGCTTCGCCGCCGACCCCGTTGAGTTCCTCGACCGCGGTCCGCCCCCGTTCTTCGTCGACATCGGCGATGACCAGGCGCGCCTCCCGGCGGGCGAAGGCCGTCGCGGTCGCGCGCCCGATCCCCGTTGCTCCTCCGGTGATCAGGACGCTCTTTTCTGCGAACGACGTCATAGGAATCCTCCTTGCCGGTCCGATCTCTCGGGCCGGATCTCCCTTATAGAGGCACCTTGGGCCAGCTCTCGATCGGCTCGGTCGAGCGGACGACGTTCATGCCGGCCTCTTCGAATCGCCGGAAGGCCGCGTCCGCCTCTTCCGTGTAGTCCATCGCTCCGGGGACGACCACCGGAGAGGTGCAGTCCTCCAGCAGGTAGACCTTCTCCGCCAGATGGCGGTCGCGAAGGGTGATGTCCTGGAGGAGGTCGGCGATCGTCCACGCGACGCAGTGGCTCTTGGCCTGCCCGGCGACGATGACCACGTCGGAGTGCAGGAGTCGGTCGACGAATCCCTTGCTTCTCTCCGCGACCGGCTCACCTTCCGGCCCGGTGAGGATCTCCGGTCCGAGGACCGAGTAGTGCTCGGTGAGCGGATTGTCCCCCTTGACTTGGAAGTCCGGTTGGACGCGACGGGCGATCGCGTGGAAGAAGATGGCCTCCTCCACCGCAGGGACGAGGGCATGTCCGGGGCTGCCGAGGATCGCGTGGTATGGCCAGATCGTGAGGTCGTACTTCCCGCTTTCGCCGAGCGTTCGCGCGTAGTGGCGGGCGTATCGCTCGATGAACGACTCGCCGAGTCCGAGGGCGGAGGAGACCGTCGGGTCGACGTGCCAGCGCGACCGTTCGAGGTCCTCGGTCGAGATGAGGGTGAACGGCCGAGGGTGCTCGCCTTGGGCGTCGATCCAGAACGCAGGGTGGAAGATCTGAAACGGGTGATGCGTGTCCATGGTCGGACAGATCTGTGAGAGGAGTCCGAGATTCCGGTAGATGAACTCGCACAGGCGACGGTTGTCGTCGACCGCCCCTCCGCCCGACGGCCCGGCCACGAAAAGCTCATAGCCGGGGATGCAGAAGGAGTTCTGGACGTCGACCGCGAGGAGCGAAATCTTGAGTACATCGTCTCCGGCCGGCCGGAGGTCGTGTCGTTTCGCCCACGACTCGGCGCTCGCGGCGAGCTCGCCGTGAGCCGGACGCCAGATCTCGCCGACCCGCTCAGGAGCGAAGTGCGGGGGAAGGGGGAGCCGACCTTTCTGCATCTCGCTTGTACTCTACACGATTCGCGATGTCTCCACCAGGAT
>CAZGXU010000055.1:0-12376 GCA_964530075.1 uncultured Thermotogae bacterium
CCGTCGATGGCGATCCGTTCGAGGCCTTCGCGGTTTGCGAGATCGTCCATCTTCTCCCTGATCAGGCTGACCAGCTTGCCCGAGACCTCCTCTCCCGGATACAGCTCAGCGCCGACCATCGGGCGGCGTGCGGCCCGTCCGACGTACCACTTTCCCGACGGACGCTCGACCAGCCGGAGGGCATCGACAGGACAGGCCGTCACGCACGCCCCGCATCCTTCGCAGAGCAACGGATCGATTTCGAGACCCTCGTCGATGGCGCCGAACCGGCAGACTTCACGACACCGATCGCACGAGATGCAGGTGCGCTCGTCTCGGACGGCGACCTTCGAGCCGCTGTAGACGCCGGTCTCCACGATCTCCGGGTGGAAGATGAGATGAAGATTCGCCGCGTCGACGTCGGCATCGACGACCGCGAGGTCCTCCGCGCGCGCGGCGAAGACGGCAGCGAGGGTCGTCTTCCCCGTGCCTCCTTTGCCGGAGAGGAACACAACGCGATTCACGACACCAACTCCTCTACCCTCGCCGCCAACTCCGCGAATCGTCCCCTCCACTCAGGGAGCGCGTCGATCAGCGGCTCCGCCTCGGCCCCGGTCTCGGCGATCCTTCGATCGAACGGGATCCGAAGCAGAATCGGAAGCCCCTCCTCCTCGCAGAATCGCTCGACGTCGCTGTCCCCGATGTTCTCGCGGTTGATCACCACGCCGGCGGGAAGCTCCAGCGCGCGGACGACTCCAACGGCCGCGCGAAGGTCGTGCAGGCCGAATGGGGTCGGTTCGGTCACCAGGAGCACGGCGTCCACGCCGTGCAGCGTGGTGATCACCGAGCAGGCCGTCCCCGGCGGGGCATCGAGGAGGACCCAGTCTCTCTCCGGGATCCCCCGCTTCAGCTCCGCAATGATCGGACTCGCCATCGCTTCTCCGATGTGAAGCCGACCGTGCACGAACGCGAGCTCTCCCGCGTTTCCTCGTTCGATGACCCCGAGGGGATGATCGACTTCGCGGATCGCGCCGCTCGGACAGACGAGGCCACATCGGCCGCAGCCGTGACAGAGTTCGTCGAAGACGAGCACGCGGCCGCCCACGAAGGCGAGGGCGTGGAACTCGCAGGCCTCGACGCATGCGCCGCACCCGGTGCACCGGTCCTCGTCGATGACGGGGACCCTCTTCGAGACGTCCTCCCGCTCGCTCAGCTCCGGTCGGAGGAATAGGTGGGCGTTCGGTGCCTCGACGTCACAGTCGATCAACGCCGTCGGCCGTTCGGACGCGAGGACGGAGGCGAGGTTGACCGCGACCAGCGTCTTCCCGGTCCCGCCCTTCCCGCTAGCGACGGCGACTCTCATTCGTGGCGACGGTGGAAGGCGTGACGGGTACAGGCGTCCGATTCGCCGGCTTCGTTCAGCGTCCCACCCTTCCATGCGGCAACGATCTCGGCGACCGTCCCCGAAGCCCCGGTGCAGACCGAAACACCGCTCTCCGACAGCATCTGAATCGCCCGGCGCCCGAGGCCCTGGCACAACACCACGTCGACGCCGACGCCGATCAGCAGGTCGGCCGGAAGGCCGGCTCCGCCCATGTGCTCCGACGTGTTGTCGAGGACTTCGACCTCGCCCGTCTCGCTGTTCACGACGGTGAAGGTCGGCACGCGTCCGAAGTGCTCACCGACGAGGTCGTCGAGCCCTCCGCCCGCGGAGGTTGGAATGCACAGCACGGTCATCGTCGTCCTCCTCGATGCGGGCGCCCGGTCGGCGCGGCCGCGCGCTTCAGCTCGCCGGCGCGGTAGGCTTCGAACGCCTCCTTCACGGTCCCTTTCGCTCCCACGTAGACATCGATCTCCGCGACCGCCAACCCCTGGAACGCGTTCGGCCCGATGCTTCCAGTGACCACGGTTCGGGCTCCATGGTCGGCGACCGTCTGCGCGGCTTGGACGCCGGCCCCGTGTGCGCCGGGTCGGTTCTCCACCGCTTCGACGGATAGAGTCTCCGAATCGACAAACAGGAAGTACGCGGCCCGTCCGAAGCTCTGATCGACTTGTGCCGCCAGATCCTGACCGGTCGAAGTGATGCAGATCGTCATTCCCGTTTCCTTTCGAGCGCGTCCAGTCTGTCGCTCAGCCCCTCGATCTCCCGGGTCAGGGCGCGGAGTTGCTCCGTCAGGCCGGCGAGGGCGTCGCTGGAAGGGGGTGCCGACGGGCCGGCCCAGCGGCCTTTCCCCATCCCCCGTCCCATCCCCATCCCTGGCGATGCTCCCGTCCCGTAATGGGCGGCGACGCTCGCCCGAGGGGTCGGTTGCAATCCACCTTGCTTGTAGGCTTCCACGGCTTCCTCGATCGAGCCCGAGGCTCCCGTGACCACCTGGATGCCCGACGCAGCGAGCGTCTGGTAGGCGTTCGGCCCGCAGTTGCCTGTGACCACGACGTCGACGGCTTCATCGGCGATCGCCTGGGCGGCGCGGATCCCAGCGCCTCCGGCGGCGCCCGCGTTCTCGTTGTCCAGGGCCTTCCATTCCATCGTCTCGGAATCGACGAGTACGAAATATCGGCAGCGCCCAAAGCGGGGATCCACCGGCCTGTCCAATCTCGGCTCGGCTGCGGATACAGCGATCCTCATCTCGGGCTCCTTCGCTCACGCATTGAGTTCGCGGATCCGCCGCTCGATACCGCGCAGCTGATCCTGTAACCCTCGAATCTGGTCTTGCAGGTTCTCCAGACCCGCCGTCGATCCTTCCGCTCCGTACTGAGGCCATGCGTCCGAGCCCCACGCCGGCGGATATCCCCTTCCGAAGCCGAGGCCCCGACCGGCAAACCCCGCGCCGAAGCCTCCGCCGAACGCGCGAAAGCGCCCCCCGCGTCCGATTCCTGTCCCGTAGTAGGCTCGGCCCACACCCCAGGGACTGCAGAATCCCCTGCCGCCCCCCGTCATCGGGCCCATCCCACGCGGTCCGGTCCCATCGAATCCAGGCATTCCTTTCCTCCTCTCTCCGAGCAATTCCTCGGATGCATCGATTCAAAGGCGAACGCTCTCCGTCGACCTAGGCTTCTTCCTCCGTCTCCGCCTGCTGTAACGCTTCGATCCTACGGGCGATGTCGTTCACGGACCGCTCCAGGGCCGCCTTCTGCGCCAAGAGCGCTGCGATTTCCTCCTCTCGCGAGGAGGCGGCCGGCTCGAACCAAGGCCGTGCGCCGTACGCGCCCTGCGCCGGAAGCGTTCGCAGAAACGCCTCCAGTTGCCCGGTATCGCGCAAGTACTGCGCGGCAGGGGGGAGTCCCCCCCATCCGGGCGAATAGCCGAACCGGACCCAGCCCGGTAGGCCGGTCGCGTAGTACATGTTCCGATGTCCATGTCCACCCATGGGTTTCACCTCCGACGAAGGACTCGGCCTCAATTATGTGCATATGCACAGTAATTGCAAGGCCACCCCACGAACGCCCCTTGGTCTCACGACTCCGAGTCCATATACTCGGGTGACTGTGCCGCGACATAAGAAGCCTCGCTACTGCCGTGGAGTCGACGGGTTCAACCTGTTCAAGCCATCGGGAATTCCCCTGTCGCAGCTCGAGATCACCGAACTCGGGCTCGACGAGCTGGAGGCGATGCGCCTCTGCGACCTCGAAGGGAAGCAGCAGGAAGAGGCCGCGCAGCGGATGGGCGTCTCCCGGGGAACGATCCAGCGGCTCCTCCAGTCCGGACGAAGGAAGCTTCTGACGTCGATCACCGAGGGACAGGCCCTTTCGTTCGAGGACGCCGACCATGTGTGCATAAGCCCAGAGCCCGGGCGCGGACGCGGGCGGCACGGCCGGAGGCGCGGCCGTTGGGCCACGCCGGGTGGCCCGTACCCGGACACATCGGAGGAGTCGCGTCTCCCTCCGACCGATTCGCAGCGCCCGGAACGGAATTCCGAGCGCGCCTGACCGGACAGTCGGCCCGACATCGCGCGGCGCACGAGCACGACGCGCGGAGTACAATGGAAATCGATGGATATCCCCAAGGACGTGCTTCACTGGCTCCTCGAGCCGACGAATCCGCCGGTCCGTTATCTGACGCTGACCGGTCTCCTCGAGAAGCCCGAGACCGACCCCGAGGTCCCCACAGCCCGAGCCCGACGGACGGACTACGCGGTCACGCGGGCGATCCTCGACCACCCAAACGCGCTTCCCCTCGACGACGAGCGACCCTACTGGAAGTATGACGGCCTCTACTGGCAGCTGATCTTCCTCGGCCAGTTCCTCGCCGACGGGCGGGATCCGCAGATCGCCGAGGCAGTCCGCTTTGTCTTGGAGCACCGAGGCTGGGTGCAGAAGCGACGCTGGCAGTGCTTGACGGCCAACCTGCTCGGCGCTCTCATGCGACTCGGCTACGCCGATCACCCGATCGTCGTCGGGGAGACCGAAGCCCTGGCCCGCCGGATCGTCGACGAAGACGGGATCGACTGCAGCGAGATGGGCTACAGCCTGCTGACGCGCTGCTTCATGGCCCTTCCGAAGCTCCTCCTCTGCTTCGCGGAGGTCCCTCCGGAGCGGCGATCGCGAACCCTCGCGGAGGCGATCGAACGGATCACGTCCGATCTGATCGACAAGCACGTCTTCGTCTATCTGCCGGGACGTCGAAACGAGTGGAACGAGGTCCTCGCCGGCCGGCCGAAGAGCGACCAGCTGCCGAGCGGACAACGGGTCAAGGACTGGGTGGTGCGCCGCCGGGAGGCGTTCCTGGCCGCGGGCGGAATCGGCGACCCGCGCCCGAAGCGAGGCTGGCTCAAGTTCGGCTTCCCCCTTCACTACAACTCCGACATCCTGGAGGCGATGGTCGGGCTCGCCCGCACCGGAGCGACGCACGACCCGCGCCTCGATCGGGCCCTGCAGGTCATCCGGGACAGACGAGAGGCCGGCGGTCGGTGGATCATGGAGCGATCGATGAACGGGAAGATGCTCGTCGACGTCGAGGAGTTGGGACTCCCGAGCAAGTGGCTGACGTATCGCGCGCTGTCCGTCCTGAGGCACTTCGGGGTCGACGACCGATGAGATGATCGGACAACGAACCGCCCGGTACCGCGGGCAATTCGTCTCCGGAGAGAGCTGAAGCCGAAAGCGCATTCCTCCTCTTTCCTCCCTGCGGTCAAGCGCGCCCCCGGAAAAACAGGGCCCTGCCCGATGTTCTTGGACAGATTGCGATCCGTCGATCATAGTCGTCTCATTCCGGAATCAGCTTCTCCGGGGGGAGGCGGTCGAGACGTACAGGAACGGTGCCCGGTCGGACGCGCCGATTCCGCTCGCGATGCCGACAAGGTGGTGGCACGAGGGAATCCGTCAGGTAACGTCGGCGCGCTCCCTGGAAGGGATTGTTGCAGGCGGCGGAAAAGTCGGATCGGGGAACGACGGCGAAGAAGAGGCGAAGCGAGGTGAGAGATGTCGATTTTCGAAGCGGAGAGTTACCACGTCAAAGAAGGAAAAGAGAAAGAGCACGAGGCGGCGATGCGCGATTATCTCCACTGGGTCCGTGCACATCGAGAGCTATTCCCTGAATGGAAGAGCCTGCGATACTACAGCAAGTACATCGCTGGAGAGGAGACGGACCGCCATTTCGTGGTGTGGGAATACGACAGCCTCGCGCATTTCGAGGAGTACAAGAGACGGCGCGGCGATTACGAGGGGCCTTATGCCGAGTACAAGGACCACGATCCGTACTACAAGGACGTATTCAACCACATCGGGATGAAGGTCGAAATCTGGAAGGGCTTGGAACAGGACCTGTGGATGGAATGATGCGGAGAAAAGGGCGTACGCCGTCGGCCGACCCGGCTCAGTGAAACATGGCGCGAGCCTCGGGATCGAGGAATTCCTGGATCTCGACGGCGTATCCCCCCGGATCGGTGAGGAAGAACGTCCGGATCTGTACCTCGTCCATCACCTTAACCTCGCTCGTCGGCCGAATACCCGCTGTTGTGAGGCGCTTGTACCATGCCGGAACGTTGTCGACGACGAGGGTAAGAAGGACGGCATTCGTGGCCTGTGTCCGGCGAACGCCTTTCCCCGTGGTCGCGTCGACGAGCCCGATGAACGCCCTGCCGGGAAGTCTGAAGATCTTCGCCCACCCAGCATCCATGGCTTCATCCAGTTGGAGAACGTCCCTGTAGAATACGGCGGCTTCTTCAAGATGGTCGTAGTAGAACCACGTGATCGACGACTTCGGTCCCGACTCCTTCATACCGCATCTCCTCGCTCGGGTAGATTCCGGCCCGCCACCAGGGGGGCAACTGCCGCGCAAGGCGGGTCGGATGGGCCTTGAGGCTGCTCGACCGGATCCCGGGGCACCCGCTGAACGCCTCTTATACCGGGGACCACGATCTCCCCTCCTATAGGTAAGGACGGGCTTCCATCTACTCGGTTTGACAGAAGCAGCCCCTCTCTCTATAGTGGTCTCATCATGCCAGAGATCAGGAGCGACGTGTTCCAAGCGGATCGTACAGTCGTCTTCCGATCCCGTTGGCATTGGATCGTAGCCGGCTTCTCCACGGTTTGCTAGCACCGAACTAGCCGACGAGCCGAGAGAAGTCAGCAAGGGACTGCGGAGAGACTCCGCAGTTTTTCTTTGGATCGGCTGTCGGGGCAAATCCGGATGGAGACCGAGGAGAGAAGGACGGAAGGAAAGGAGAGAAGGGCCATGCGTAACAAAGGGAAAGGGCTGGTTGCCGGGGTGACCCTGATGGCCGCAGTCGGACTTACAGTGCTCGGCCAGCAGCAAGGAGGCACCCTCGACTTCGCAATGACGGGCACGATTGTCACGATCGATCCCGGTGTGGCGGTGGACAACGCCGGCATGACGGTGATTCGAGCTTGCTACGATCGACTCGTCGAGATGACGCCGGACGGGACGGACATCCGTCCCGGGCTGGCGAGGAGTTGGACGATCTCGGACGACGGACTGACGTACACATTCCTGCTGGTGGAGAACGCGACCTTCCACGACGGTTCGCCGGTGACGGCCGACGCCGTGAAGTACTCCCTGGAGCGATCCATCAACCTCGGCAAGGGCTGGAGCGACATGCTGATCGAGGCGATCGCCGAAGACGGAATCACGGTCGTTAACGACTACGAGATCGTCCTTCATCTCACCAAGCCGACGCCGTTCTTCCTCGATCTCCTCGCCCTCGCCGGACCGGGATCGATCCTCAACCCGGCCGTCGTCGAGGCGAACATCACGGACGAGGACCCGTTCGCCGAAACGTTCCTGTACGAAAACGTCGCCGGGAGCGGCCCGTTCAAACTCGTCGAATGGTCGCACGGCCAGTACCTCGCGATGGAGCGAAACGACGACTACTGGGGGACGCCGGCGTACCTCGATCAGGTGATCATGCGCTCGATCCCCGAGGCGTCGACACAGAGCACGATGATCCAAGGCGGGGATCTCGACGTCGCGGCGAACTTGCCGCCGGAGGTCTTCGCGATGCTCGACGCCCGCGACGACGTGAACGTCCTGTCGTCCAACACCCTCGGATTCTCGGCGCTCTACTTCAACTGCACCGACCCGATCTTGAGCAACGTCCTGGTCCGTCAGGCGCTCAGTTACGCCTTCGACTACGAGACGGCTCTTGCGATCGCCGGACCGCTCGGCACGCCGTCGAACGGACTGCTGATGCGTGGAATGATGGGCTATGACACCGAACGAGAACCGTACCAACAGGATCTCGTGAGGGCGCGAGAGCTGTTGACCCGGGCCGGGTATCCGAACGGCTTCACCATGACGTGCATCTACCCGCCGTGGGGAACGATTCCCGATCTGATGGTGACCGCTCAGGCAGCGTTTGCCGAGGTCGGGGTGACGATGAAGATTCAGGAGATGGCGTTCGGCCCCTACCTCGAGGCGGTGAACAACGGCGATTCGCCGGTGTTCGCGTGGGAAGGAGGTCCGGTGCTGAACGATCCTCACGCGCAGCTCTACCAACGCGTTCATTCGTCCCAGATCGGGACCGGATCGGGCGGCAATATCCAAAACTACTCAAACGCAGCGGTCGATGCGCTTCTGGAGGCCGGGCTGAACGAGGTCGACCAGGCCAAGCGGGCCGAGATCTACGCGCAGGTCAATCGGATCCTGTTCGACGAAGCGATCTCGATCTGGCTGTGGCAGGAGGTCGACCTGCGAGCCGTCCGAGCCAATGTGCACGGACTCGTCATTCCTGTCGTCGGCGGAGATCCGGACTTCTCGGTCGTGTATATGGACGCGGAGTAAGCGGACAAGACGGCACCGTGGCCCGGCCTCATGTACGATGCATCGGGGCCGGGCCTTTCTGCTCCCGCGGTCTCGGAAGGGAAGGACGGATGCAGCCGAAGGCGCTTCTCGGAGGCAGGCTGGGCGCGATCGTCCGGACCCTGCAAAGGGAACTGAACGGCGAACGCGCCGTCTCCGACATCCGCCGCTTGACGGAATGGAATCGAACTCCGGGCTCGACCGGGTACCGCGCGGCGGCGCAGTTCGCCGCCGCGGCGCTGCGTCAAGCTGGGCTCACCGATGTGGCGGTCCCCAGCTTCCCGATGGAAGGTCGGACCTCGTACAACGGATGGACGAGCGAGCCGGCCTGGGATGTGACCGGGGCGGAGATCCGGGTGATCTCGCCAACCGCTCAGGAGTTGGCCAACTGGGAGACCGATCCTATCGCGGTCCACCGGGGAAGCTGGGGGACTCCGAAGGGTGGCGTTCGGGCGCAGGTGGTCGACGTCGGGGAAGGCGTCTCCGAGACCGACTACATCGGCGGGGAGATCGCGGGAAACGTCGTCCTCTCGTTCGGCCCGACGCAACGCGTCTACGATGAGGCGGTACGGAAGCGTGGCGCTCTCGGCGTCTTGAGCTATCACATGCCGTGGGAGTGTCCCGAGATAGGACGGACCCCCCTGCAGCTTCCCGATCTCGTCAGCCAGGGCAGGCTCCGCGTCGACCTTTCGGATGAGGCCCGCGGGTTCGCCTTCTCGATCTCGCGCCGGCGGGCCGAAGAGCTGAAGGAGCTGCTCGGGCAGGGTCCGGTCGCGCTCCACTGCCGGATCGACGGAGGGCCGATCCCCGGGAGTTTCGACGTCGTGACCGGTCGGATTCCGGGGACCGGAAGCCCGGAGAAGGAGTTCGTCGTCGTCGCTCACCTCTGCCATCCGAGCCCCGGGGCGAACGACAACGCGAGCGGCGTGGCACTCGGAATCGAACTGGCCCGCTGTCTCGTCGCCGCGCAGCGAGGGGCGCACACCGGGGCCCCGCGGTGCAGCGTTCGATTCACGTTCGTTCCGGAGATCATCGGCCTACTGGCATTCCTCTCCTCCGGCTTCGTCGAGTCGGAGAACGTGATCGGCGGCGTGAACCTCGACATGGTCGGAGCAAGCCAGTCGATCACGAAAAGCCCTCTCCTGCTCGAGAACACGCCGTGGAGCCTTCCGACCTACCTCTTCGATCTCGGTGACGCTCTCCTTTCGCTGGGCCGACCGAGCCACGTAGACGGGCAATGGGCGTACCGAGCCGTTCCGTTCGAAGGCGGCTCGGACAACATCGTCTTCAACGACAGCGGCGTCGGCTCCCCGATGGTCGGGTTCGGCTACCGGGCCGATCCGTGCTATCACTCGAACCTCGATGTATGGACGAACATGGACGCAACGATCCTGAAGAACGTCGGGGTCGCTGCCGGGGGGCTGGCGTGGGTGGCCGCGACGATGGACGCGCAGCTGGCCGGCGAGGTGTTAGGGATCGTTGCGAACGCAAGGCAGGGAACGAGGACCGAGGTCCCGCTCTTCGTGAGGCGGGCGACGATCGAGTCGATCCGACGTCGATCGCTGAATGATCCGGCGATCGACGCGGTCGTCGAACAGCACCTGTCGCAGCTGGAGGAGGAGGGAGTACCGCGCCCGGATGCGTCGCCCGGGGACAGCGCCTCTCTCACCGCGCGCGGCCTCTCCTCCGGAGGACGCCCGATCCGCGTCGTTTCGAGCCTCGTCTGGCCTCCGATCAACGGGGCCGGGGCGTTCCTCGCACAGCTTCCCGCGGATCACGACCTACGTCGCCGGATGGAAGGCTACGGGTACATCTCCACCTATCGCTGCGTCTACGAGCTTCTCAATCTGAGCAACGGACAGCGAACATGGCTCGACGTGCTGCCGCTCGTCGTGCACCAATTCGAAGGCGCTTCTCGGGAGGATGTCGTCCGTCTGGCAAGCCTCCTTCTCGACGCCGGGGCGCTCGAAGAGATCGGAGGGGAAGGCCGATGATCCGGTACATCATTCGACGGATCCTGCTAATGATCCCCACCTTGTTCGGCGTGACGGTGCTGACGTTCGTCCTTGGGCACCTCGTCCCGGCGGACCCAGCCCGGCTCGCGCTCGGGATCGCGGCGCCCGAGAGCCAGGTGATCAAGTACCGCGAAGAGCACGGGTTGAACGACCCGATCTACACCCAGTATTTCCGCTATATCGGAGGGCTCTTCCGGGGCGACTTCGGCGTCTCGCTGACCTCCCGACGCCCGGTCATCGAGGACATTCGCGACTACTGGCCGGCGACCGTCGAGCTCGTTCTCGTCGCGTTTCTGATTGCGTTTCCGATCGGGATCACGTTGGGCGTCTGGGCGGCGATCAAGCGGAACTCCGTCATCGACCACCTGAGTCGCGTGATCAGCATTGTCGGCGTCTCCGTGCCGGTCTTCTGGCTGGCGATCGTCTTGCTGATCGTTTTCTATCTTCGACTTTCGCTGTATCCGGGGATCGGCCGGATCGCGCCGTCCGTGGCGCTCGAGCACCCGTTCGCCAGGCGGACCGGACTCTACATGATCGACACGTTGATCGCGGGACAGTGGCCGGCGTTCGCCAGCTCGCTGAGCCACGTGTTTCTTCCAGCGATCTGCCTGGCCCTCTCTCCGATCGCCCGCCTGACACGGATCACGAGGGCGAGTATGTTGACGGTCCTCGGCGATGACTACGTGCGAGCCGCGCGCGCCAAGGGGCTGCGGGAGAACTCGGTCATCGCGAAGCACGTGCTGCGGAACGCGCTGACGCCGGTGCTGACGATGAGCGGACTGATCGTCGGCTACGCCCTGGCGGGTTCGGTCCTGGTCGAGACGATCTTCTCCTGGCCCGGCTTGGGAACCTACGCCTTCAAGGCGGCGACGGGCTCGGACTTCCCGGCGATCATGGGCGTCGCGATCTTGACCACGGCGGTCTTCATGCTGGTCAACCTGTTGACCGACCTCTCGTACGCCATTGCGGATCCTCGCGTGGTGCTAAACTGAAGGGAAGAGATGGCGCGCGGCCGAACCCTGAAACGACTCCTGCGCGATCCGCTCGTTTTCATCGGATCATTCGTGCTGATCGCCTGGCTGATCGTTGCGCTTCTCGCGCCGGTGATCGCCCCCTACGATCCGCTGAAAATCGATATCAACAGCAAGTTTATCGCACCGTCGCTCTCCTCAGGCCACCTGATGGGGACCGACAACCTCGGGCGGGACATCCTCAGTCGGGTCATCTACGGTAGCCGGATCTCGCTGATGATGGGATTCCTGGTGGTCACCGCCGCCACGATGGTCGGAGTGATCGTCGGGGTCGTCAGCGGCTTCTTCGGGGGGACGCTCGATGACGTATCTATGAGGATCGCAGAGATCTTCATGGGAGTGCCGACGCTCTTCCTCCTGATGGTCGTGGTCGTCGTATTGGGGCCGGGAATCATGAACGCACTGATCGCGATGATCGTCGTCTGGTGGCCGCCGTACGCTCGTCTCGCACGAGGACAGGTGCTCGTGGTCAAGAGCCTCTCGTACGTCGAAGCGGCCCGCGCGCTCGGCGTTCCGACGTGGCGAATCCTCACGCATCACGTACTACGCAACACCTTCTCGCCGATCGTTGCCCAGATGACGATGGACTTGGGCTACGTCATCCTGACCGCGACGAGCCTGAGCTTCCTCGGGCTCGGTGCCCAGCGTCCGACGCCCGAATGGGGATTGATGGTCAGTTCGGGACGGGATTACATCGAGTACGCATGGTGGGTCTCGACGTTCCCGGGCCTGGCGATCGCGTCCGTTGTCCTGGGGTTCAACCTGTTCGGGGACGCGCTGGGCCAGATGCTCAATCGTGAGGGGTGAAGAATCGTCCCACCACATCAAGGGCCTCGGACCCAGAGCTGCTGACCCGCCCTGGGAATCCGGCCCACCTCCGGAGCTCGTCACTTCTCCGGCCGCGGCAGGAGGCACAACGCAAGCGAATGCTTCCGGTGCGGGCGACCTGTCGCCGAGGCGGCGGGGCGACGAATCCCGGACGAACGTGCACGGGAGGGAGAGGTAGGCGCGCCCAGCGATCGTTCGATCCCCTAGACTGAAGTTCCCGGGCCTCAAATGGCGGAAGTTCTGTTGGGTTGGGCAGTAGCTCA
>CAZGXU010000056.1:0-11884 GCA_964530075.1 uncultured Thermotogae bacterium
GACGCCTACGGGGGTTCGAATCCCTCCCCCTCCACTTGGCAAACCTTGGGGGTTGCGGTTAAACTCCGTGCAATCACGGGGCGATCGGAACGCCCGTGTAGCTCAGTAGGTAGAGCACCCCCTTGGTAAGGGGGAGGTCGTCGGTTCGACTCCGATCGCGGGCTGAAGGCTCGCGTGGGAAGTTATCCATTGAGTGAGTACGTCGGAAAGATCGAGACTGCACAGGATGTCTCAAGGAGGTTTAGGCGATGGCGAAAGAAGCGTTTGTGAGGGATAAGCCTCACTTGAACATCGGCACGATCGGCCACATCGATCACGGGAAGACGACGCTGACCTCGGCGATTACGAAAGTTCTCGCGACCCAAGGCAAGGCACGCGCGATGGCGTTCGAGGACATCGACAACGCCCCCGAGGAGAAGGCGCGCGGGATCACGATCAATGTCCGGCACGTCGAGTATCAGACGGAGACGCACCACTACGCGCACATCGACTGCCCGGGACACGCCGACTACATCAAGAACATGATCACCGGCGCGGCCCAGATGGACGGGGCGATCCTTGTCGTGGCGGCGGACGACGGGCCGATGCCGCAGACGCGGGAGCACGTGCTGTTGGCGAAGCAGGTGAATGTCCCGGCGATGGTCGTCTTTCTGAATAAGGTGGACATGGTCGATGATCCGGAGCTGGTTGACCTCATCGAGATGGAGATCCGCGAGCTCCTCACCGAGTACGAGTTCCCGGGCGACGAGATCCCGATCATCCGAGGCTCGGCGCTGAAGGCGATGGAGCACGGCGACGAGGTGGGACATCCCGATACGGAGTGCGTCGTCGAGCTGATGAAGGCCGTCGACGAGTACATCCCGCTGCCGGATCGCGAGGAGGACAAGCCGTTCCTGATGCCGGTCGAGGACATCTTCTCGATCAAGGGGCGGGGCACGGTCGCGACCGGCCGTGTGGAGCGAGGGAAGATCACGCCCGGGATGGAGATCGAGATCGTCGGCGTCCACGACCAGATCCAGAAGACGGTCGCCACGAGCCTCGAGATGTTCAACAAGACGCTCGAGTACGCGATCGCCGGCGACAACGTGGGGATCTTGCTGCGCGGCATCGACAAGGACGAGATCGAGCGCGGGCAGGTCATCGCAGCGCCGAAGTCGATCACCCCGCACACCAAGTTCGAGGGGGAGATCTACGTGCTGACCAAGGACGAGGGCGGGCGCCACAAGCCGTTCTTCTCCGGGTACAAGCCGCAGTTCTTCTTCCGGACGACCGACATCACCGGGACGATGATGCTTCCCGAGGGCGTCGAGATGGTCATGCCCGGAGACCACGTTAGGATCAACGGGGATCTGATTCACCCGATCGCGATGGACGAGGGGCTCCGGTTCGCCGTCCGTGAGGGCGGAAAGACGATCGCCTCGGGCGTCGTCACCAAGATCCTCGAATAAGAGAGGGCGCGCATGGCCAAGAAGGGGGAAGCGGTCATCCACGTGACCCTCGCGTGCAGCGAGTGCGGACGCCGCAACTATCACACGCAGCGGAACAAGAACAACACCCGCGGCAAGCTTGAACTGAACAAGTACTGCAAGTGGGATCGGAAGCACACGCTCCACAAGGAGGTCTAGCCGGATCGAAAGCTAGACGTCACAGGCCCTTAGCTCAACTGGCAGAGCGTCCGACTCCAAATCGGAAGGCTGGGGGTTCGAGTCCTCCAGGGCCTGCAACAAGGCGCTGGAGCTAAGGAGAGCACCGATGATCGAGCGGATCGTGGATTACTTCAAGGGCGTCCGCGCCGAGGTCGCCCGCGTGAGCTGGCCGACGCGGAACGAAATCATCTCGTTGACCGCGTTGATCATGCTGCTGGTCGTCCTTCTCACGGTCTACATCTGGTGCGTTGACGGGATCATCGGAACCCTCCTGAGGTTCTTCGTCGGATAGAGGACCGGCCATCCATGCGATTGAAGAAGTGGTACGCCATTCAGACCTACGCTGGTTCCGAGTTGAAAGTCAAAGAGGACCTCAACGACCGGATCCAGAAGCGCGCGTGGGAGAAGGCCGTCGAGTCGTTCACCGTCGATGGCGAGAGGACGTTCTTCCTCGTCCCGGTCGAAGAGGTGATCACGTCGCGGAGTCGGCGCGGGGCAGGGACGGAGTACCGAATCCCTTACGACTACGACCTCGTGGCAAGGCCGAACGAACGGGTTCAGCGCGGGGAAGTCATCGCGCGGAAGCCCCCCCGGCACATGGAGGAGGACGCGAAGGTCGTCGAGGTCGAGCCGATGCAGCGGGTGATCGTCGAGATGACCAACCGGAACGAGGAGGTCTACCTGATCCCCGCGGACAAGCGGATCCGCCGCGACATCCGTATCGGCGAGAAGATCCGAAACGGCGTCCCGCTCACGTCGGACAGCGATGAGCAGTACGTCGTCGTCAACCGAGGGTCGATCGTCGCCCGCGATAAGGTCCGTCGCGTGACGTTCCGATACGAGGACGGCAAGGAGAAGAGCCGGATCATCCCAGAGAAGTACCTGGTGAAGGTGCGCAAGGGGATCAACCTGTCGGCCGGCGATCGGGTCGAATCGGCGGATCAGATCGCCAGCCGCGCCTCGGGGCTCCTCAAGGTCAAGGAGTACAAGGACAAGCGGATCGTGACGATTCAGAGGATCGAGAAGCGCCGCCTCTTCCCCGGCTACGTGTTCGGCCGGATGGGACTCGAGGAGGAGGAAATGATGGAGCTGATCGACGGGATCAAGGGCGCGGTCCGCTACGTCGGGTCGAGATACAAGCCGATGCCGATCGAGGGGCCGGAGATGAAGCTGATCAAGCGGAAGGCGGGCCTTCTCGCGGTGCCCGTCGCCGCCGCGGCGTCGTCGGAGGCCGCGTCGGAGCCGAGGATCGAGATCGACTTCACCGTCGGGGAGGTCGTCGAGATCGTCGAGGGGCCGTTCGCCGACTTCACCGGGTCGGTCAAGGAGATCGACAAGGACGCCGAGGAAGTGACCGTGATGGTAAAGATCTTCGGGCGCGAAACCCCGGTGCGGCTGGGCTTCGAGGGCATCGAGAAGCTGTAGCGATAGAAAGGGGAGGAGGCGGACGTGGCGAAGAACGTCATCGCGAAGATCAACCTGCACATCCCGGCCGGCCAAGCGACGCCGGCGCCTCCGGTCGGACCCGCGCTCGGTGAGCACAAGCTCAACATCATGGACTTCTGCAAGAAGTTCAACGACGCGACGAAGGGCGAAACGCCCGGGACGATCATCCCGGTCGTCATCTCGGTCTACATGAACGGGACGTTCGACTTCATCCTGAAGCAGCCTCCGGCGGCCGAGCTGATCAAGATGGCGGGGGGCGTTCAGTCCGGCTCGGCGGAGCCGAACCGGATGAAAGTCGCGCGGATCACCAAGGAGCAGGTCCGTCGGATCGCCGAGCGTAAGCTGCCCGATCTGAACACGTACAAGATGGAATCGGCGATGCGGATCATCGAAGGGACGGCGCGGAACATGGGAGTCGAGGTGGTGGAAGGATGAAGAGGAGTCGACGATACCAAGGGAGCGCCACCCTCGTCCCGCCCGAAACCTCGTTCGGCATCGATGAGGCGATCGACAGGCTGAAGGCCGGGGCGACGGCCAAGTTCGACGAGACGGCCGAGGTGACGCTGAACCTCGGGATTCGGCCGAACCAAGTCGTCGTCCGCGGGACCTGCAACCTCCCCCACGGAACGGGGAAGGCCGTCAGGGTCATCGCGTTCGCGAAGGGGGAGAGCGTCGCCGAGGCCGAACAGGCCGGTGCCGACTTCGTCGGCGGCGAGGACCTGGCGAAGAGGATCCAGGAAGGCTGGTTCGAGTTCGACAAGGTCGTCGCGACGCCGGACATGATGCCCGTCGTCGGCAGGCTCGGCAAGGTCCTCGGGCCGCGGGGGCTGATGCCGAGCCCGAAGACAGGGACCGTGACGAAGGACATCGGTCGGGTGATCGGTGAACTGAAGCGGGGGATGGTCGAATTCCGGACGGACCGGTACGGCGTGGTCCACACGGTCTTCGGGAAGGCGTCGTTCGAGCCGAGCGCGCTGAGGGAGAATCTGATCGCCGTGATCGAAAGCGTCGCCGAGCGGAAGCCGGAAGAGGGGCTCAAGGGGCGGTACGTCAAGAAAGTGACCATCGCCTCGACGATGGGACCGGGAATCGTCCTCGACTCCGCCGAGGTCCAGTCCGTCGTGGACGCGGTGAGCTAGGAGAACGGGATGCCGACACAGGCGAAAATCGACGAAGTGTCGCGCTTGAAGGAGAAGCTCGAGAGCGCTATCTCCTTGGTCCTGGCCGACTATCGCGGGCTGACGGCCAACGAGATGGTCGAGCTGCGCGAGAGGTTCACCAAGCAGGGGCTCGAGTACCGCGTGGTCAAGGACACGCTGGCGCGGCTCGCCGCGAGCGAAGCGGGGATGGAAGAACTCGCCGACCTGTTCGCCGGGCCGATCAGCGTCGCCTTCGGGTACGGGGATCCGTCGATCGCCTTCAAGCTGAGCGAGGAATGCCGGAAGGCCTACGCGCCCCGCTACGCGCTGAAGGGCGGGGTGTTCGAGGGGGTGCTCGTCCCCGAAAGCGAAGTGGCACGGTACGCCACGCTCCCGTCGCGCGAGGAACTCCTGGCGAAGCTGGCGATGCTCCTGTCGAGCCCGATGCGGGCGCTGGCCTTCATGCTACAGGCCAAGATCCGCGAGCTGGCCTGCGTGATCAGCGAAGTGCGGAAACAACGCGAAGAGCAGAAAGAGGAGGAGTAGCGAATGGCCAAGGAAGACATCCTTCAGCAGATCGAGGAGATGTCGGTGAAGGATCTTGCCGAACTCGTCGAGATGATCGAGGAGCGGTTCAACGTATCGGCGGCCATGGCGGCCCCCGTGGCCGTCGCCGCCGCACCGGCGGCGGGCGGCGCGGAGGGCGACGCCGGCGGCGCGGTGGACACGCTCAAGGTCGTCATGACGAGCGCCGGCCAGAAGAAGATCCAGGTGATCAAGGAGATCAAGGAGATCACCGGCAAGGGCCTCAAGGAATGCAAGGAGCTGGCGGACAGCCTCCCGGCCACGATCAAGGAGGGCGCGAGCCCGGACGAGGCGACGAGCATCAAGGAGAAGCTGGAGGCGGCCGGAGCTGAGATCGAACTGCAGTAACCACCGGAGCGAGAGCCTAGCCGGAGAGCATGCTGCTGCACGCCTGCCTTAGGGCGGCCGAGTCCGCCTTGAGGCAGAGCGTTCTTTTCAAGGGGAGATCATGAGATACCGAGAACGAAGGTCCTACGGGCAGATCCAGGAGATCCTTCCCCCACCGTACTTCCTCGCCGACGTGCGTACTTCCTTCAGCGATTTCGTCGAGAATGGAATCTCACGCGCCTTCGCGGACATCACGCCAATCGAGGGTCACGGCAAGGACGGCCTGATCCTGGAGTTCATCGAGCCCTATCTCGGAGATGCGCGGAACTCCGAGTTGGAGTGCAAGGACAAGGACCTCACCTTCGCGCGCCCGCTCCGCGTGACCGCACGCCTCCTTCAGGAAGGGAAGCTCCTGCAGGACACGGAACTGTACATCGGCGACTTCCCGATGATGACGAGTCGCGGCACGTTCATCATCAACGGTTCCGAGAACGCTCTGGTGAACGAGCTGACCCGCGCCCCCGGAGTGTACTTCACCCAGGAGGACGTCCATCAGTATAAGGGCCACATTCTCCCCGAGCTCGGTGCTTGGCTGGAGATCCTCCTCGACACGCGGCGGATGACCCTCCGCGCGAACCTGGACCGAAAGGGGAAGGTCAGCGTCGCCACGCTTCTGAAGGCGCTCGGGTTCGACGAGGATCGGATCCGACGGTACTTCTCGTTCGAGGTCTCTCCGGTGACGGCGGAGAGGCTCCAGCCCTACGTCGGCTGCCTGTCCGTCGACGAGATCCTCCCGAAGAAGGCCGACGAACCGGTTCTGCTGGCCGGTCAGACGTTGCAGGAGGAGCATCTCCTCCCGCTCGCGACGGCGAAGCTCGAAGCCGTCCGCCTGGTGAACCGACACGTCCAGAAGGCCCTGGAGGAAGACCAAACGACGACGCAGGAGGAGGCGCTCCGCGCCGTCTACCGACGTCTCCGACCGTCCGATCGATCTTCTCCGGCCCAGATGGGAGAGTACCTCGAGAATCTCTACTTCCACCCGACAAGCTACCAGCTCTCCGAGGTCGGCCGATTCAAGGTGAACCGGAAGCTGGGGATGGCGTTGAAGCAGCCGGTCCTCTACCTCGCCGACATCGTGCGAACGATCCGCCTGCTGCTCGAGGTGCCGGAGAACGAGGCGCTCCTCGACGAGAAGGATCATCTGGCGAACAAGCGCGTTCGCCTGCCGGGCGAGCTCGCAGAGAACGCCCTGCGGACCGGCCTGGTCCGGATGGCTCGAATCGCGCGGGACAAGCTATCGAAGTACGCGCTCGACGAGAAGGACACGATCCGGCGCCTCATCTCGACCCGCACGGTCCAGGGAGCGATCAACCAGCTCTTCTACACCGGTCGGTTCTCGCAGTTTCTCGAGCAGACGAACCCCCTCACCGAGCTGACGCACAAGCGCCGACTGAACGCGCTCGGCGGCGGGCTGACCAAGCGGCGCGCGAAGATCGAGGTCCGAGACGTCCACTCGTCTCACTACGCGCGGATCTGCCCGATCGAGACGCCGGAGGGGCAGAACATCGGACTGATCACGTCGCTCGCCTGTTACGCGAGCGTCAACGACTACGGGTTCCTCATCGCGCCGTATCGCAAGGTCGTCAAAGGGAGGGTGACCGATGAGATCGTCTACCTAATGGCCGACGACGAGGAGAAGCACATGATCGCCCCGGCCACGGCGCCGATCGGCAAGAACGGCCGGTTGCTCGGCGAACGGGTCGAGGTCCGGACCGGCCGGGAGGAGGTCCGACTGGTGCCGCCGAAGGAGGTCGACTTCATCGGGGTCTCTCCCAAGGCGCTCGTCGGCGTCTCCTCGGCGCTGATCCCGTTCCTCGAGCACGACGACTCCAACCGCGCCCTGATGGGTGCGAACATGCAGCGCCAGTCCGTCCCGCTGTTGCGCCCCGAGGCCCCTTTCGTCGGGACCGGGCTGGAGCGACAGGCCGCGATGGATTCCGGGATGCTCGTCGTCGCGGAGGAGGACGGCGTCGTCGAGGAGGTCGACGCGCGCCAGATCGTCGTGAAGAAGGGAAGGAAGAAGACGGTCCACCCGCTCGTCAACTTCGACCGCTCCAACCAGGACACCATCCTTCATCAGCGCCCGACGGTCGAAGAAGGGGGCGAGGTGAAGGCGGGGGATCTCCTCGCCGACGGTCCGTCGAGCGAGCTCGGCGAGTTGGCCCTCGGGCGGAACCTGCTGGTCGCGATCATGCCGTACGAGGGGTACAACTACGAGGACGCGATCGTGATCAGCGACCGGCTCGTGCGCGAGAACCTGCTCGACTCGATCCACATCGAGGAGTTCGAGGTCAAAGCCGAGGAGACGAAGCTCGGGCCGGAAGAGATCACGGCCGACATTCCGAACATCTCCAAGGAGGACCTGAAGAACCTCGACGAGGACGGGATCGTCCGCGAGGGGACGGTCGTCCGCACCGGCGACATCCTCGTCGGCAAGATCACCCCGCGCGGCGAATCGGAGCCGACGCCGGAGGAGAAGATCTTCCGGTCGATCTTCGGCGAGCGTGCGCGGAACGTGCGAAACACGTCTCTGCGGATGCGCCCGGTCGCCGGGACGGCGAAGGTGATCAAGGTCAAGAAGTTCTCCCGCGATCAGGGGGACGAGCTCGACGCCGGCGTCAACGAGCTGGTGAAGGTCTTCGTCGCGCAGCGAAAGACGATCGCCATCGGCGACAAGCTCGCGGGCCGACACGGCAACAAGGGGGTCATCTCGACGATCCGGCCGATGGCGGAGATGCCCTTCCTTCCGGACGGAACGCCGGTCGACATCGTGCTCAACCCGATGGGGGTTCCGTCCCGCATGAACCTCGGGCAGATCTTCGAGGCGAACCTCGGCTGGCTGGCCCACCTGAGGGACGAGCTGGTCGCCACGCCGATTTTCGACGGCGCCAAGGAGGCGGAGATTCTCGGCGAGCTGCGTGAAGAGCGAGAGAGGGCGGGACTCGCCGAGGGAGACGATCACGACGGGAAGGTCGTGCTGCGAGACGGCCGGACGGGGCTGCCGTTCGAACGGCCGATCACCGTCGGGTACATGTACATCCTCAAGTTGGAGCACATCGCCGACGAGAAGATCCACGCTCGCTCCACCGGTCCGTACGCGCTGATCACCCAGCAGCCGCTCGGCGGGAAGGCCCAGTTCGGCGGCCAGAGACTCGGCGAGATGGAGGTCTGGGCGCTGGAGGCCTACGGCGCCTCGGCGCTGCTCCAGGAGATGCTGACGGTTAAGTCGGACGACACGCGCGGGCGAATCCAGCTGTACAAGGCGATCCTCAAGGGGGAGGAGTTCCCCGAGCCCGGCCTCCCCGAGTCGTTCCGGGTCCTGCTGAGGGAGTTGCGAAGTCTCGGTCTCTACCCACGCGTCTACGATCGAAGCGACCATGAAGTCGACATCACCTAGCACATCACCTGGCGAGGGGGAGGAGGGCGGTGAACGGTCGGCCGGCTTCGTCCTCTTTCGCCGCCGCGACGGAAGACGGCTTTACCTCGTGCTTCGGCATCGCAACGGCGGGCACTGGGGGTTCCCGAAGGGGCACATCGAACCGGACGAGGACGAGCTTGCCGCTGCTCGGCGAGAAGTGACCGAGGAGACGGGGATCGAGGAGATGAGGCCGATTCCGCGGTTTCGGGCGACGAGCACGTATCGCTTCACCCGCGGCGGGCGGTCGATCTCGAAGACGGTCGTCTACTTCCTCGCCGAAACGGAAGCGGAGCGCGTTCGGCTGTCGGGCGAACACTCCGACGCCGCGTGGCTCGGGCCGGGCGACGCGAGGCGGCGGCTGACCTACGCGGAGAGCTGCTGCCTTCTCGAGGAGGCGGAGGCGCGCCTGGCCGAGGCGTGCCGAAGGAGAGAGCGCGGAAGCCGATAGTGAATTCGCCGGGGCGGTGGCGATCGCACTCACCGTCGGAGGTTCGATGACGGTCCCGCGCGTGCGGGGCGCGTCCGAGACCCTCGGATCGATCGAATCGACGCGGCGAGCGGACGCGTGCGTGGCGGCGCGCTGAGTCGCCGCCTAAAATATCGGTGGCACCGGCAAGAAGAAACGAGGAGGGACGTCCGATGGGAAAACTGGCATTCATCGATCGAGCGTTGGCCGATCTGCGGGAGAAGGGGCTGTACAACACGATCCGCATGATCGACAGCGCGTCGGATGCGTGGGTCACGATCGACGGCCGGCGCGTGCTGAACATGTGCTCCAACAACTACCTCGGCTTCGCCAACGACGATCGGCTCCGCGCGGCGGCGAAGCGCGCGATCGACGAGTACGGCGTCGGGCCCGGCGCGGTTCGCTCGATCGCCGGGACGATGAGCCTCCATATCGAGCTCGAAAAGCGGATCGCGGAGTTCAAGGGGGCCGAGGCGGCCCTCTCCGTCCAGTCCGGGCTGAACACGAACCTCGCCACGATCCCGCTGCTGATGGGCAAGGAGGACGTGATCTTCACCGACGAGCTGAACCACGCGTCGATCATCGACGGGGTACGGTTGACCAAGGCGCAGCGGGCGATCTTCCCGCATCGGGACGTCGGGGGTCTTGCCGAGAAGCTCGAGGAATACGAGAAGGTCGAGAAGAAGCTGATCATCACCGACGGGGTCTTCTCGATGGACGGGGACCTGGCTCCCCTTCCCGAAATCGTCGAGCTCGCCGAGAGGCACGGTGCCATGGTGATGGTCGACGACGCCCACGGCGAAGGCGTACTCGGGAGCCATGGTCGCGGGATCGTCGACCACTTCGGTCTTCACGGGCGCGTCGACATCGAGTGCGGGACGATGTCGAAGGCGTTCGGCGTGATGGGCGGATACATCGCCGGAAGCGCGAACCTGGTCGAGTACCTCCGCCAGCAGGCGAGGCCGTTCCTGTTCTCGTCGGCGGCGACCCCGCCGGACGTCGCCGCCTGCATCGCGGCGATCGACATCCTCGAGGCGGACGACGCGCCGGTCCGCGCCCTGTGGGAGAACGCAGACTACTTCAAGGCGGCCCTTCAGGAGCTCGGTTTCGACACCGGAGAGAGCCAGACGCCGATCACCCCGGTGATGCTCGGCGAGGCCGAGACGGCGTGGGCCTTCTCGAAGCGGCTCTTCGCCGAAGACGTGTTCGGAACGGCGATCGCGTTCCCGACCGTCCCGCGCGGCAGGGCGCGGATCCGCGTCATGCTCTCCGCCGCGCACAGCCGCGAGGATCTCGACTTCGCGGTCGAGAAGTTCGCGCTCGTCGGACGCGAGCTCGGAGTGATCGAATGACGGCGAAGGAAGCGATCCGAACCGATCGCGCCCCGGCCGCCGTCGGCCCGTATTCGCAGGGGGTCCGCGGGGGAGGCTTCGTCTTCACGTCGGGACAACTCCCGATGAAGGACGGGGAACTGATCGTCGACGACATCGAGCGCGCCGCACGCTGCGCCCTGGCGAATGTCGAGGCGGTCCTCGGCGCCGGGGGCGCGACACTCGCCGACGTCGTGAAGGTGACGATCTATCTCGCCGACATGGGCGACTTCGGCGCGGTGAACGCGGTCTACGCGGAAACCTTCGAGGAGCCGTTCCCGGCGCGGTCGTGCGTCGAGGTCGCCCGTCTGCCGTTGGACGCCCCGATCGAGATCGAGGCCGTCGCCGTCGTCGCGTGAGCGGGACCGGCTCGTCACCGAAGGGCCGTCCGCTGCCGGGGTTCTTCGACGCGCATTGCGACACCGTCATGAAGGTCCTCGACGAAGGCGTCGACTTCGTCCGCGGGGAGGGCGAGGCGCACGTCACGTTCCCGGCGATGAAGGAGGCAGGCATCCGGGCCCAGATCTTCGCCTGCTTTGTCCTCAGCGAGCGGTATCCGGGGGAGGAGGCCGAGCGCGCCGAGGCGATGATCGGCGCGGTCGTGTCGATGGCCGAGGGGACCCGGGGCGGGATGCGGGTCGCCCGCACGCGCGGGGACCTGGACGCCGCGTTCGACGGGGGGCCGATCGCCGCGATCCTCGGGCTCGAGGGGGCCGACCCGCTCGAGGGAAAGGCGGAGAGGCTCCGGCACTTCGTCGATCTCGGGGTGCGCGATCTGATCTTCGCGTGGAAGGACAACCCGTTCTCCGGGACGGCGTTCGGAGAGAACACGCCGCTGACCTGCGAAGGGGAGCGCCTCCTCGGGTTGGCCGAAGAGCTACGCGTGATGGTCGACGTCTCCCATCTCTCCGATTGCGCGTTCGCCGACGTCTGTCGGATGGCGACGGTGCCGTTCATCGCGAGTCACTCCGACTGCCGCGCGCTCTGTCCGAGCCTTCGGAACTTGACCGATCCGATGATCCGCGAGCTGGCGGATCGCGGCGGAGTGATGGGAATCAACCTCGCCCCCGCCTTCCTCGATCCAGAGGTCCATCGGCGCTCGATGCCGCTGTTCGATGCCTCGCGGAGGCCGGGGACCTCCGAGGAGGAGAAGCGGCGACTGCGCGCCGAGGCCGATGCCATCCCACGTCCCGAGATCGACTGGGTGGCGCGGCACGTCCTGCACGCGATCAAGGTCGGTGGGGAGGACTGCGTCGGGCTCGGGGGGGATCTCGACGGGATCGGTCAGCCCCCGGAAGGGATCGACGGGGTGGCCGACTATCGCGCGCTCCTCCCGCTCCTCCGCGAGGCCGGGCTGGACGAGCGGCGGATCGAAAAGGTCTGCCACCGGAACTTCGCGCGCGTCTTCGGCGCGCTGCTTCCCTAGG
>CAZGXU010000057.1:0-11090 GCA_964530075.1 uncultured Thermotogae bacterium
AACCATACTGGCAGGCGCGGTCGACGGAAGGTGAGGGGATGAAAAGACTGGTGGTGCTCGTCGGTCTGCCCGGCTCCGGGAAGACCGCTTTTCAGAGGCGGCATCCCGAATGGGCGGCCGTGTCGAAGGATGCGATCCGACGGGGGATCTTCCACTCCAACTACGCGCCGGAGCACGAGGAGGTGGTCGATCGGGTTTTCGCGTCGACCCTGGTCGAGGTGGTCGATTCCACGGCCGAGGTCGTCTGCGTCGATGACCTGAACCTGACGTGCACCACGCGACGCGAGCTGATCGAACTGGCGCAGCTGGCCGGTAGAGAGACGATCGCGTACGTCATGCCGTCCGAGCCGATCGACGAGCTGTTCGCCCGGACGCAGTGCAGGCTGGAGAGGCTTTCGGCGTCGGCCCCCGACCTTCGAGTGACCGACCTTTCGAGGGCTCGATTCGAGGAATTGGTTCGCTCGTACGACCCGGTCGACGCGCGGGAAGGGTTCGCTCGGGTGGAGAGGGGGACGCCGCTTCGTGACGGAGAAGCGCCGACGCCTTCTCCAGAAAGAGCGGGTCGACGAAGACGAGAGAAGCGGGAGCCGTTGCCGCTGTTCGTCCCTTGAGACGGGTCGCCCCGCCGCCGGAACGGAGGGTGTTCGTCGACCGCCGAGGCTATGCGATCCCCAGCAGCGCGTTGATTCTCGGCCGGTCGAATCCGATCACGATCTCCCCGTCGATGTCGAGGACAGGAACGCCGTATTGGCCGCTCTTCTCGATCATTTCGCGCGCCCGCTCCATGTCGGCAGAGACGTCGATGTCGTCGAACGGCACGTTGTGCGAGCGCAAGTGCTCCTTCGCGGCCTGACACCACGAGCAAGCGGGCGTCGAGTATACGGTTACCGTGTGTCCCATGACCCTTCCTCCTTCATGATGGTCCGAATCAACGTGCATAGCTCCTCGTGGAGCCGATAGCAGTTCCTCGTGCCTCGTCGTTCCTTGTGAACCACGCCGGCCCGTTCGAGCTTGGCCAAATGATACGAAACGGCCGGCTGACTGAGGTCGAGCTGGCCGAGGATCTCCTGACACTGGACTGCGTCCTCGGTGAGGAGTTCGACGATGTGCAGTCGCGGTTCGCTCGCCAAGGACGCGAAGATCTCGGCCCAACGGGCTCTCCTCTGTCGATCGTCCATCGGTTGCTCCTCCTCATGATCCGATCTAGGATGATGATACGGGGTGAGCTTGTGGCTGTCAAGTATTTAAATATTTGAAAGATTGGAGGGTGCGTGGGGCGAACGATTGTAGAGTACGCGGGCGGGATGGCATTTCGCGGGTCCGGGGCGAGCGGGCACGAGGTTCGGATGGACGCGGGCCGCAAGGTCGGGGGGGAGGATTCGGCGCCTCGCCCGGTGGAGACCCTCCTCTGCGCGCTCGGTGGGTGTACCGGGATGGACGTCGTCTCCATCCTCCGGAAGATGGGGACCGAACCAGCTGCCTTTCGAATTGAGATCGACGACGAGCAGGCGCCGGGGTACCCGAAGGTGATCACGAGGCTCCAGTTGACTTACATCGTCGAGGGGGACGTCCCGGAAGAGAACGTGGCGAAGGCGATCGATCTCTCGCTGAGGAAGTACTGCACGGTCACGAACACGCTCGCCGGTGTCGCACGGATCACCTCCGAATACCGGATCGTCCCGCCTCACTGATCGGCCGACTTCTCGAGGATCCTGTCGATGTCGACGTTGAACCGGACGTAGTCCACCGCGTAATCGAGCGTCTTCCCGGGGCGGACCCACAGTCGGGTGAGCATCCCTTCGCAGAGCGTCGCGGTGACCATCGTCTCTTGCCCGGTGAGGATCACCGGAACGGAGCGGGTGCTCGCGCGCTCGATGATCTCGCGAGTCGGGCGGTGATCCCCCGTCAGGACGAGGCAGCGAAGGCTCGGAACCTCGAGCGCCGCGCGCTGGATCTCCTCGCGATCTCCGCCGGTGATGACGGCGAGCTCCGGTGTCCTTCGGAATCGGCGCAGCGACGCCTCCGGCCCCATCGCCCCGATGACGAAGTGACGGACCTCCTGCTCGGGGACCTCGTCGTTCAGCACTCGGCCACCCACGCGTCTGGCGATCTCGTCGGTGCTGACGGCGCGCAGATTTCGGTCCTGAGGAACGATCCCCAATACCTCAGCGCCCCGGCTCGCGAGGAAGGAAACCAGCACCTCGTTGACGAGGTTGAGCGATCGGTCCATCGGCACGTCCTTCAGGATCACGCCGAGGACCGGCGGTCCGTCCTCGAACAGGCGCAGCGCACAGAGGATCCGATCGATCGCCTCCTCCCCGTCGTACTCGGTCAACAGCAGGACGTCGGCGTTCAACAGGGCGGCGAGGTCGAGATCGCTCAGTCCCGCGCTGACGCCGAGACCGAGGTAGTTGCGCCCTTCAATGATCGCGACGTCCCGGCCGTTCGTGACCCGGGCGAACGCCTCGCGGATCCGCTTTCTGAACCCACGGTCGCCCGATTCGATCGCCTCGCGGAGGAACGGCCCCTCGAGCGGCACCGGGGCGATGTCGCGGAGGTCGTCGTCGAGGCCGAGGAGCGATCGGACCGCGTCGGCGTCTCGATCGATCGGTTCGCCCGTCGTGTAGGAAACCTCGAAGCTGATCGGCTTCATATAGGCGATCGAGCGTCCTCGCTCCAAGAGCGTTCGCCCGAGGGCGAGCGCCAAGAGACTCTTGCCGGAGTGCTTCTCCGTCGAGACGATCAGGATCCGCTTCATGTCGGCTGTCCGCCGCCCTTTCCGATGAGGCCTACGTTTCCCCGATGGTAGTCCCGGGCGCCGGGGAAGGCAACGCAGCAAACGGGCCGGCGCACATCGAATCCTCACGTCGCGGCCTCGGCTTCTTCATCCGGCCCGCGAATACTATCCCTTCGGGATGGAAGAGGATCGGCAGGTCTACTCCGACGTCGTCGGACGGAATCCACTCTATTTGTCGCCTGAGCTTCCTGGTTATAATCGAAGCGCGATGAAGCGGATTCTAATCGTCGACGATGAGGAGATGATCGTTCGGACCGTCAAGGCCTACCTCGATCGCGAGGGGTTCAAGACCTATACCGCATACGACGGAGAGGAGGCGCTCCGCTCCTTCGACGAGAAGGGGCCGGATCTGATCGTGCTCGATCTGATGCTCCCCAAGGTCAGCGGGATCGAGGTGACCCGCACGATCCGATCGAAGTCCTCCGTACCGATCATCATGCTGACGGCCAAGGCGGCGGAGGCCGATCGGGTCGTCGGCCTCGAACTGGGAGCCGACGATTACGTCGTGAAGCCGTTCAGCCCGCGTGAGCTGGTCGCGCGCATCCGTGCCGTCCTCCGGCGATACGAGGGGGAGGGGATGGAGGTCGAGCGGGTGGCCATCAGCGGCTTGGAGATCGATCTGAAGACGCGCGAACTGAAAGTGGACGGCCAGGACGTCGAGCTGACGCCAACGGAGTTTGATCTCCTCGCCTACCTCGCCCGGCACCCCGGCCAAGTGTTCACGCGGCTGCAGCTTCTCCGCGAGGTCCAGGGCTACACCTACGATTCCTTCGCGCGCACGATCGACACCCATGTGAAGAACCTTCGCCGGAAGATCGAACAGGATCCGAAGAGTCCCCGCTACATCCTCACGGTGCACGGCGTCGGCTACCGCTTCGCTCGGGAAAGCTAGGATGAAGCGACGGATTCCCCTCGCGCTCAAGCTCGGCGTCGCGTTTGTCGTTCTGATCCTGTTGGCCGTCGCGCTCGTTTACTACCTGACCGCTCGATCGATCACGCAGCAGTTCGACGAGTATAGGCAGGAGAGCCGCGAGCGGTTTGGCGAGCAGCTTGCCGACCAGCTTGCGTGGTATCGGGAGTGGAACGGAAGCTGGAAGGGCGTACTGGAACGAATGCTGACGCGTCCGACGTTCATCGCGGTCGGCGATCAGGTGATCGAGGGGACCGCCCTCATCTTCGACGTTCCGATCACGCTGGCCGATTGGGACGGGCGGATCATCACGACGACCGAGAACACCCGGTACAACGAGTTGATCGACGAGCTTCGCAAGGCGCAAGAACAAGAAGGATCCACGATCAGCCAGGAGTGGCTGGAGAACTGGGAGGGGCTGTACCTCGATGAGGAGGAGATCGCGGAGGGGATCCCGATCATGGTCGGTGATTCGAGGGAGGGGACCCTCTTGGTCGGAGAGGTGGAGTCCGAGTACGGCCCCGACGAAGCCGACTTCCTCGCCTTCGCGATGCGATCGGCGCTCCTCGGAGGCGGGATCGCGTTCGGGATTGCCCTTGTGCTCTCCTTCCTGCTCATCGTGCAGATCCTCTCGCCGCTGCGAGTGCTGACCCGGGCCACCGAGCGGATCGCGCACGGAGATCTTCCCGACCGAATCCGGATCAAGTCGAGCGACGAACTGGGGCAGCTCGGGGCGTCGTTCGACCACATGGTGGACAGCCTACGGCGCTCGGAAACGCTCCGTCAGACGATGACCGCCGACATCGCCCACGAGCTTCGCACCCCCGTGACGATCATCCAGGGGACGCTGGAGGCGATCCTCGACGGGATCTACGACCCGTCGAGCGAGACGATCGCGCCGATCTACGAGGAGACGCTCCATCTGGGAAGCCTGATCGACGACCTGCGCGATCTCGCGCTCGCCGAGGCCGGCGAGCTGCGACTCGTCAAGGAGCGGATGGACATCGTCGAGCTGGTTCGGCAGGTCACCGAAACCGCTGGCTCATCCGTGGAGCAGTCCCCGACCGTCCGCGTCGAGTCCGCGGGGGAGATCCCCGAAGTGTCTGTCGATCCGAAGCGATTCAGGCAGGTTCTGGCCAATTTGCTCAGCAACGCACTGATCTACACCCCGGTGGATGGGGAGATCCGCGTCGACGTGCGGCGGGTGGAGGACTCGGTCGAACTGAGCGTTTCGGACACCGGGCCGGGGATCTCGAAAGAGGATCTTCCGCACCTGTTCGAGCGGTTCTACCGAGGCGATCCGGCTCGCGGCCGGACGGGGGGGAGCGGTTTGGGACTCGCCATCGTCAGGCAGTGGGTCGAGGCGCATGGGGGGACGATCCGAGCGGAGAATCGTCCGGAAGGCGGCGCTCGATTCGTTCTGCGGATCCCGATTTCTTGAGTCCACCCCCGAGATCCGCTAGGATGGGGCATGGTCAGGCAGTCGTTCTTCAATCCGCGCGACGGCGAGATGACGTTCGCCGGGGTCATCGCGACCGTCGTCAAGGAGATGAAGTCCCACCCGAAGGATCGATTCGAGATCCTGATCGGGACCGATTCGTCGACGACGCTGAACCATCTCGATCTGGTCAGCGCAATTGTCCTTCACAACATCGGTCGGGGCGGTCGGTACTTCTGGACGCGTCGCCGGGAACGGCGGTCCCCCTCTCTGCGTCAGCAGATCTGGCGGGAGGCCTGGCTCTCGTTCGAGCTCGCTCAACGAGTGATCGAGCGGCTCGGAGCGATCTCGTTCCTTCAGTTCAATCTGGAGATCCACGTCGACATCGGCGAGAACGGGCGGACGAAGGAGCTGATCGATGAGGTCGTCGGAATGATCATCGGGAACGGCCTCGCCGTTCGGATCAAGCCGCACGCCTACGCTGCCTCGGCGGTCGCAGACAAGCACACCTAGTCTCCGGTGACCTCGTCCGCGGCGTGCACAAGCCCGTAGGCCGCGTTGCGCGCGAGCCCGAATCCCGCGATCAGGACCTGAACGACGGCCTTGTTGGCCAGCCCGGCTTTTCTCAGTACGGCGAGAACCTCGCGGATGCGCTCCGGCTCGGGCCCGGTGTCGACCGCGCCCCCGGCGAGGACGAGGACGCACTCTCCCTTCACCCGCTCACGCGCCCCCAGTGCATCGAGGATCTCCTCGGGACTTCCGCGCAGGAACTCCTCGTGGTGCTTGGTCAATTCGCGGGCCAACGCGACCGGCCGATCGGGGAGGACGGCGGCGAGGTCCCGGAGCGTGGAGATCAACCGGTGCGACGACTCGAACAGGACGATCGTCCGTGTCTCGGAACGGAGCCGCTCGAACAGCGCCCGCCGATCGCCGGACTTCCGGGGGACTGCGCCTTCGAAGCAGAACCGATCCGGGGGCATCCCCGAAACGATCAGCCCGGCGATCACGGCCGACGGGCCGGGGATCGGGATCACCGGGATCCCGGCGGAGATCGCCGCACGGACCAGCGGGAAGCCGGGATCGCTGATCAGCGGGGTCCCGGCGTCGCTGACGAGAGCGAGATCCCTTCCGGAGCGGAGCCGGTCGAGGAGCCAGCCGACCCGCTGACGTTCCCCTCCCTGGAAGACGCTCGAGAAGAACGGGGTCTCGATCCGGTACCGGTCGAGGATCCGCCTGGTGACCCGCGTGTCCTCGGCGAGGATCCCGTCGACCGACCGGAGGGTCCGGATCGCGCGGATCGTGATGTCCTCCAGGTTTCCGATCGGTAGGGCCACCAGGTACAGCTTCCCTGTCATGGTCCACAGAGCTTAGTGAGGCGAGCGGCGCGCATCAACGGGTCGTCTTCACGTGGTCGGCGACCAAAGGGTGGATGCAGGGGACGATCGTGCTGACGGTCTACGACGGCTCCGGAGCGCCGATCAGATCCGGATTCACATCGCGAACACAGACCCGACGTAGCGTCGATCCCGCCCGGACCTTCCTTCTCGACGAAGACGAGGCCCCGCGGGGGGGCCTCGTTTCTGGGCGGAAGACTGGCAAGGAGGTACGTTGACTTGCCGAGCGAAGAATACGCCCGTCGTGTGTGCAGGGTATGAGCGGTCGATGGGGCAGATGTGAAAGCGCGGGGTGAAAGGTCCTATGCACGTAAGGGGTGGATCGGAGAATCAGCGGCCGCAAACCGGCGGACTCGAACGGCTCCCGTACATCGGGGACGCGCCGGGTTAGGGCGCCAGGATTCCCGGTCCGGCGAGCGCGACCCGGTAGGGAAAGAGTTCGGCGCGGAAGACGGACGCCCGGACCGCGGGGTCGTTCTGCACCAGTTCGCGCGCGGCCTCCTCGGACTCGGCGACGAAGATCACGATTCCGAAGCACGACGGATCCGTGTTTAGCGTCCGTCCGGCGAGAAGGACGACCCCCTCCTCCGTCAGGCGCTGGAGGTAATGGAAGTGCTCGGTGACGATCCGATCCTCGTCCGGGGTACTCTCGACCAGGAACCCCTCCCGGAGCGGCTGAATTCGGTACAGATACTGCGAAGGCACCTATCCCTCCCTCTCTTCGTCGGCGGACAGGGACGCCGTCCGCTCCGAAGCGTACCCCATGCCGCGGGACGCTTCACGGGAACCGACGTCCGCCCTCGGCCGACCTTCGGGTAGGATGGTCCCATGGCGACGGAATGGGCGGATTGGGAGCAGAAGGTCCTCGACACGTTTCTCGACGGGGAGAGGCTGATCCGGATTCCGGCGAAGAGGAAGAAACGGGACGTCATCCTGCGATGGCTCCAGCAGGCGTTCGAGCCGGGGGTCGAGTACCCGGAGGCCGAGGTGAACCGAATCCTCCGTCGGCATCACCTCGATTGCGCGACGCTTCGACGGGAGCTGTTCGAATCCGGCTACCTTCGCCGCCGAGGGGGCGGCGGAGCCTACTGGCGCCCGGAGGACTGACTTCCGAAGGCCGAAGTCATCCGACGGAATCGCCGAGAGAAGCCCGTATGCCGCGTCTCCGGCCGCTTCGGCGCGTGAACGCGACGGTGATGAGGGTAGAATGGGACCGGCTCGTTCGGTGTAGGGCGCGGCGTCTCTGTCTCGCCGATTCGGGGGTCGAAAGGAGACGGGCCATGACGTGGAAGCGTAAGGGATTTGTCCTCTTCCTGCTGCTCGCCGCAACGGCGGGACTCTGCGCGGCCGCGGAGGATGCGGACGACGGAGCGACGTGGATCGTGACGTTCGACGGGCTCGACTACGGCGCGTTCTTCGACGCAACGCCGACGGACGACGGTGCGCTTCTCGCCGTCGGAACGACCTATCACTCCCTCGGATCGACGACCCGTGGCGACGTTCTCGTCGCGAAATTGACGCTCGCCGGTGGGTCGGTCTGGGAGAAGACGTACGGCGGGGGCGCCGCGGATCAGGCGATCCGTGTCGAAGCGACCGACGACGAAGGGTTCCTCGTCCTCGCGGAGACCGACTCGTTCGGCGCCGGCGAGTGCGACTTGTACCTTCTGAAGCTCGACGCATCCGGCGATCTCCTGTGGTCGGAGACTTACGGCGGTGCCGGAGTCGAATGGGCGAAGGACCTGATTCCGATCTCGGACGGCGGGTTTCTCCTGGTCGGGGAGACCGACTCGTTCGGCGAGAGCTTCGACGCCTACGTCGTCAAGGTCGATGAGAATGGCACCGTCCTCTGGGAGGCGACGCTCGGCGACGACCACGGCAACGAGACCGGCGTCGCCGCGCTCGAGGCGGAGAACGGGGATCTGTTCGTCCTCACCGGCGTCTCCTATCCGGGCAGCTACGAGGGGAACCGTCGCGACTCACGTCTTTTCCGCCTCGATTCCGGCGGGAGCGAGATCTGGAGCGCGCTGTACCACGGCGACGTCAAGCAGTGGGGCAACGACGCGGTCTTCTCGTCCGACGGGGACGTCGTGATCGTGGGAATCTCGGAGCCGGTCAGCGGGAGCGAGTCCCCGCTCGACTTCTGGCTCGCCGAGGCCGACGCCGAGACCGGAGATCTGATTTGGAGCAAGCACGAAGGGAGCCAGTATCAGGACGACTACGGCGTCTCCGTCGTCGCGACCGACGGGGGATCGTACCTCGTCGCCGGATTCGGACCTGGGTTCCCGATGATGAGGTTCGATGACGCGGGGACGGTCTCCTGGGTGCGGGACGCCGTGCCGTGGCGGTCGTGGATCGTCTACGGAGGCTTCTCGATCCTCGGGCTGCCCGACGGAACCTTCGTCGTGTCGGGCTGGGTCTACGTCCATCGAGTCGGCGACGACTTCGATGCGGTGCTCGCTCGGATCGACTCGGAAGGGCGGATCGCTGAATAGCCGGCGCGCTAGAGTCGAGAGGGACCCCGCGTCCAGGAGCGCGGGCACCGACGTGCTCCTCTGAGCCGGGTCTGTGGGAACGAAAAGGAGAGAGGGGTCCACCAAGGACCCCTCTTATGTCGAAAGTCGCCCTTGCGCTTTGTAGGTGCGACGCTCCTTTTCAATCGTTAAGATACCGCGCGGATGTGAAGAGCCGGTGAACGGGGCCAGGCGGTTCGATGAACTCCCTGGAAACGGCTACATCTCGATCCGATCGACGACGCGAGCGTGCATTCCGCGACCGGCGCTGCGAGCGCCACGAGGGTCGGAAGGAGGAGCGTCCCAACGACCCCGAGCGAGAGGGGAATCTCAAAGGGGGTCTCTTCATTTGCTGGGCATTCCTCTTCCTTCGCCGGCTGGGGATATGCATTCGCTCTCAGAGCGCGTCCCGGATCAATTCGGTGTCGCGGTCGGGACGTTCGTCTTGAATCGCCGGTTGTCCTCCTTGCAGATCATCTGGAGGACGTGCCTCGCCGACATGACGGCCGGCGGCAGGCCGCCGCCGGGCTGGACCCAGTGCCCGATCATGTAGAAGTCGTACAGGCCGGGGAGCGTCTTGCTCATCCGAAGCGTCAGGGTCCTTGGCGAGGGGAGCCAGCCCTCGAAGCTTCCCTGCCAGTTCCCGGTGTATCGATGCCAGGTCACCGGCGTGGCGACGTCGACCATCTCAACGTCCTCCGACAATCCGGGGAAGCGCTGGTCGACCCCGCGGATCACCTCGGCGGCGACCGCTTCCTTCTCCGCGCGGTACTCGTCGGGCCGCTCACCGAGCTTCCGCCACCGCTCGAAGCTCGAGAGGATCATCACCTTCAGCACCGTCTTTCCCGCCGGGGCGAGCGAAGGGTCGAACGTGTTCGCATGCACGGAAAGCCGCGTCAGCTTTCGGCCGTCGACGATGATCGGCTCACGAAGGGGGAAGCTGATCCCCGAGGCTGCGTCCGGGAAGCCTCCGAGGGTGCGTCCCACCCCGATCCCGACGAAGAGAAGCGGGGGGAAGATGGGAAGGTGCTCGTAGTACCCGCGGATCGTCTCGTCGCAGTAGCGGCCACCGAGAAGGTCGAAGATCGTCGCGTGGCCGTCGGCGGCCGAGATGACGACGTCGGCGCCATGCTCCGACCCGTCGGCGAGGCGGACCCCGACGGCTCGGTTCTCTTCGACGAGGATTTCCTCGACGCGCGCTCCGTACACGATTTCGCCGCCCAGCTCCAGATAGCGTTTCTCGATCGATTGGGCGAACGGGAGCGAGCCTCCGATCGGGTAGCCCGAGGCCCGGTTGTGCATCCGGGCGAGCGTCATCATCATCGCGACCATCGGGAACTCCGGAAGTTCGAACGCGAGCGGGAAAGCCTCCCGGAGGAACGGGTTGTCGAGGTCTTCGGCGAACTGGCAGACGGTCGTTTCGGACCAGCGGCGGAGGACGCCGATGTGGGGCAGGGACTTCATCGCCGTGCCGAGCCTCCCGATCGGGCCGATCAGCTCTGTCGGCCGCTCGACCGGAAGGTCCAGTCGAGCGAGTCGGCGCAGTCCACGGGTCCACTCGCGGAGGACATCGCGGTCCTCCGGGGCGAGCTCGTCCAAGTGGGCGGCCAGCCGGTCGATATCGGTGTAGAGCGTAAGGACCTGACCGGAGTCGCCCTCGATCCGGACGAAGACGTCGTGGTCATGGATCGACTGGTTCGGAACCGCGCCGACCTCCTCCCACAGCCGGTAGAAGCGGTTCCTCGGGGACGAACCGACGAGCCATTGGATGCAGCCATCGATCGTATAGCCGTCCCGCTGCCACGCGGTGCACAGACCACCGGGGAGGGAGTGCATCTCGAAAATCCGACTCCGATACCCGTTCATCCGTGCGTAGCAACCGGCGGACAGTCCAGCGATCCCGCCTCCGATGATGTGAATCGATGCCCTCATTCCGCCGCCCTCCCCGGGTCCGCATCGTAGTGAGGCCGGTTCCCGGTGTCAACAGAGCGCATTGCCTCACCAAAAAAGTACTCGAAACGGGATCGTTGCCTCACGTAAG
>CAZGXU010000058.1:0-10719 GCA_964530075.1 uncultured Thermotogae bacterium
GAGCAGCTGAAGTTGATCTGAGAAGCCCCGCCCGGAAGGGCGGGGTTCTTCACTGCATCGCTTAAAAGCGCGTACTTGGGACGAAGGGCTCAGCAGAAGCTGAGCCCTTCGTCGTTGATCCCACTCGCACCATTCACCGCGGGACGCGAGTTGACTGGCTCGCCGACCCAGACGAAGGTCGCTGTAGCGACCTTCGTCCGTGCTGATTCCGCCATGGGCGGAATCAGCCAGAACGCTTCAACCTCCCCATCCGCTTCGCGTACCGCTCGACGTACCGGAAGACGACCAATCCGATCCCAATGATCAGCACGCCGATCCCGATCAGCAGAAAGACGGTCGGCGACAGCTTCACCGTCGACTCCCCTTCGAGCAGGCAGGCGCGCATCCCTTGGATGACGTACGTCGCCGGGGAGACGGCGGCGATCTTCTGCAGCCAGCCGGGGAGCGTCTCGATCGGGTAGTAGACGCCCGAGATCAACAGGAGGATCGCCGCGACCGCGTTCGTCATCTGCGCTCCGCGCTCCGGATAGAGGAGCGGCAGCACCGCGGCGAGGATCCCGAGCCCGACGAACGACACGCTCCCGGCGAGGAGCATGAAGACCGCGCCGGTCAGGTTCGCGCCGGAGAGGTCGAGCCGGAAGAAGACCGCGACGATCGCCAGGATCGCCAGCGTCCGGACGACGCCGTAGCCGATCGCGAAGAGGGTCGTTCCGACGAGGTGCGTCGGCCGGGAGACGGGCGCCATGAACGTATACTCGATCGTCCCCTCCCAGCGTTCCCACGCGATCATCTCGCTGATCGCGTAGAAGATGACCGACAGGTACTGCCAGATCAGCGCGCCGACGAGGAGGTACGTCACGACGTACTGGGTGTCGATCTCCTGGCCGGAGATCGCGCCCATCCCTTTGCCGATGTAGGTGATCGCGAGGGCGTTGGTCAGCGAGTAGATCAGCCAGACGACTTCCCAACCCCAGTAGCGCTTGATCAGGTTCACGTTTCGCTCGACGAACGCGTACGCGCCGCGCATCTCGCGGACGAACGTGCTCATGGGCTCACCTCCTCCGCCTCGGCCTCCGCGAACCCGCGCCCAGTCAGCGCGATGAACACGTCCTCCAGGGTCGGCCGCGCGCCGTCCCGCGACGGGACCATCCCCTTCAGCCCCTCCGGCGTGTCGAGGGCGACGATCCGCCCCTCGTCGATGATCGCGATCCGATCGCAGAGCCGATCGGCCTCGTCCATGTCGTGCGTCGTCAGCAGGACGGTCGCGTCGTGCGCCTCGCGGATCTCGCGGACGAACGCCTGGACGTCCCGTTTCGAGTGCGGGTCGAGGCCGGTCGTCGGCTCGTCGAGGAGGAGGAGGATCGGCGAGGTCAGGAATCCCCGCGCCACGGCCACCTTCTGCTGCATCCCACGCGACATGTGCTCCATCGGGTTGTTGAACGTCTCCTCCTTCAGGCCGAGGCGCTTCATGATCGAGCGCATCTTCGCCTTCGCCTCCCCGGACTCGAGGCCGTAAAGGCGCGCGGCGTACATCAGGTTTTCGATCGGCGAGAACTTCTTGAAGAACGCGGCGTCGACCGACACGCGGTTGATCAGCCGCTTGACGGCGAACGGATCGCGTTCGACATCGTGACCGAAGACGCGAAGCGTCCCGCCGTCGGGAAGAAGGAGCGTCGAGACGAGGCGGATCAAGGTCGACTTGCCCGATCCGTTCGGACCGAGGACGCCGAAGACCTCGCCGCGCCCGACCGTCAGGTCGATGTCTCTCAGTGCGACGACTTCCTCTTTCCTCCCGACCTTCCGAAGGCCGCGGCGTCGCGCGGTGCGATCCTTACGGACGAACACCTTGCGCACACCCTCGACTTCGAGCGCGACCGTACGCATGACTGCTCCCTAGCTCTTTGAGACGGAAGTAACCGGCCGACTGGCGGCTCTATCGAGCCGCCTACAGAACCGTCGGTTCTGCGGACGACGACAGGCCGAGGCTCCGGCCTGTCGAACGGAGGGGCACGAGGCCCTTAGTGGCTAAGCATCCTCATCATGTACGCAACCTCCCGAGAAGGCCCGGAAGGGGCCGGCTTTGGATGGCTCAGTGTAGCGCCGAGCAACGCCGTGTTCAAGTATGGGACAAGAAGTGGGAAGCGACGAGGCGCCGCGTTTGAGTGTACCGCCCCGTCTCGGCTCCCTCGGTCCGTTCCGCCGCCACGTCCTTCCCCGGTCGCGGTCCTTTTGATGAGCGTGTGGTCGACCCGGATCGGCCGGAGTCCGACCCGCTCGGAGGGCGTCGTTGCTCCGCTCCGGTTCTTCGTGTGGACGATGAGCACCGCGCATCCGCGTTCGAATTCGCTGACCGCGTGAGGAAGCAGCATGCGTGCGATCCCGCGCCCCCGCCAGGCCGGCCGCCGAGCTCGTCGATCGACCCAAGGGGGGATCTCCCCCTTCCTCGGCATGGCGGGTGCGGAAGCCGAGAAGGGAGCCGTTCTCCCGGCTACGAGCTCAGGAACCGGAGAGGCGGATCGAAGCCGCGTCCGCGCATCCAGTGACGCCGCTCCGCGAGATCGGCTTGGAACGGCTGCTTGACGCGGTCGGAGCGGTCGGCGAGCGCGTCGCGATCCCCGCGTCGGCCGCTGGGCGGACCTTGGGATGATTCCAGACCCTACGGAGAATCAGCACAGGGAGCGACCGCTGACTTCGGCGTACCGATCCCCCCGTTTCGCCCTCGTGGAGCGATTGAGATACGGCGCTTCCACGGGAATCGGGGTGAGCGGTATGGCAAGCGGCCCCATTCGAAACGAGACGGGGTCGCATCCCCCGGATCTGGGCCACCATCCGACCGAGAGCCGGAGCTCGTCCCGCTGGCTATGGCTCCAGAAGCCACGCCCAACCTGGTGGCCCGATCTGCACGTAGGCGGGACCTTCTACTCGTAGGCGATCCGGTCCTCCGGTACCGAACTCGGATCGAGGAAGTAATGCCCGACGCCGTTGTCCACCATCTCCTCGTACGTCGGCAGGCCGGTGAGGACGACCGAAGTGTCCGGGTGAAATTGCGTCCACACTACGCTGATCTCCTCGATCGTACGGACATGCCGGGCGACGCGAACATCGATCGGCCATCCGTTCTCATCGATCGGCCAGTACAGCAGGCCGTGCTCGCCCGCTTTCATGACGAATGCGTCTTTCCCGGTCAGCAAGAGTGCCTCGTCGGTGATGCCGCGAACGCGATCGAGAAACGGTTCCGGGGCCTCGAGGAGAAGACACGGGCAGTCCGAATAGTCGCCGATCTCTCGGTGCGACAGGCCGTGCAGCGCGAGGGGCGAGATCTCCATGCCGATGTCGAACTCCCGCGCGGTGAGAATCATCGATGTCATCGCCGCAACGTTCATGGCCTTCTGATGCGCGACGATCGTGCCGATGATCGGGTACTCGAGCTCCGCCTCGTGGAGATCGATGGCGAGATCCGCTCCCTCTTGCTCGATCAGCTCCATGAGCGCGTAGCAGGTCCGCTCGCAGAGGCTCCCGTTCTCTTTCCCCGGCCACGTCCGGTTGAGATTGCGTACGTCCATGTAGGCGAGCAACTGACCGCTCGGGTAGTGGACGTACACCTCCGGATCCGGCCAGGAATCGAGGGGGTTCGCCCATCGGTCGCCCATCCGAAACTTCTTCTCTCCCCAATCCGTAGGGATCGTGAAGAACTGCGGGTAGGCATCGCCCGGCCGTGTCACCGTGGACGCGCTCCGATTCGTGTGGATGGCGACGATGACCTTCCCTTCAATCACGACGAGATTCTCCACCAGCACTTCCGCTGTGAGGCTCGCTCCCGGTTCCTCGGGATGAGGAGCGCCCAGAATAACGAGCGTCCCACCGGGCGTGCCGCTGTCCAGCACGTAGATGTTGCAGTCGTTGGTGGAGCCCTTGAGCGGGGCGTAGTAGTCGGACAGCTTCTTCACCTCGGTCACGCCCGGTCCGAGCACGACGGTCTCCTGGTATTGGCGGTGCTGCGCGAATGCGACGCCCGCGAAGACCAGAATCACCGTCCACGCTACGAGCGCGACCCCCTTAACGATCCATTCCTTGTTGGCTCTCATCGCATCCCTCCGTTCCTACGTCACTTGAGGTAGAAAACGCGGAGCACGAACGGCATGAGAATGACGAGATAGAGGATCGCCTTCTGCACGTCCTTGCTCTTGATGAAGTTCCAGAACAACACGGCGCCGAAGAATGCGGTGATGACGTAGTACAGGATCATGATGGTCATCTGCTGCCACCTCGCTTTCTCATCGTCGCGATCATCCGCCCACGAGGAACGAGAGCTCGTTGCCGAAGACAATGTACAGCGTTCCCAGGACCAAGACGAAGGCCGCCGGAACGAGACAACGCCTGACGAACTGCCCGTAGTACGATCCGGTGAACCCTACGGTGATCGTGGTCGCCCGCCCGACGACGGTCGTCGGAGGAAGCATGTCGCCGATCGGGAACATCACCGCCATGCCCGAGAGGGCGATGATCGGGTTGATCCCCTTCATGTTGAACAGGAGGATCAACGGCACGCCCAGAAGCGGCGCCGCCGCGTACTGCACCAGCCCCTCGGAGAAGGGGAGGATCAGCCACAGCGTGGCGAAGATCACCGCCAACGGCAGCGTCACCACGCCGAGGGAGATCAGACCGCGGGCGCCGCTCAACGCCATGATCTGCACGAGGATGCCGACCACGACCATCACACCGATCAGCGGCAATAGCCCTTCAACGGTTTCGCGGGCGATCTTGAACAGCGGCAGTCGCTTCGGGCTGACCAGGACCGTGACGACGGCGGCGATCATGAAGATCAACGGCAGTCCGAGGGTCGGCATCGTCCAGGGCCAGATTCGACCGGCCAGAATCAACCCAAGAAGAACCACGAACGGCAGCGCGATCTTCCAGGCCCGCATTCCGCGCGTCGGCTCGGGCAGCTCGTCCATGATCTTGCCGAGTTCGGCCGGCGTGCCCTTCCAGCCGAGATAGAACATGCTGAAGATCGCGCCGAGGACCGTCACCACCCCGAGGGGAAGGAAGAAGCCGACGTAGGGCATGTTGGATCCCGCCGCCGCCATCATCGCCCACAGGTTGATCGGCGGAGCGGCGGCGCTCATCGCAGCGCAAAGGAAGATGATCGCCGCGACCCGATCCTTGCTGATTCCCATGTAGTTCAACACGGTCGCCACGAGGGCTCCCATGACCAAGACCGTCACGCTCCCGGCTCCGGTCAAGGCACCCGGCACCAACAGGACGAGCGCCAGGAAAAGGAGCGCCAGCGCACGGTGCCGGTGAAAGCGACGGATGATGCCCCGGATGATGTAGTTCACGCCGCCCGCGTGTCGGAGGAGGTTCATGAAGAACGTCGCCGTGATGAAGATCAGCGTGACGTCGAAATAGGTGAACGCTCCGTCCACGATGTGCCGAGCCGGGATCCACGCGCCGTGGGCGATCGCGCCTCCGATGGCGGCCGCCAGCATCGATAGTTCCGTCGTAACCTTGAACGCACGGGCGACGGCGAACACAACCACCATCACCCCCAAGACGATTCCTGCGTGAATGTACACCGCTCACCTCATCCCGCAGAGCGTCCCTCGTCGGAGAGGCTCTGCGCCCCGAACCTCGGCCGTACGCGGTGTGCCACGCACACCGGCCCGGCCTTGTTCCCCTTCTCCCTCGGTCGAGCTGGGCCGCCCGTTTCCCGCATGCGGTCCAGCGGATGCAGAGTGCGGAGTGGGGCCCCCAAGGCCGCTCAATCAGACGGTGGTAGGACGCCGATCCGGCGTCCTACCACCCGATTGCGTGCTTTCCTTTCCTCCTAGAAGCTGAACAGCAACTCGTCCACGAAGTCCCAATACGCCGCCTCCGCAGCATTCATCCGTGAACAGGTGTAGGCGGTGAGGAACTGGCGCGCCAGCGCCGGATCGGTCTGGTACAGCTGCAGCGCGGTCTGCTCGATGGCCGCCTGCATGCCGAAGATATCATCCTGCATCGGCCCGAGCAGCTCCTCGTCCAGCACAGGCTTGAACTTCGTGTACTGCGCGTTCACCAGCTTGGTGGTTAGGCCGAACGCCCACCAAGACGAGTCGCGGTCCAGGGTATCGCGGTCGAGAACCGTCCACGACTCCGGGACCTCGTCCACGCCGGTGTAGAGCGGGATGAACGGGCTGTACGCCGGGTCGTTCAGACCGAACCACAGCACGCCGCCGATCTCGGCCGGGAGCCAATCGCGCGCCTGCGACACGAAGAAGTACGAGCAGCGGGCGATCGCGATGAGCCGCTGGGACCGGATCTCGCCGCCGATCAGCGTGTAGATGTCGCCCAGAGGCTCGGGACCGCAGAGGTCGCTCGGGGCGTCGACGTAGGTGCGAATCCGGTTCCCTGCCTCGTCGTACGTGGTGATCCGCTTGCTGACGAGCCACGCCGGATCCGCCATGATGTCGTACTCGGTTCCGGACATCGTGTCGCGGTACAGGGCGATGATGTCCTGAACGGACACCTTCTCATCGGGCTTCACCGAGAACGGGTAGTACGCCGCGTGGTCCCAGCTCCAGTTTCCCGAGGGAGCGAGCACGCTGTAGACCCTCCACAGCCGAGAGCTCGTCGACGTCGGCCTCACGCCGCCGTACGCGAACTTCCATCGGAACGGCTGACCACTGTCGGGATCGTACAGTCCGAGCTCGACGGCGGTGGTGATGTAGTTGTCGCAGACCATGAAGTAGTCCGTGTCCTCCGGGTCGATCAGGTCGATCCGGCTCACGTTCGGCACGCAGGTGATGTGGTCGTCCGGAACCCGCTGGGCGCACCACACCGCGCCCGGCTTCTCGCTATCCGGCGTCCACAGCGGACCGACCCCGAAGACCTCGAAGACCCACGCCTCGTCCGGATCCGTCACCGTCAGGCATTCCCCTAGGTTGCAGGACTCACGGTATCCGTATTCCACCGCAAGGTCGCCCATGATCTGGATCGCCTCGCGCGCGGTCGTCGCCCTTTGCAGAGCGAAGACCTCGAGCTGCTCGATCGTCATGATCGCGTCATCGCTGTTCGCGGTCGCCCGCGCCCCGCTGATCGTCGTCTCGCCGATGAGCACCTGGTACTCGTTGGCGAACGGATAGGCGACATTGAAGTACTTGTAGGTATGCGCGACCTGAGGGATCTCACCGAGGAGTTCCAAATCCCTGCGGTCTCCGTAGACGATCCACTCGTAGACCGGCGCCATCTCGCCGGGCTCGTGATCGGCCGCCGGCACGATGATGACGCGGGAATCGTACCGCCCGTCACAGGTGTGCGAGGTGATCACCGATCCATCGATGGTTGCCAACTTCCCTGCCACGATGTCCGTGCACGCATAGGCCCCCACCGCGCCCAGCACGGCCACAATCAGCACAACCCAAGTCACTCTTCGCCACGACATACGCTTCAACCTCCTCCTCTTTCAACGATCGCAAACTGCGTCATCAGAGCCAGCCAAACGTTCTCCCGCTTCTCCCGGCTCTCACCTCCTCCGTGGAAAGGCGATTGACCGCGCCGGCGTCTTCACGCCGGTATTCCGGGAACCCCCGAGCATCCAGGGGGTTCCGAGGGCGGTTCCATACCGTATCCGGGTCAACCCTCCGGTCTGTTCTTCCTCCGCCTCCTTTACGAACACCAGTCAATCGCGTCCCCCGCACCGGACACACACGAAGGCTATCCGGACCCTGCAAAACGGTGGTGGGGCACGCCGAACGGCGTGTCCCACCATCGCGCTTGTAGTTCTCGTACGACGGACGCGCCAGGCGTACGAGAACTGCTCCGACTGCGTCGCCATAGGGTTCGCTGGAAACCCGTACTGGGTCACTACTCTCCTTTGCCCGAGTGCATAGGAGCCCTCTCACTAGAAGAGAAGTCTGTCTATCAGCTCCCAATATGCTTCCTCAGCTCTCACCATAAGGGAAGACGTGTAGTTTGTGAGGAGCTGGCGGCACAGCGCCGGATCCACGTTGTAGAGCTGCAGTGCGGCCTGCTCAATCGGGGCCTGCATGGCGAACATCTCTTCCTGCATGGGGAAGAGGACTTCCTCGAGCATGGGTCTATACGTGGCATAGGCGCGCTCGTTGCAGAGGTCGTCCGCCTCGTTGAACGCCCACCAAGCATCGTCCCGGTTGAACGCCTTTCGATCGAGTGTGGTCCACGATTCAGGCACTTCGTCGACTCCGACGTAGAGAGGAATCCACGGACTGCTCGCAGGATTGTTGAGTCCGAACCAGAGCACCCCGCCGATCTCGTCCGGCAGCCAGTCGCGCGCCTGAGAGGCGAAGAAGTACGAGCAGCCGCTGCTGGCAATGTTTCGGTACGACGTAAGCCCGAGCAGGCGGTAGAGCTGGCTACTCGCCCAGGGGCCAGCGTAGGCGCTCTTCACCCACTCGTCGCGGTAGTAGTAGTACCAGGCAGGATTCTCGTCCAGGGCGTATGGGGTCCCCTCCTGCGTGTCTCGGAACAGCGCGATGACATCCTGGATGGACACCTTCTTGTCCGGCTTCACCGAGAACGGATAGTGAGCCACCTCGCTGTACTGCCAGTTCCCCGAGGGTGCAAGCACACTGTATACCCGCCACAGACGCTGATCGACCTGTCCTCTGACATCGTCGTACACGTACTTCCACACAAACGGCTCGCCGCTCGCCGGATCGTAGAGCCCAGCGTCGACGCCAGCCTGGATGTAGTTGCTGCTGAACATGAAGTAGTCCGTATCGTTCGGGTCGATCTCGCCAATCCGACTCTTGTTCGGCACGCAGGTGATGTGGTCGTCCGGGACCCGCTGGGCGCACCACACCGCCCCCGGCTTCCCGCTGTCCTTTGTCCACAGTGGACCCACGGGATAGATCTCGAACACCCAGACTTCATTAGGATCCGAGACCGTCAGGCACTCCCCGCGATCGGCGTACCCCCACTCCTCCGCGAGCTGTCCCATCACCTGGATGGCTTCGCGTGCGGTCGCCCCGCGCTGCAGCCCGAAGATTTCCAGCTGTTCGATGTACATGATCGCTTCGTCCAGGTTGGCCGAGAGGACGTTCGCGTTGCCGATCGTCGTCTCGCCGATCAACACCTGATGCTCGTTGGCGAACGGATACGCGATTTTGAAGATCTTGTAGGTGTGCGCAACCTCAGGAATCTCACCCAATTGGACCAGCGGACCGCGCCCGGAGAATTCCGGATAGGCGCGAATGATCCCCTTCCAAACGGCGGCCATCTCACCGGGCTCATGATCGGCCGCCGGCATGATGATCAACCGTGAATCGTAGGACCCATCACACGTGTGCGAGGTGATCACCGATCCATCGACCGTCGCCAACTTCCCAGCCACGATGTCCGTGCACGCATAGGCCCCCACCGCGCCCAGCACGGCCACGATGAACGCGACCCACGTAACTCTTCTCCACGACATGCGCCTCAACCTCCTCAGCTTCCAACGATCGCTAACTGGGCCTTTACAGACAGCCAAACGTTCTCCCGCTTCTCTCCGCTCTCACCTCCTCCGTGGAAAGGCGATTGACCGCGCCGGCGTCTTCACGCCGGCTTCGCCCGGAATTCGGGAAACCCTCGGACTGCATCCGGGGGGATCCGAAGACGGTTCCGTGTCTTCGCCGCCGTATCCAGGTCTACCCTCCGGTCTGCGGTTCCTCCGTCGCCGGCGGGAACAGCAAGGGGAGCAGCACCTCAAGGTCGAGCGTCTCGTTGATGAAGATCTGCGGGATCTCCAACTCTTCGGCAAGGTCCGTGAAATACCCGTCCTCGTTGACGTCGGAGCGGGTGATCAACAGATCGGCCAGCGGCGTCATCGCCGTAATCGACGCTTCGTCGTACTCGTCGACCCGCCGGCTCGGCCCCTCGATCTGACCGACGATGATCACCATCCCCAGCTCTCTTGCCGCTTCGATCAGAGCGACGCAGCGGGCGACCTCGGAATCGACGTCGATCCCGGCCGCTCCCATCCCCTTCAGACTGGTCCCTGTCGTGACGAACAACACCCCGGCGAAATCCTGCAGGTCCCCCGGACACTCGGCCAGCAGTTCGTCAGCCGTGAGAAGATCGATCTCCTCGCAGGGGATTCCGACTTGGTCGCACATCAGCTTGACCATCAAGGCGCCCGGGCTCTGCCCGCACGTCGTGACGATGATCGGAGCCCTCAGCTCCGGCAAGTTCTCGGGCAGGACGAACTCCTGTGCCAGCGCGGTCGTCGCCAGGGCGAGAGCTATCAGAGTAAGGCCGACTACCCTCATCTTTCGCATTGAGCACCTCCATACTGTGTAACGAGCCGGGAGTGCAACTCCTCCGGGCCGCACCCTCGACTCGACGTCTTCTGAGGCTCCTCCATCGAGACCGGGGGAGGGGAGAACCGATGGCTCCCCTCCCGCACGGTCCGCTTGACTACTCGTCCGGCTCCCACTCTCCGTACCAGATGTCCTTGAAGTCCTCGAGCATCGTCGTGGCACCGAAGCCCACAGCCTCGAGCCACTCGTCCGGATACCCCTTGCTTCCGCTCGAGTAGTTGCTGTACCCGTCGGTGTACTTGGCGACGAGATCGTCGGCGAACTCCCACCACGCCGAGACGACGCGGTTGACCGCATCGGCCGTGTAGTTGGTCAAGAACGTTGTGCAGAGCGCAGGATCGGTGTTGTAGAGCGTGAGTGCAGCGCCCTCGATCGCGTCCTGCATGGCGAAGAACTCGCC
>CAZGXU010000059.1:0-10491 GCA_964530075.1 uncultured Thermotogae bacterium
TGTGGATGACGACGAGGTCAAAGCCGCTCTCGGGAAGAGCGAGGTTCTCGATCCGCCCGACGAGACATCGGGCGTTGCTGTACTTCTTCAATCTCCGTGCCGCAATCTCCACCATCGGAGGAGAGATGTCGACGCACGTCAACGAGCCTTTCGGCAGGCGGGGCGCCAGCCGCTCGGCGACCCCACCGCTCCCACAACCGAACTCGAGAACATCCTCGTCTCCACGCAGTTCGATCGTCTCGGCGTACCGGCGGTAGGACGCGCCGAACAACCGTGGGCCGAGAATCCCGTCCATCAACACAAAGACGTACGGAGGATTCACGAAATCCATCGGGCCTCCCTCGAAAGGAAGCGAGTGTGACGGACGAGGGCCGAATCCGCAACCCATCTCTACGCTCCTCCGGCCCTCCTGACGGAGTCGATGACCCTCGTCGCTGACGATTCCGGTGACGCCGTGCGCGACTTGGGAGCCGCTCCACTCGAACGGCGATCCAAAGCTACGGAGCCCGATCGCGCAGTCCGTAGGCTGAGTAGAACTCGCGCGCCTGTGGTAGGATGGGACGACGTACGACCACGTCCGAGGAGGAGTCCCATGAGCATTCACATCGGCGCGGAGCCGGGGGAGATCGCCCCGACGATCCTCCTGCCCGGCGACCCCCGGCGAGCGCGGTTCATCGCGGAGACCCTACTGGACGAGGCCGTCCGCTTCAGCGAGGTCCGCGGGATGCTCGGCTACACGGGGAGATACGCCGGTAAGCGGGTTTCGGTCATGGGAACCGGGATGGGCGTCCCGTCGATCTCGGTCTACGTGAACGAGCTGATCTCTGAGTACGGGGTCAGGGCGCTGATCCGGGTCGGCACGTGCGGCGCGCTCCAGCCGGACCTGAAGGCCGGCGACGTCGTCCTCGCCATGGCCGCGTCGACCGATTCGCGGATCAACCAGCTCCGGTTCGAGGGGAGGGACTTCGCGCCGACGGCCAGTTTCCCGCTCCTGCTCGAAGCGTACCGAGCCGCCACCGAGCGCGGGATGGACGTCCACGTCGGGGGGATCCTGACCTCCGACACGTTCTACGACGACGACCCCGACTGGTGGAAGAAGTGGGCCGCGCACGGCGTGCTCGCGGTCGAGATGGAAACGGCCGCGCTCTACACCCTCGCGGCGAAGTTCGATGCCGACGCCCTCTCGATTCTGACCGTCAGTGACGACCTCGCCACCGGCGAACGGGCGACCGCTGAGCAGCGGGAACGGGGCTTCACCGCGATGGCTGAGCTCGCGCTCGAGATCGCGCCGTAGGACCAAGGCCGCCTGGGTCTCAGTTCATCGACACGCGATTGACATCGGCGCGTCACGGAGTCACTATGTTCGAGAGCGATCCTCGATCAACCCCGATGGAAGGGGGGATTGACATGTGGCATATGACCTACTACGCGGGCGGAGGGCTGATGTTTTTTGGCGGATTGCTGTTGTTCGGCGGCATCATCGCGTTGATCGTGTGGTCGGTCCATCGGATCACCGATCGGAGGGACAGCGTCACGTATCATGCGAAGACCCCGCTCGACCACTTGAAGGAGCGCTACGCCCGCGGCGAGATCACCAAGGAAGAGTTCGAGCAGGTCAAGCGCGATTTGCTCTCGTAGGGCGGCTCAGGAGTCGCACGGCCGGGAAGGGAACGCAAAAGGAAAGGTGTGACTCGGCTTCGCTCTCGGCTTACATGACTCCCTGAGGAATTGCGGTATACGTTCCCGGAATCCACGCCCAGGGTCTACGACTCGCGAGGGGCGGCCGCCCCGAAAGGAGCTATCATCGGGGCGTCATGATCGATCGACCCGCTCCGGTCTTCGAAGGCGAACTCGCCCCGCTCGTCTACCGCGATCGCGGCATCGACCTGCTGGACCAGAACCGACTCCCGGAGCGGACGGCCGTTCTCCGCCTCACGACGATCGAGGAGCTGGCCGAAGCGATCCGCACGATGAAGGTTCGCGGCGCGCCGGCCATCGGGATCGCGGCCGCGTACGGAATGGTACTGGCGGCCGACAGCGCTGGCTCCACCGTGACGAGCGAGAGCATCGAACGTGCCGCCCGGCTTCTCCGTTCGACGCGGCCGACCGCGGTGAATCTCGATTGGGCCGTCGATCGGATGTTCGGGGTCTTCGGGCGGCTCGCCGGACGCTCGCCGGAGGAGGTCCGGAAGGCTCTCCTGGCGGAGGCGCGTCGGATCCACGCCGAGGGCATCGAGGCGAACCGGCGGATCGGCCGAAACGGAGCCGTCCTCCTTCCTGAGAAAGCGCGCGTCCTGACGATCTGCAATACCGGCGCGCTGGCGACCGGCGGCTACGGGACGGCCTACGGCGTGCTCCGGGCTGCGCACGAGGCGGGGAGGCTGGAGCTCGTCTATGCTTGCGAGACGCGGCCGCGGCTTCAGGGAGCTCGACTGACCGCGTGGGAGCTCCTGCGGGACAGGATCCCGTTCAAGCTCCTCTCCGACGGTGCCGCCGCCTATCTGATGTCGCGTGGCGCCGTCGACGCGATCCTGGCCGGCGCCGACCGGATCGCCGCCAACGGCGACACCGCCAACAAGATCGGGACATACTCGCTCGCGGTGGCGGCGAAGCACCACGGGATCCCGATGTACATCGTCTCCCCGACGTCGACGATCGATCCAGCGACGCCTTCCGGAGCCTCGATCCCGGTCGAGGAGCGGGCCGAGGAGGAGGTCCTCGCCCTGTGCGGTGTCCGCCTCGCGCCGGAAGGAGCCACGGCCTGGAACCCGGCGTTCGACGTCACGCCGGCGGAGCTGATCACGGCGATCGTCACGGAGACGGGCGTCCATCGCCCGCCGGTTGACTTCCGGGGACGTGGGCCGAGCCGATGAAAGGCGGGCGGTTGAACGAACGGCTGGCGGAGACGAGAGAGGCGGTGCGCTCGACCGCGATCGCGATGGCCGCGGCCGGACTGGCGACGGGCAGCTCGGGCAACGTCTCTCTGCGATTCGGCGATTGCGCGTTGATCACCGCGAGCGGCGTTCCCTACGCCGAACTCGGCGTCGATCACGTGATCGAGATCGACAGGAACGGGAAGCGATTGTCGGGCTGGGGCGAGCCGTCGTCCGAATGGCGGATGCACGTCGCGATCTACGCACGTCGCAGCGACGTGCACGCGATCGTCCACACCCACTCACCGATCGCCACCGCCGCGGCGATCGCCCTTGCGACGCTGCCGGTCCTCCACGAAGAAGGGAAGATCCTGTTCGGCGACGCCCTTCCGGTTTCGGCGCATCGTCCGCCCGGAACGTGGGAGCTGGCGAACGCGGTGGTCGACGCCCTCGGCGACGGTCGGGGGAGCCTCATCGCGAAGCACGGTGCCGTCGGCGTCGGGGCGACGCTGGCAGCGGCGTTGGAGACGGCGATCAAGATCGAGGAGGCCGCGCGGCTCTTCCTCCTCTCGCGTCAGTTCGGCCCGACGTAGGGCGGCCAAGCATCGCACGGCTCAGGACTTGCGGATGGCGCCGGATCCTCGCACCGAATGCGTCGGGTCCTCTTCTCAGAGCTCGGCATCGGATGCAGCATTGCCTCCGGCGCGCCACTGCGATGGAACCCAATGCTGGATTGCCGGACCTTGCCCCACCGCTTCTTCTCCATTCCAGGGATTCGCTCAATCGAGATACGAGACGGAAGCTCTGCCCCCTGTCCCGCCGATCAATCGTCGAAGCCGAAGCGACGACGTAGGTATGGCATGCATCGTTGCGCAGAACGTCCGTACAGGAGGATCGACGTTCCGGGCACAGTCGGGAACGTCAGCCGCACGCGGGGCAAGTGCGCTCCACCTCGCGATTCCGCTTCGGTCTCCGTCCATGGGATGAACAGTGGCCGATGAAAAGGGCGGAAGATCCGCATCGGTACGACATAGAGTCCTTCGTCGCTTGCTCCAACGATCAGCGTAGCACTGTAGTTGGCAAGGCCGATTCGCGCCGAACCGAATGCCGTGACGTCCCCGCTGAACATGGACGTGTCGCCGAACCGGCTGGCCAGCCGCCGCCACCCGCTCACCAGCGAGACGACCCATAGGACGAAGCACCAGATCAAAACGAAGAAGACGGCGAAACCGACTGCGAAGAGGACGCCGATCTCGCTCGCGGACATGACGCCATTCTACCCACCCGAGCCCGCAGATCCTCCTCACCGCAGGAATCGGGCCTTGCGCTCCCTAGTCCGTCGATGCCCGTAGCATCGGATCCTGTCTCGCATCCAGAAAGGACCCAGAAAGGGTTACACCCTGTTTCTTGAAGGACCCCAGCCGAGTTCCTATCGCGGCGCCGGATTCTGCTAGCTACTCCCTGAGGAGCGGTGTGGTACGCTCGCGAGGTTCCCCAAGGGGCAAAAGACGAGCTGTGCCCCCATCCGTCCGATGTGACCCCTTCCGATGCCCCTTCCGATGTGCTCCGCTATACACCGAGTTCGTCGAGCTTGGCGCCGATGAGTCGGAGCGTCCGCTCGATCCGTTCCTCTCCCTCCGCGGCCGTGCTGTCGCGAGGATCCTCGCCGAGGACGCCGAGCGGCTCTTCCGCGCGGCTCCAGGGCAGGCGAGCTAGGTCGACGGACTCGGGGCGAACCGCCATCAGGATGGACGTCTCATTGCGCCCCGCGTGGTCCGTCTGCGTCGCCCACGCTCCGGGGAAGTCCGCGGCGGAGAGAACGCGGATTCCGTACTGCCTCTCCCATCGTTTCGCTGCGCGCCCGCACGTATCCCGCGACGGCCCGTGTCCCTCGACGACCAGGCAACGGAAGCCGACCCGCTGTGCTTGGCCGAGAATGGCCTCCATCCAGAGCACGAACAGCCCCTGCGGGACCCAGTACAAGCTTCCGGGAAGCTGCCGCGGCGGCACGACGTAGTTGTCCATCCCCACGAGCGGACGGCCGTCGTCCATCGTGATCTCGTCCGGCCCGAGCCAGAGCGGAGGAAACACGATGCCGCCGAAGCGCTCGGCGGCTCGTTCAAGGATCGCGCTTGCCTGGATAAAGTCAGCGCCCAGTGGATTGTGCGGGCCGTGCCACTCGAGGGTGCCGAGGGGCAGATACCCGACCGGCCGCTCTCGCAAGCGTACTTCGAACTCGTGCGGCAACAGATCGCCGTACCGAACCTTCTTGCAGTCGGTAACGTTCACGTTCGCACCTCCGGATCATTCACGAGAATCGCCCTCGGCCGTTGCAGGTCCGTCTCGGCGACGATTGACATACCGCTGCTACAAGTGCGTCACGAGGTCCCCACGTTCGAGGACGACCCTCGGTCGACCCCACGGGAAAGGGGGGATCGACATGTGGTACGGATACTACTATCCCAGCGGGTGGCCTATGCTGCTCGGCGGCTTCCTGTTCTTCGGCAGCGTCATCGCGTTGATCGTGTGGGCGGTCCATCGGTTGACCGATCGAAGCGACGGCGGGACGTATCACGCGAAGACCCCGCTCGACCATCTGAAGGGCCGGTACGCCCGCGGCGAGATTACCAAGGACGAGTTCGAGCAAATCAAGCGCGATTTGCTTTCGTAGGGCAGCTCAGGAGTCACATCGCTGGGAAGGGAACGCAACAGGCAAGGTGTGACCTCGCTCAATTCCGCAGGCGATTGAATTCTGCGTCCTCGGAATCGCCTGGCAGCAGGCGGAGTCTGTTGGCTCCCGTTCTTTAGCCATGCTGGATTGCCATCGGCTAGTCTGTGGACCGCTTTCTGGGAGGTGGAGGGGCCTCCTCCTGTTGCGCCTTCTCGGACATCTTCGCTATGAGATGGGTGATCACCACGCCCAGGTCATAGATGTCCAGGACGCCGTCCATGTTCGGATCCTTCAGGTCGAGCGTGCCCTGCATCTCGTGGATCCGATACGCCAACTTGAGGAACTTGGAGAGAGCCAGCTTCGGAACGTCGTCGAGGCGCTCGGGGCCGTACCACTCGAAGATGTCGCGGTTTCCTTTGCGCGAGTTACACGACTTGCACGCGCAGACGCAGTTGTCGGACGAGTCGAGAAGGGCCGAGATCCTCGGATCGACGCCCGCTCTTGAGACCGGGACGATGTGGTCGGTGCTCAAGCCGTCGGTGACACCGCAGTAGGTACACACCCTTCCCTTCTCCAGCTCCTTCTCGTAGTCCCGAATGGACGAGGACCAACTCATCTCTCCGGATTCGAGCTTCTTGTAGCGCGAGACCACGAAGCCGTAGTTGCCTGCGAAGCCGGCGGCATTCGCGATGAGCTGAGCGTACTGCCAGTAGATGAGGCGACGAACCGTGTCGACGTATTTCGGAGGCTTGAGAGGCATGACGACCTCCTTCGGCGACCATCGTACAGCCGTAGGAGCAGGCGATGCCAACCCGATTTTCCGATACCGATCAAGGCATGCCCGTCTCACGTTCCTCCTCAAGGAATTGCGGTATGCGTCCCCCGGATTCCCAAGGGGCAGTTTCGTACGATGTCGCCGGAATTCTCCTACTTGCGGGACAATCTCCCCTGACTCGCCAACAGGCTGAGGGCGGGAAGGGCGAGGGCGACGGCGAACAGGCCCACGAGGGTCCAGGTGAGCCACGTCTTGTCCGGGTGATTCACCCAGTAGTAAGTGACGGCCGAGAGGAGAAACGACTGCGCGAGGACTTCGATCATTCCACCCCACAGCCCTTTGGACGCGTGCTTGGTGTAGATCAGCCCCTCGATCGAGCCCCTCGCCGGGCCGAAGGTCGAAATGATGCCGATCACGACGAGGGTAGCCCACAGGATCAGCCAGCCGTTTGGCTGAAGGAAGACGACGTCGCGAAGCAGGTAGAAGATGAGACCGAAGAGGGCTCCGCGGATCGGCTGGAACAGCACACCGGCACGGACCAGCGGATCATCCGTCTGCCGCATGGTCGAAGCGAGATCAGGGTCGGCGAGCTTCTTCGAATAGCGGAACAGGCCGAGGGCGACGAGGCCCGTGGCGAAGTACGTGACCGTATGCGCCACGGTCGTCTTCGCAACAACGGTCCAGAGGATGAGGGTCATTCCATCCATCTCCTTCGGAGGCTCCTGCGTAGGCTCGAGCCCGATGGTCTCATTCTCGACCTAGATGCGCTTGAATGCGAGGGGAGAGAACGTCAGTTCAAGATGTGGATAGGGGAATCGGTAGTTGTACTGCTGAACGCAGGCAGAATGATGGGCCAGATCCTGGCGCTGGATTCCAGGACCGACCCTTCGACTTTCCCTCAGGGCTTCTTCTCCCCTCCGCGGGAGAGGGCGGGATGAGGGGGACGATTCGGATCGGCTGGATCCCATTGCCGAATTGCAGGGCCAGCCCCCCGGCCCCGAAACCCTAAGAATCAAGATCAGACCCCGAAGGTTTCGCTAAGAATCAAGATCAGACCCCGAAGGTTTCGTGAAGTTGTCGGGTCTCTTGGAGTCGTGGCCAGCGCGACGCAGAGTCCGATCAGGTCTAGTGCTGGATTGCAAGACCAGAACCCCGCTCCTTCGGGGCGGACGCTTCGACCCCGAAAGGCAGGAAGGAAGCCGACGAAATGGGGTACGTGTCCGCCGATTTCCTACGAAGATCAGGACGCCGGTTCGCTCCTCCCGGGAGTGGAAGGGTAGGCGGGGCGGAACGTGAGCGTCATCCTGGACGTTGCCATGCCTTCCACGAGGGAACGATCGAGCGGCGCCGCGCGCAAGGTGCCGGACTCCCACGCCGTCTTCTCGCCGAGATAGTACGTGCTCTCGGGGTCCTCGGAGATGCCCACGGGCAGGAGAGCCAGGGAATCGTCGACGTGCGCGAGGTCGACCCATTGGGAGTACGAATTCCCACGCTGGGACCAGATCGTCGCTCCCTCGGGATCGAAGAGCGGTGCGCTGACGAGATCGAGGCTCCGATCGAGTGTCGGGAATCCCTCGAGATTGACCTCATACGGCAGTGCCAGCGTGGCGGTGCTCGAGCGGAAGTTCTCGCGCCAACGATCGGGATCGATCCCGTATTTCGACACGGCCGTCGTCCATCCGGAGGCGAGTGAGGCGTCGATGTACGCGAGTTCCGCGTCGTCGAGCAGCGCCTCGTCGTCCGCGTCCAACGTGGCGTTCAGGTTCTTGAGAAAGGCGCACAGCCCGCCATCCCCACCGCCGTACCGATCGTACAGCTCGCCCGCTTGTGGCTGGCGGAATCCGCGGGCGATGTGGTAGGCCGCTGCGAAGTAGGGCTCCTGTGAATCGCAGTGCGCGCCGGCCGCATACCAGTCGGAGAGGAGGCTCAGGCACTGCGCCGCTTCGGGGCTCAACGATTGGCCCATCGACTGCGCGTGATAGCCGGCTCGGAGAATCGAGCGGATGGCCGCATTGACGTCGTCGAAGTGCATGGCAAGGACGTCCTCCGGTTCGTAGATCTCGTCCCCGCTGAGGAGCTCGCGCAGACGCCACGACCGCTGCGAATCGCCGGAGCCGCCGGTGCCGATGCCCAGGGACAGGGGATACCAGCTGCCCGCCGGGAGGTGATTCGCGGAGAAGAGGGCCCCCGCCGACGGATTGATGACGTGCGGCAGGAGGTCGTGCGGGATGACGTCGATCCAATCGGCCGTGCTCCTGCTGCCATCCTGGGCCGCGGCGCCACCGAACGGGCTGCTGGGCGAGCGCACGGGAATGGCGGCGTTGGTCCAGTATCCGATGTTGCCTTCCGCATCGCCGAACAGCGCGTGCACGCCCGGCGAGATCCAGTCCGCCAATGACGCTGCGAACTCGTCCACGTCGGATGCCCGCATCATCGCAAAGAGGCCCTGGACCGTGTGGCGGTCTTCGTAGTACTGATCGATCGTTCGCAGGATGTACTCCTCGCCGGGCAGCGCGTCCGTCACCAGGTCGGTCACGACAGGCCCCAGCGCCGTCCGCTTGACGGTGATGGAGACCGGTCTCGCGCCACGAACCGCGATCGTCTCCTGCCGGATCTCGATGGGGTAGGTCACATCGTCGAACACGTAGGTATTCCGCTCGCGCGTCGACGTGTCTAGCCGGAAGATGTCCGAGAGGTCGGCGCCGAGCGCGGTCACTCCCCAAGCGACCGTCCGGTTCCACCCGATGAGGAACCCGGGGCAACCGGCCACGCCGATGCCGCGGGCATCGAACGTCTTGCCCACGACGTGCGCCTCGTACCAGACCGAAGGATTGCGGACCGTGGTCTGGGGGTCGGAATGGAGGACCGCCGCTCCCGTGGTGGTCCGGGTCCCCCCGACGACCCACGCGTGGCTGAAGGTCGGCACCGGCTCGAAGCTCGCCCACAGGGCAGTCGGATTCGTGAAGCCGAGGGACTCGACGTAGGCATCGAGGGCGGCGAGGAAGTCGGGGTCGGCGTCCTCGTACTGGACCACGGCTGCCGCCTCGTCGATCGTCCGTTCCGGCATGAGTTGTGCGATCGCTTCCTCTTCCGACAGGCCGGTTCTCATCAGGTTCTCGAAGTTGTGGAGCAGCTTGGCCTCGCCGGTCCAGGCCGGACTGAAGAAGGCCGCGATGCGGTTCCACACTGCGAGACAGTCGACGGGCCTCCACGGCTCCGGCCGGATGCCGAACTTCGCGAAGGGCGGATTCAGTTGCTCCGTAGTCTGCAGGTAGGCGTTCACCCCGTCGGCGTAGGCCTGAAGCAACCGCTGCGTGTCGGCGTCCAAGTGATCGACCACCGTCTCGAGGAACGCGTAGGTCCCCATCTCGCGATTCTTGATGTCCGAATCCAGCGTCGTCTTGCCGGGTGCTCCCACGATTCCCAGCATCTCGGCGATGCGCCCCTGTACGATGCGACGGCTGTACTCCATCTGGAGCATGCGATCCTGCGCGCAGGCGAAGCCCAAGCCGAACATCGCGCCCTCGTCCGTCTCCGCGAACACGTGCGGAATGCCCCAGGTATCCCGCACGATCTCCACGGATTCCGATGGATCGGGTGCCGTACCGAGAATTGGCAACGCAGCCGTGAGAAGGAAGAGACCGAAGAGCACAACGCGCCCCAATCGCTTGGATGACCGCTTCACGAATCTCACCTCGTTCGGGGGATGACCCACTTTAGGAACTCAGCCAGGGTCAAGCAACCAGCAGGCAGTCAATGCGGGGTCGATGGCTGGCGAAGCCTGACCTTTCGACAGGTCGCCGTCGACTTCAACGACCCCGAGCGGAAGATCGACCCCATCTTCCCGGGCCCGCCGTGAGGGTGAGTCTAGCGTTGCGGTTCTAGGTTCTGACGAGTCAGAGTGGCTGGGTGAGTCGTGCGATCAGGCTCGTCGAACGCGCACCTCGGCCCGCCAATTTGCATCGTCGTAGCGTCGGAGCTCGCCTCCGAAGTCCAGCATACAGGGCATTTCGTGCGTCCCAGGAATCCCACCCGATCGATGTGTTAGATTCTAGTGATAGATTGCAGGTCGCGACCCCGTTCGGCCCGGTGCTGCTTCGTGAAGCGGATCCCCAGGTCCTTGCAGATCTTCCGCGCCAATTGGTCAGTGATCTCGGAATGGCGAGGAACGG
>CAZGXU010000060.1:0-10343 GCA_964530075.1 uncultured Thermotogae bacterium
GGATCGGCTGCCCGGTGATCGCCTCGACAACCGGCACGCAGGCGGCTGTCCTGGTGACCGAGCCATCGCGGTCCGGGCTCCACGATCTGGAACGGATCCTCGGCGTCGTGCGGCACTTCGGCGTCCCCGCCTACCTCGTCATCAACAAGGCGGACCTGAGCGAGCCCTTGGCCGAGGAGATCGAGGCCTTCGCCCGCCGCGAGGATCTCCCGCTGCTCGGGCGGATCCCCTATGATGAGCGGGTCGTGCGCGCGCTTCGTGTCGGGAGGAGTCCGGCCGATGATCCGGAAAGCCCTGCCGGACGTGCGATGGACGAAGCGGTTGCCCTCCTGCTGAGAGAGATCGGATGATCGTCGACGAGCTGCTCGCTGAGGCCGAGGCGGGACTCGCGGATCGCCGGCTGGTCGACGTCCGGATCGGGCTTGGCTACACGGCGATCCTGTTGGACGACGGAGGGTGTGGCCTTTCGGGCACGCTCAGCGAGGGGGACCTGGCTTGCTGTACCCATTTGGCCCAGGCGGGGGATCTGATCGGTCGGGGGGCGCTGGAGATTGCGACGTGGGCGACCGAAGCCCGGCCGGTCGCCGCTTCGGTGGGGATCGCCACGCTCAACGCGGTCCTCAACCGCCGAGGAGAAAGCGGCCCGAGCCCCCTCGACGTGCTGCCCGTTGACGGAGCGGCCGTCGGAATGGTCGGCTACTTCGAGCCGTTCGTGCAGGCGGTTCGTCGGCGGGCGAGGAGGCTGTACGTGTTCGAGAGGCGACCCCTCTCTCCCGATGTCCTTCCCGATTGGACGGCCGAGCGCCTTCTTCCGCAGTGCGACGTAGCGCTGATCACGTCGATGGCGCTCGTCAATGGTACGCTCGATCACCTGCTCGAATTGGCCGCAGGCGAAGTCGCCCTGATCGGGCCGACGACCCCGCTCTCGCGCACCTTCGCTCGCCACAACATCCGGCACCTGTTCGGCTCCGTCGTTACGGATGCGGAAAGGGCCCTGGAAACGGTCAGTCAGGGTGGGGGGACGCAGCGGTTCGGGGACACCGTCAAGAAGGTCTATCTCTCGCTTGCGAAGAGCGCTTAACGCGAGGAGGTGAACATGCCACGAGGAGACGGAACTGGACCTGCCGGAGGCGGTTCGGGACGAGGCGGCGGAGGACGTGGGCGCCAGGGAGGACGCGGCCGGATGGGTGGGAACCGAGCTGGGGCCGGTCCATCCGGGTTCTGCGTTTGCCCGAGCTGCGGACAGCGTGTAGACCACACGGTCGGGACGCCGTGCTACCGGATGACCTGCCCTCAATGCGGGGCCAAGCTGGTGCGAGAATAGCTCGCGATTCGGCCGATCGACCACGCGAACGAGGACCATGAGAACCTATCTGGATTGCCTACCATGCTTCCTTCGGCAGGCGCTCGATGCGGCGCGACGCGCGACCAGGGACGCGGAGATCCAACGTGAAGTCCTGAATCGCGTGGCCTCCGTCCTCCCCCCGGAGCTGCCGCTCGACGCGACCCCGATCGAGATCGGAGGGGAGATTCGTCGGGTCGTACGCGAGGCGACGGGGGGCGACGACGTCCTGGACCTGGCGGCCGGACTCGAGGCGGGAATCGGGAGAATCGTCTTCCGGTCGCAGAGGGGCTCGCCGGGGAGTGGGATCCGCGGGAATCGGGACCGTTCGGCAGAGGGGCTTACCAGGACCAAGGGCGCAGGAAGGGGAGATCGCAGATGACGTCCACGAAGGGCTCGCAGGAAGAGCTGAAGAAGCAGCGAGAACAGGCAGAGCGGCAGATCGAGGAGGCGATAGGCCGGATCGAAACCCGAATCGTTGTGTTCAGCGGCAAGGGCGGGGTCGGGAAGACGACCGTCGCCGTGAATCTCGCCTACACGCTCGCGCGAAGGGGGGTCCGGACCGGCCTGCTCGATGCAGACATCACCGGGCCGAACGTGCCGCAGATGACCGGGATCGAAGGGCCTCCGCGCGTTGATGGAGAACGTCTCCTGCCTCACGAGCGCGCCGGCGTGAAGGTCGTCTCGCTCGCCTCGATGCTCCCGCCCGACGCCCCCGTGATCTGGCGCGGACCGATGCGGTCCAAGGCGCTCGAACAACTGCTCGGTGAAACGGACTGGGGCGACCTCGATCTGCTCGTCGTTGACCTGCCTCCGGGAACCGGCGACGAGGTCCTCACGATCGCGCAGCGAACGGCGCCGCAGATGGCGATTGTCGTAACGACGCCGCAGGAGGTGGCCCTCCTCGACGCTCGCCGTGCGATCAACTTTGCCAAGAAGCTCGCGATTCCCAAGATCGGGATCGTCGAGAACATGTCCGGTTTGGTCTGCCCGCACTGCGGCGGAGAGATCGAGCTGTTCGGGATCGGCGGCGGGAGAAGGGAGGCGCTCCGGCAGGCGGTCGACTTCCTCGGCGCCGTTCCGATCGATCCGGCGACGCGAAAAGGGGGCGACGCCGGGCGTCCGGTCGTCCTCGCCGATCCGACGGGCGGGGTGTCGGAGGCGTTCGAGGGGATCGCGTCCCGGATCGAGGAGAAGGTCCTCACCCGCTTGGGGCGCAAGCCGGTGACGTAGTCGGCGCGTGAGCCGTCGAGGAGGATCGGTGACCGGAAACGACGCGGATTGGCCCATCGTCTTCGGCCCCGTCCCGTCCCGGCGGTTGGGGCGAAGCCTCGGCATCAACAACATCCCGCCGAAGACCTGCAGCTACTCCTGTGTGTACTGCCAGCTCGGCCGCACCACCAGGATGACGACCGAGCGAGAGGCCTTTCACCGACCGGACGAGATCGGTCGGAAGGTCAAGAGACGGGTCGACGCGGCGGATCGCGCGGGCGAATCGATCGACTACTTGACCTTCGTTCCGGACGGCGAGCCGACGCTGGACGTCCATCTTGGGGAGGCGATCGACCTGCTCCGACCGTCTGGGAAACGGGTCGCCGTGATCAGCAACGCGTCCCTCCTCTGGCGGGACGACGTACGACGCGACCTCGCTGATGCAGATTGGGTCTCCGTGAAGGTCGACGCGGTCGGTGAAGGCGCCTGGCACAGGGTGAATCGCCCCCACCCGTCGCTCCGAATCGACGAGATTCAGGACGGGCTTCTCGAGTTCGCGGAGGGATTCGAGGGACGTCTCGTGACGGAGACGATGCTGGTCAAGGGCGTCAACGACGACGACCAGCAGGTCCACGAGACGGCCGGCTTTGTCGCTCGGCTGAGGCCTGCGATCGCCTACATCGCGGCTCCGATCCGGCCGCCGTCCGAAAGGTGGGTGGAGGTTCCGGGCATGGATCGGATGATCGGCGCCTACGAGTCCTTCACGGCGCACGTCGATCGGGTGGAGTTCTTGATCGGCTACGAAGGGAACGAATTCGCCCTCTCGGAGAACGTGGAAGAGGCCCTGCTCGCCATTGCGTCCGTACACCCCCTGCGAAAGGAGGCGGTCGACGAGCTGCTCCGACGGGCCGGCGAGGGGTGGTCGGTCGTGCGGGATCTGGTCGCGCGGGGCCGACTCGTCGAATCGGACCACAAGGGCCGGACGTTCTACATGCGGAAGCTTCCTGGGGGGTGAGGCGGCTCCTCGTCGACGGATCCGCTCCGTCGGGTGGTTTCGGGACGGCCTTGCGGTAAGCTATCCCGCCGGACGGGTGATCGAGGAACCGCCGCGCTGCGCGGCTTCCTGGGGAGATGAAGCGAAACGGAGAAGCGACAGGCGATCGGAGGGACATCGGGGGGGTCCGGGAGGCCTACCCCGACGTGTTCGTTCCGCTGGACGAGGCCTTCTCCGCGATCCATCGCGGCGATCGGATCTTCATCGGAACGGGGTGCGGTCAGCCGCAGTATCTGCTCGACGAGCTGGTCCGCTACACCGAGGCCCACCCGAAGGCCTTCTTCGACGCGGAGGTGTTGCACGTTTGGACCCTCGGCGTCGCCCCCTACCTCAAGGAGGAGCTCAAGCGGAACTTCCGCCTGAACTCGTTCTTCATCGGAGAGAGCACGAGAGCGGCGGTCAACGAAGGGACGGCAGACTACACGGCGATCTTCCTCTCTCAGGTTCCCCGGTTGCTCCACCGGCGCGTGATCCCGATCGACGTCGCGCTCGTCCAGACATCCACGCCGGACGAACACGGCTTCCTCAGCCTCGGGATCAGCGTCGACATCGTCCGGGCGGCGGTCGACAGCGCGCGGACCGTGATCTGCCAGATGAACGCCCGCATGCCGCGAACGCACGGGGACAGCTTCATCCACCTCGACAACGTCGACTTCGCCGTCCACCACGACGAGCCGCTCCTCGAGTATTCGGCGGACGTTCCCGATGAGGTGGCCGATCGGATCGGGAGCTACGTCGCTCGGTTGGTCGAGGACGGCGCGACGATCCAGGTCGGCTACGGGAGGATCCCGAACGCGATCCTCTCCAACCTGCGGACGAAGGAGCATCTCGGCGTGCACACCGAGCTGTTGAGCGACGGGATCGTGGACCTGATGCGGCACGGGGTGGTCGACAACACGTGCAAGTCGATCGACCGGCACAAGACGGTCGCGGCGTTCTCGATGGGGCGGCGCGACACGTACGAGTTCCTCCGGGACAATCCGGCGATCGAGTTCCGCGGCGTCGACTACACGAACGATCCGGCCGTGATCGCGCAGATCCGCAAGATGACCGCGATCAACACGGCCCTCCGGATCGACCTGACCGGACAGGCGACGGCGGAGTCCCTCGGCGACACCTTCTACAGCGGGATCGGCGGGCAGGCCGATTTCATGCGCGGCGCGGTCCTCGCCCCTGCGGGGAAGTCGATCTTGGTGATCCAATCGACGGCGCGCGACGGCGAGGTGTCGCGGATCGTCCCCGCGCTGGCCGAGGGGGACGGCGTCACCCTGACGCGCGGGGACGTCCATTACGTCGTGACCGAATACGGGATCGCGTACCTCCACGGGAAGAACATGCGGGAGCGGGCGATGGAGCTGATCTCGGTCGCGCATCCGACGTTCCGCCCGTGGCTCCTCCGCGAAGCGAAGGGGCGGAACCTGATCTACCGGGATCAGGCGTACGTGCCGGGGAAACGGGGGGAGTACCCGGAGGCGCTGGAGACGTACCGGACGACGCGAAGCGGGGTGGAGATCCTCCTCCGGCCGGTGCGGATCAGCGACGAGCCGGCGCTGAAGGACTTCTTCTACTCCCTGTCGGACCGGTCGATCTACCGGCGGTTCCTCTCCGCGAGGAAGGACATGCCGCACGAGCGGCTGCAGGAGTTCGTGGTGATCGACTACACCGCCGAGATGGTCGTCCTGGCCGTGATCGAGGAGGAAGGAAGGGAGATCGTCGTCGGCGTCGGTCAGTACGGGATCGATCCGGAGACCCACACAGCCGACGTGGCGCTCGTCGTCCGAGACGAGGACCAAGACCGCGGAATCGGCACGGAGCTGCTCGACTACCTGACGCTGTTGGCGAAGCGGGAGGGGCTCCTCGGGTTCACCGCGGAAGTCCTGACCGAGAACGAGGCGATGATGCATCTGTTCGAGCGGTCCGGCTTCGCGATCGAGAAGCGTCGCGACGCGGGCGTCTACGAGCTGAAGATGCTGTTCGATTGAGATGCGGGGTGTGCCGATGGAGATGAGGTCGCTGTTCGAGCCGCGCGCGATCGCCGTGATCGGCGCATCGGCGAACCCGGGGAAGATCGGGTACCGGATCGTCGAGAACGTCGTCCGATCCGGCTACCGAGGGGGCGTCTTCCCCATCAATCCCCGGGGAGGGGAGATCCTCGGATTGCGCGTCTACCCAGCGCTGGCCGAGGTCGAAGGCGAGGTCGACGTCGCGGTGATCGCGATCCCCGCCGAGGGGGTGATCGATGCGGTGGAGGCATGCGGGGCCCACGGAGTCAAGCACCTCGTGGTCATCACGTCGGGCTTCTCGGAGGTCGGCAACCTCGAGGCCGAGAGGCGGATCGTCCGGCTCGCGCGCGAGCACGGGATGCGGGTCCTCGGACCGAACATCTTCGGCATCTACTCCGCGGCGGGGTCGCTCGATGCGACGTTCGGCCCCGGGGGGATCGAGCCCGGATCGGTCGCGATCGTCACGCAGAGCGGCGCTCTGGGGATCGCGATGATCGGGAAGACGGCGACCGAATCGGTCGGCCTCTCGGCCCTCGTCTCGGTCGGCAACAAGGCGGACATCGACGAGGCCGACCTGATCGAGTACCTCGCCTCCGACGACCGTACGCGCGCGGTCCTGATGTACATCGAAGGGGTCAAGGACGGCGATCGATTGCAGGGGATCCTCGCCGACGTGACCCGCCGGAAGCCCGTCGTGGTGATCAAGGCGGGGCGGTCGAAGCGCGGGTCGATGGCCGCTGCGTCGCACACCGGGTCGTTGGCCGGGGCGGACGAGGTGTTCGACAGCGTGATGCGACAGTCCGGCGTCCTCCGGGCGGAGAGCGTTCAGGAAGGGTTCAGCTGGGTTCGCTACCTGGCGTCGGCGCCCCTTCCGCCCGGCGACGAGACGGTCATCGTGACCAACGGCGGCGGGATCGGGGTGATGGCGACCGACGCCTGCGAGAAGTACGGGGTGGTCCTGTACGACGATCAGCCCGTCTTGGCCGAGACGTTCTCCGGCGCGATGCCCGACTTCGGATCGTCGAAGAACCCGGTCGACCTGACCGGACAGGCGACGGCGGAGGACTACGAGCGGGCGCTCGACGCGGTGTTGGCCGAGGACCGGATGCACGCCGCGATCGCCCTCTACTGCGAGACGGCGCTCTTCGACACGAGCCGGTTCGCAGACCTGCTGCGGGAGGTCTACGCACGGTACCGCGAGCGCAAGCCGATCGTCTTCTCGCTCTTCGGGGGGGGAGAGATCGAGGCGGTGATCCGCGACCTGAGAGGGGAGGGGATTCCGGTCTTCGGCGACGTCTACGAGGCCGTCTCGGCGCTCGGGGCCCTCTACCGGGCGCGGCGGCGGCAGCGCGCCCGCGCGGAGCCGCCCGAGGCGGTCGACCTGCCGATCGCGGAGATCCGGCGGGTTCTCGATGCGGCCCGCGCCGACGGGCGGACGTTCCTCCTCGCCCCCGAGGCGGCGCAGGTCGCCGCCCATCTCGGCCTGGACGTGCCGCGATCGACCCTGGCGCGCAACCTCGACGAGACGGTGCGCGCCGCGGGTGAGATCGGATACCCCGTCGCGATGAAGATCGTCTCGAAGGACATCGTCCACAAGAGCGATGCGGGGGGCGTGGCGCTGGACCTGGAGAACGAGGACGAGGTCGTCGACGCCTACCAGGCGATCCTCCGGAGCGCTCGCGCGCACGTGCCGGACGCGGTCATCGGCGGGGTCGAAGTGGCGGAGATGGTCCGCCCGGGCGTCGAGACGATCGTCGGGGCGAGGCAGGATCCGTCGTTCGGTCCGGTCGTGATGTTCGGGCTCGGCGGCGTTTACGTGGAGGTGATGAAGGACGTCGCCTTCCGCGCGGCGCCCGTCGGGCGGGCCACGGCGAGCGAGATGATCTCCGATCTCCGGTCGTACCCGATCCTCCTCGGCGTGCGGGGCGAGAGCCGGAAGGACATCGACGCGATCGCGGACGTCGTGGTCAAGCTGAGCCATCTGATCGACCGGTGCCGCGAGATCGCGGACATCGAGATCAACCCGCTCGTCGTGTACGACCGCGGTCGGGGGACAAGGACGGTCGATATGAGGATACTGATCAAGCATCCCAAGGGGGTGAGCTGACGTGAAGTCGCTGATCGTGGCGTCGACTCGGGAAGACGCGGGAAAGACGAGTCTCATCATCGGGCTTGCGAAGGCCCTCGACAAGCGGTTCGGGTACGCGAAGCCACTCGGCGACCGATTCCTCTATCGGAAGAAGCGCCTCTGGGACTACGACGCGGCGCTGCTCACCCGGCTGTTCGAGTTGGGCGAGGAGCCCGAGTCGATCAGCATCGGGTTCGACCATTCCAAGCTGCGCTACATGTACGACCGGGCCTCGGTGTTCGAAGCGTTGAACGGTGTGGTCGACCAGATTGGTCGAGGTCGCGACGCGGTCTTCATCGAGTGCGGGAAGGACCTCTCGTACGGGGCCTCCGTCTACCTCGATCCGCTGACGATCTCGCAGGAGACCGGCGCCCCCGTGCTGATCGTCGCGGGGGGCGGGGAGGACGAGATGTCCGACGATCTGGCGTTCATCCACCGCTTCGTCTCGAGAGACGAAGCGACGGTCGCCGGCGTCGTCGTCAACAAGGTGGTCCACCTCGACGACTTCCGGGGATCCCACCTTCCGGAGATCGAGAAGATCGGCGTCAACGTCTTCGGAGTCCTGCCGTACATCGCCGACCTCTCCACCCTCTCAGTCTCCACCATCGCCGACAAGCTGTTCGCGCGGGTCATCGCCGGCGAGGAGGGCCTGAGCCGGCGGATCAGGACCGTCCTTGTCGGGGCGATGTCGGTGAACGCGGCGATGGGCGATCCGCGGATCGGCTCTCCGGACAAGCTCGTCATCTCCAGCGGCGATCGGAGCGACATGATCCTCGCGGTCCTCGACGTCGGAGGGACCTCCGCCGTCGTCCTGACGAACAACATCGTCCCGCCGTCGAGCGTCGTCGCGAAGGCGGGCGATCTCGGGGTCCCGCTCCTCCTCGTTCCGAAGGACACGTATGAGACCGCGCTTCAGGTCGAGAAAATCCGCCCGCTCCTCACCGTCGACGACCGCGACAAGATCGAGCGGATCGCTTCGTTGGTCGAAGAGCACGTCGATCTCGAACCGCTCGGGGCGTTCCTCTAATGGCTTTCGACCGACCGGCGCCGGAGTCCCGTCACATGGGCGGCGAGGCGTTTCGCCGGCACGCGCACGAGGTCGTCGACTGGCTGATCGACTACCAGGAACGACGGGTCGAGGAGCTTCCGGTCCTCTCGCAGGTCGAGCCGGGATCCGTCCGCGCGAAGCTCCCGTCCGACCCCCCCGAGCGCGGCGAGCCGTTCGAGGCGATGCTCCGCGACGTCGAGGAGGTCCTCCTCCCCGGCCTGACCCACTGGCAGTCGCCGGACTTCTTCGCCTTCTTCCCGGCGAACACGTCCTACCCCGCAATCCTCGGTGAGCTCTTGGCGGCCGGACTCGGCGTGCAGGGGATGCTCTGGGCGACGAGCCCGGCCTGCACCGAGCTGGAGACCCACGTCCTCGATTGGCTCGTCGGGATGCTCGGTCTGCCCGACGCGTTCCGCTCGACGGGCACCGGCGGCGGGACGATCGAGGACAGCGCGTCGAGCGCGACGCTCTGCGCGATCCTCGCCGCGCGCGAGCGGGCGACCGGCTACGCCTCGAACGAGCGCGGGCTCGATCGAAGGCTCGTCGCGTACGCCTCGACGGAGGCCCACTCGTCGGTGATCAAGGGGATGGGGATCGCCGGGATCGGCCGGGAGAACCTCCGCCTCGTCGAGACGGACGAGGCGTTCGCCCTCCGCCCCGACCGGCTGGAAGAGCGGATCCGCCGGGACCGGGACGCCGGGCTCGTCCCGTTCTTCGTCTGCGCGACCGTCGGGACGACGTCGTCGAACGCGATCGATCCGGTTCCCGAGATCGGGCCGATCTGCGAGCGGGAGGGGCTCTGGCTCCACGTCGACGCGGCGATGTCGGGGACGGCGGCCCTCTGCCCCGAATTCCGACACATCCACCGCGGCCTCGAGCACGCCGACAGCTACTGCTTCAACCCGCACAAGTGGATGTTCACGGCCTTCGACTGCGACTGCTTCTACGTCGCCGACCGGAGCGCCCTCGTCCGGACGCTCAGCATCCTCCCCGAGTACCTGAAAAACCGGGCGACCGAGTCGGGGACGGTGATCGACTACCGCGACTGGCAGGTCCCGCTCGGGCGGCGGTTTCGCGCCCTCAAGCTCTGGTTCGTCATCCGCCACTATGGCGTCGAGGGGCTGCGATTCCACGTCCGGCGGCACGTCGAGCTGGCGCAGCGATTCCGCTCCTGGGTCGAGGCCGACCGGCGGTTCGAGCTCGCCGCGCCGGCGCCGCTCAACCTCGTCTGCTTCCGGCACCGCGGCGGGGATGACCTGAATCGCGAGATCCTCGCGCGCCTCAACCGAAGCGGCGAGCTCTACCTGACTCATACCGTTCTCGACGGACGCTACACGCTCCGTCTGTGCGTCGGCCAGACGCGGACCGAGGAACGACACGTCGTCGACGCGTGGCGGCGGATCCGGGAGACGGCTCGGGAGTTGGAGGGATAGCCCCGCCGCCCGGACTCGGGCGGCTTCGCTACCCCTCGCGCGCCTTCCTTTCCTCGATTACCCTCTCGGCGATCGCGTACGGGACGGCCTCGTAGTGCTCGAAGTGCATGGTGAACGTTCCCC
>CAZGXU010000061.1:0-10021 GCA_964530075.1 uncultured Thermotogae bacterium
CCGCGTGTTCGTCGATATCGACCGCGTGCCGCCGGAGGTCGTGACGGCCTACCGGACGAGCAAGATAGAGAAGTACTGGAGGGACGAGGCATGAAGGCAACTTACGATCGTCAAACCGACACGCTGACAGTCATCTTGCGGGACGGCGTCCTCGTGACGGAGAGCGATGAGGACAAGCCGGGCGTGATCCTCGACTACGATGATCGAGGGAACCTCGTGTCGCTTGAGGTCTTGGACGCTTCCCGGCGGGTCAGCGAAGCGAGCAAGATGGAGTTCCAGACGACGGGATGATGAACTCGCTTAAGCTCTGCCACCTCCCGGCGGCGCCGGGGTCGCGTCCTGCAATCCAGCGCTAGAATCTAGCACATCGATCCAGCGGCGGTGGACGCTTTCATGTAACAATCTGGATACTATCCTCCTGAAGAGGAAGACATGCTCGAGCCAGGATCATCAGCGTGCAGCCTGAATTTGCGGAGGGCAAGGGATGCAGGGAGAACTGACCGAGGCTGAGGCTATCGAGGGCAAGGCGCGGGGATTGGCGACGGCGTTTCGCGGAATCTTCGAATGGCAATGGGACGGCCGGTTCAAGACGGTCCTCGCCGAGTTCCCGATCGATCGGAAGGCAGAAGTGCTCGGTGTCCTCGAGGAGCACCTCGTGTGCAAGTGGGACTCGTCGAACGTCGAAGAAGCACCGGACGCCGTCCGGGAGATCGTCGGAATGCTTGGCGGCCTGATGTCCGGTCAACTTCTATTGCTCTCCGACCCGGAGAGGTCGGCGTTCCTCTTCTGCGCCTGGTGGCCGTGGGGGAACGGTCAGAAGATCTCGATCCGGATCGGCCTGTTCAGCGAAGCGTCGGAGGAGAAAGAAGCGTTGGTAGGGATGCTGAAGGGCCAATTCGACCTCTAGAATGGGGCGAGATCGACTCATCCAGGGCAGCGGCGGCCTCGTGCGAGGCCGCCGCCTTTTTCCCGTTTCACGTTCTTCGTCGGGGTCCTACCGGGTCACGAGAACCGGGACGAGCATGGCCTTCCCCTGTCCGTAGGTGATCCAGAAGACGTACGTGCCCGGCGGGAGGTTCCGCGTGCCGATGTCGAGGACGTACCGATCTTCGCCCTCGTACCGTCCGGAGAACGAGTATCCGGCGAGATCGGCGCTTCCTCCGGCGCCGGCTCCGCTCACGAAGCCCGGCCTCGTCACGGAGATCCAAGGCCAGCCGGTCGTCCGACGGTCCTGCCTCGGTAGCTGGAAGTCGACGCTCAGCGTCGCGCCGGCGCGGATCGTGGCGGCCTCGATCTCCGCGTACGCGGCGAGGGACTCGAAAACCGGCGAGTTCGGTCCTCCGGGCGTGGCACGGAGAAGGTGGCCCTTCGCGTCTTCGCCGTGGGTGACGATTCCCGCGTTCGTGTGCCAGTTTCTCGCGGTATCGGCGGCGAGCGGGTCGATCCGCTCCATCGTGCCGTAGGTGGTCGCGCTTCCCGCGGCCCAGCCGTTCCGACCCAGGTTCGATGCGTTCGCGGTGTCGACGACCTCTCCGCTGGCGTTGACGAGCATGATGACCTCACCGGAATCGGAGAGTTCGAGGGCGAGCGTCCGCGATGTGTCGTAGAGCAGATCGGCCCGCGCGTCGCTGATCGTGTTGTCGCGCCTCCGCTCGAGGACGTAGAATCCGCTTTCCGCAGCGCTGACCTCGGTCGAGAGGATCCACACCGGATCCCCGGCGCTCTCCCGAGCGAACCGGGCCGCCGACTCGATCTCGAGGGCCTCGTCGCAGGCCGTCATCGGCGAGGCTTGGAGGACACCGGACAGCTTGACGACCTTCCAGACCTGCTCCTCCGGCGTAGAAGGATGGGTTCGACGCCATCGAAGCTCCCACCCATCGAGGTCGACCGCGGTGGCCCCGAGATTTCGCAGTTCGATCCACTCGTCCCTCGGATCGGCCGCCGTCCCGGCCCAGGCGATCTCGCTGATGATGACCTTCCCGTCGCATGCCACCTCGTTGGCCGCACCACCGGCACCGGCGTCGCCGGCGACGCCGACGGTCACCGTGGCGGAGTCCGTGTCCCTCCGAACGTCCGCGATGGTATAGGTGAACGTGTCGGTCCCGGTGAATCCCTCGTTCGGCGTGTACGTGACATCGATTCCCGCGCTCACCACCGTGCCGTTGAGCGGCTGGGTCACTGAGACGATGCTCAGCAGGTCGCCGTCCGGATCGGCGTCGTTCTCCATGACGGCGATTCTGACGGGCGAATCGCGCCTCGTGGTCGCGCTGTCGTCCTGTGCGACCGGCGGATCGTTCACCGCGGCGATCGCGACGAAGACGGTCGCGGCGTCGGTTCCGCCCCTCCCGTCGGAGATGGTATAGAGGAACGAGTCGACGCCGCTGAAGCCCGGCGCGGGCGTGTACGTCACCTCGACGCCGTTGTTCGAGACCGTTCCGCTGTCCGCCTGGGTCACCGATTCGACGCCGATCGTGTCACCGTCCGAATCGGAGTCGTTCAGCAACACGGCGATCGTCACCGGGATCCCTTCGTCCGTGACGGCGGTGTCGTCGAGCGCGATCGGCGGGTCGTTGACCGCGGCGACGGAGACGGTCACCGCCGCCTTCGCCGTCCCGCCGTTCCCGTCGGACACCGTGTAAGTAAACGTGTCGATTCCATGGAAACCGGGGTCCGGGATGTAGGAGACGCCCGTCCTGGCATTCAACACGGAGCCGTGGGCCGGCTGGCTGAACGACTCGACCAGTAGGAAGTCGCCGTCCGGATCGGCGTCGTTGGCAAGGATCGGGATCGTCACCAGGGTCTCCTCATCGGTGGTCGCGCTGTCGTTCTGGGCGATCGGCGGGCTGTTCCTCGCGGAGACGGAGACGATCACCGTCGCCGTGTCCGTCCCACCGTTTCCGTCGGAGACGGTGTAGGCGAAGGACTCGACGCCGTGGAAGCCTGGATCGGGGGTGTAGGCGACGTCGACGCCGTTGTTGGCGACCGAGCCGTGGGCCGGCTGCGTCACCGACTGGACGGCCAGACCGTCGCCGTCCGGATCGGAGTCGTTGAGGAGCACGAGGACGTTCACCGCCGTGTCCTCGCTCGTCGACGCGCTGTCATCCTGGGCCTCCGGCGGATCGTTGACGGGCAGGACCGACACGGTGACCGTGGCCGTGTCCGTCCCGCCGTGTCCGTCGGTGGTCGTGTACGTGAACGTGTCCGTCCCGAAGAAGTTGGGAGACGGGGTGTACACCACGCTTGCTCCACTCGGGACGACCGCTCCGTGGGCCGGCTGTGTGACGGATTCCACCCCGAGGCCGTCGCCGTCCGGGTCGGAATCGTTCCCGAGAATGGGGATCGTCACGGGAGAGCCCTCCGTCGTTGTCGCCCCGTCGTCCTTCGCCTCCGGAGGTCCGTTGACCGTCGCCACGGTGATCGTGACGGTCGCCGCTGCGGTGCCGCCGGACCCGTCGGACACCGTGTAGTTGAACGAATCGGGACCGTGGAATCCCGGATCCGGGGTGTAGGTCACGTCGGTCCCGTTGACGGCGACCGCTCCATGGGCCGGCTGGGCCGCCGACTGGACGACCAAGCGATCGCCGTCCGGGTCAGAGTCGTTGGCGAGAACGTCGATCGTCACCGGGACGTCCTCGTCGGTGGCGGCAGAGTCGTTCTGCGCGACCGGCGGGTCATTGACCTTCGCGACGGTGACCTCGACGGTCGCGGTATCGGCTCCGCCGCGCCCGTCGGAGACGAGGTAGGTGAAGGAATCGACTCCATGGAAGTCGGGATCGGGCGTGTAGGTGACGTCGGCGCCGTCATTGACGACCGCCCCATGCGGCGGCTGGGCCACCGATTGGACGGTCAGGCCGTCGCCGTCCGGGTCGGAGTCGTTGGCGAGGACGTCGATCGTCACCGGGACGTCCTCCTCGGTGGCGGCGGAGTCGTCCTGGGCGGCCGGCGGGTCGTTGACCGTCGCGACGGCGATCGTAACGGTCGCGGTGTCGATGCCTCCGTGTCCGTCGGAGACGGTGTAGGTGAAGGAATCGGAGCCGTTGAAGTCAGGCCCGGGGGCGTAGGTGAGGTTGAATCCGTTGTTGACGACCGTCCCGTGCGGCGGTTGGGTGACGGACTGGACGAGCAGGCCGTCGCCGTCCGGATCGGAGTCGTTGGCGAGGACGTCGATCGTCACCGGGACGTCCTCCTCGGTGGCGGCGGAGTCGTCCTGGGCGGCCGGCGGGTCGTTGACCGTCGCGACGGCGATCGTAACGGTCGCGGTGTCGATGCCTCCGTGTCCGTCGGAGACGGTGTAGGTGAAGGAATCGACGCCGTAGAAGTCGGGATCGGAGGTGTAGACCACGTCGGTTCCGTTGTTGACGACCGCTCCGTTCGCCGGCTGCGTCACGGCCTCCACGAACAGCGGGTCGCCGTCCGGATCGGAGTCGTTTCGGAGCACGTCGATCGCGATCGGCGCGTCCTCCTCTCCGTCCGATTGGTCGTCCCTGGCGATCGGCGGGTCGTTGACTGCGACGACGGTGACGGTCACTGTCGCCGTCGATGTGCCACCGTTTCCGTCGGTGATCGTGTAGGTGAACGTGTCCGTCCCGAAGAAGTTGGGGGACGGGGTGTAGGTGACCTCGGAGCCGTCGTGAGCGGCTGAGCCGCTTCCCGGTTGCGTGACGGATTGGATGTCGATGTCATCGCCGTCGGGATCGCCATCGTTGCCCAGGACGTCGATCTCGACCGGCGTGTCCTCGTCGGTCCCGGCGGAGTCGTTCTGCGCGATCGGCGGGTCGTTGACTGCGACGACGGTGACCGTCACCGTCGCCGTCGCGGCCCCGCCGTGGCCGTCGGCAGCGCCGTAGGCGAACGACTCGACGCCGTGGAAGTTCGGATCGGGCACGTATGTGATGTCGGACCCGTTGTTGATCGCCTCGCCGTGCGACGGCGAGGCGATCCAATCGACGGAGAGGGAGTCGCCGTCGGGATCGGAGTCGTTCTCCAGAACATCGATGGTGACCGGCGTGTCCTCGTCGGTTCCGTCCTGATCGTCCTGCGCGATGGGTTGGTCGTTGGTCGGTGTGACGGCGATTTGGACCGTCGCGACGTTGGAATCCTCCGATCCGTCGTTCGCGAGGTATCGGAAGGAATCGCCCGTCGTCTCGCTCCCGTCGTGTGCGTACACGAACGAACCGTCCGGATTGACCGTCAGCGTGCCGTGCGAGACGTCGGACACGAGGATCGCCGACAGCGGCTCCCACGGGCTCGTCTCGTCGTTGGCGAGGATTCCCGGATCGGGAACGTCGAGTGTCTCGCCCTCGGCGACGGTGTAGAGGTCGTCGATCGCCAGGGGCGGGTCGTCGCACATGACTTCGACCGTGACCGTTGCCTGGTTCGAGACCGCTCCATCGTCGTCCTCGACGGTGTAACGGAAGCTGTCGACGCCGCAGGCGCCGGGGTACGGCGTGTACGTCACGGCGCCGGTCGAAGGATGTACGCCGAGCTCCCCGAGCGTCGGGGGCAGCGTGATCGCGACGGACGCCGGGTCGATCGTCCCGTCGCTATCGGAGTCGTTGGCGACGACGTTGATCCCGATCGACGTGTTCTCGTTCGTGTTCGCGTTGTCATCGCCGGCGACCGGCGGCTCGTTGCACACGACTTGGACCGTCACCGTCGCCTCGTTGGAGGGCGTACCGTCGAAGTCATCGACCCGATAGGTGAAGCCATCGTACCCGCAAGCACCGGGGTCCGGCGTGTAGGTGACCACGCCGGTGGCCGGGTCGACGTCGATCTCGCCGAATCCCGGACTCGCGACGATGAAGACCGTCGCTTTGTCGATCGCCCCATCGGGGTCGACATCGTTGGCGGTGACGTCGATGTTCACGTAGCTGTTCTCGTCGGTGACGGCGGAGTCGTCCTGGGCGATCGGCGGATCGCTGACGCAGCCGATCTCGATGAACACCGTGGCCGTATCGGAGCCGTTCGGGTCTTCGATCGTGTACTCGAATTGGTCTTCCCCGCAGTAGTCATCGTCGGGGGTGTAGGTGATCGATCCGTCAGGATTGACCTCGGCGGAGCCGTGGGAAGGATCTCCCACCCAAATGACATCCAGCTCGCTATCCGCAATCTCGACATGGAGATCGAACGTTTGGCTCACCGGGTAGCCGACATCGCCGCAACAGAGGCCGGGCCCGGTGGTTCGACGAAGCGTCTCCGTCTCGAAGGCGACCGACGTGTCCTCCGATCCGTCAAGCGTGATCCGGGTCGACGCTGAATCGTTGTCGAGCACCGCGATGACCGCAGGGGTGTCCTCGTCTGTGGATTCGTGGTCGTCTTCGGCAGTCGGTGCCGAATCGTACGCCCGGAAGTCGATGTAGAACATGGCGATGTCGCTGTTCATGCACCGCCCGTACCAGTCGCATTGATCGCTCGTGCCGTCGATGTTCGGCTGCTGGGGCCAGACGGCCGTCACGGTGAACGAATAATCGCCCGCGGAAAGGTAGAGCGGGTGAGGGTTGCTCTGGTCCTCGTCCGGGCCCGCATAGAACTCGTACGAGAGCGGACCATCGATCGAGACGATCGCGCCGTCGTCTCCCTGAACGCTCGGGCCGGTGTCCCAAACGACGACCTCGACGTTCTCCGACTGGGCGAACGCGCCGAGCCCGGCGAGAAGGACCGAAACGGCGATCCCGACTACAGCGGCGCCGCGCACCGGTCGATGTCGGACAGGACTGCTCTCCGGACCGCCTCGTCGCTTGTGCTGCTGATGATCCTCAAACATAGCTCCTCCTGCGAAGGTCTTTGAGGTTGGTAGCCCAGCGGCCTTCTTTGGACTTGCGTGCCAAGTCGCGGAGGTCTGTGGCTTTGCGTCCCACCCTCGCGAGCGGTTTGCCTTTCACAGCCTGTCCCGTTCCGTATCGCTACGTGCGCGTGCGGGTCTGCCAGTGGATTATGCCTAAGGGGCAGCCTCTCCAGCGCCCTTTGCGCTGTTCGCAGGACACAGGATGGACATCCTATCATAGTAGGAAGCGGAGTCCACCATCCATGAGGCGTTGCTTCTCTCTAGGGTGCCGATTTGAGCCGGAGATGCGCTTCGCGCGCGCCGACGGTCAAGCCGTACAATCGATGCATCCAGGGCACGGGACCGCCGTGCGACGGAGGAAAGGGGGCGGGATGTACCGAAGCTCCGTTCGCAAGTTCATCCAGGGCGTGCTCAGTCTTCTCGACGAGGGTCGGGACATCTCCTTCGAACAGGTCACCGAATTGAAGGACTACACGGTCAACGATGTCCTCGCGATGCTGCGCGTCGACAAGGCGCAAAAGATCCGCGACGGGATGCCGCCGGAGGACTGGGGCGAGATCATGGCCTACGTCGGCCGATTTACGACCGCACACGGGCCGCAAGCGCTTCACTTCTACGATTCGACGATCGAGAACAGCTTCCTTTGCTGGCTGGCAGCGATCGGCGTCGAGCTTCTCTCGGACGTGTAGAAACTGCGTGGAGCGTGCGGACGCGCGACGAGTCCGGCTCAGCGAAGGTTCGCTGCCGGATCAGACACCTGTCCGGGATCGATCCGAGACGTTGGCGCAATATGGAGCACCAACATCGCGGGAGGTAGCCGGTGGGCGAGAAGCATTTGAATACTGAGGAACTGGTCAAGAACGCGTTGAATGGGATCTACCAGAGCTCGCCGGAAGGCGAGTTCCTGACCGTGAACCGAGCGCTCGTTCGGCTGCTCGGATACGAGGATGAGGACACCCTGCGTGCGGCGAAGTTCGGCGATCTGATCGCTGAAAAGGCGAGGCCGGAGTTGCTGGAGGATCAGCTGCGGCGGGGCGCGGAGATTAGGAACGTCGAGATCGCACTGAAGGCGAAGGACGGACCGACTGTCGATGCGCTGCTCAACGCGAGGGCGGTACGAACCGACGACGGGAAGTTCCTCTATCACGAGGGGATTCTCACCGACATCACGCACATCAAACGCCAGGAGGAACAGCTCCTCCACTTAGCGACGCACGATCCGCTGACCGGCCTTCACAATCGGCGCGAGTTCAACGCGATCCTCGAACGTCATCTCGCCCGCGCCAAGCGCTACAGCGGGTACGGCGCGGTCCTCTGGATGGACCTCGACGGGTTCAAGGAGATCAACGACGGCCTGGGGCACAAGGTCGGCGACGAGCTTCTCGCCAGCCTGGCGCATCGGATGAAGTCGACGATCCGTGAGTCGGACGTCCTCGCACGGCTCGGCGGGGACGAGTTCGCGATCCTCTACCCGAACGTCGATTCGACCCAGGTCCAGATCGCCGCGACGAGACTGCTCGACGCGATCCGCGGGCACGCCGCGAGCATCCAGGGGCAAGCGATCCGGACGACGGCGAGCATGGGGATCGTCCTGTTCCCGGAGCACGGGATGCAGCCGACCGAACTGCTGATGCAGGCCGACATGGCGATGTACCGAGCGAAGGGGCGGGGGCGAAACCGCTTCTGCGTCTACTCGCCCGATCAAGAGAAGCTCGAGGCACCGGAGAAACGGATCGACTGGCTGCGGCTGGTCCGCGAGGCGCTGGAGAGCGACGGGTTCATCCTGTACGCGCAGCCGATCCTCGATCTGAAGACCGACGAGATCGTTCGTTACGAGATCCTTCTCCGGCTTCTCGATCGGGACGGGGGAATCATCCCGCCGGGGGCGTTCCTCGACGTTGCGGAGCAGTTCGGGCTGAGCGGGGACATCGATCGATGGGTGCTCGGCAAGGTGGCGGAGATCCTGTCTGATGCCGAGATCATCAGGAAGGGGCTCTCGTTCGCCATCAACCTCTCTCCGCGGACGATGACCGACAACGAGTTCCTCGAGTTGATCTCCGCCATGCCGTCGCTGAGCATTATCGGCCCGGTCCGGCTGGTGATGGAGATCACCGAGACGGCGGCGATCTACAACATCCATGTGGCGAAGGACTTCCTCCGAACGCTGCGGAGACAGGGATACGAGTTCGCACTCGATGACTTTGGGATGGGGTTCTCGTCGTTCTACCAGCTGAAGAACCTCGACGTCGACTACCTGAAGATCGATGGGAGCTTCATCCGCAATCTGTCGCACGATCCGATCGACAAACACTTGGTTCAGGCGATGGTCCATCTGGCGCGAAACCTGGGGAAGCAGACGATCGCCGAGTTCGTCGAGGATCGGGAGACGCTGGACATCCTCCGCGAAATCGAGGTCGATTGTGCCCAGGGTTTCTACATCGGCCGACCGAGGCCGCTCGACGACATCCTGGAGGAGAACCTCGAGGGCAACTCCGCCGGAGCGGCCTAGATCCCCGCTGTCCCGAACCCGAAGGGGCGTGCCTCGTGACGGCGCAGGCCGGAGTCTGGTAATGCCGTAAGGAAGGGGTGTGTCTGGCACTGGGAGGGCAAGGCGGGCACATCGGGAGCGCGGAGGACGGTCGTGCCGTTTTCGATTCACCCGAGCATCCGAGCGGTATTCTCCTCGTGCTCCTGCCCTTGGTCTTGCGCCGGTCGGTGGCGAAGCCCCCCGCCGACCTCGACAGTGGCGGTCTCTACGAGACGTCCACAGCGACGCGACCCTTTCCAACGTCCTGTCGCTCGAGGAACGCGTTTTAGAAGTGCCCATTGAGGAAGGACCTGGAGACCGATTGTGGTCTCGATCCGGAGGCGATGGCTCCCGAGACGTTGCGTGGACGGGTCGAGCGACGAAGGCCGTGCCTGTGGGCCGCCGGTTTCATTCTCGTCGGTACCGCGTCGGGCTATGCCGTTCAGCGATCGGCACCGACCAAGTGCGCTGGAAGGTTTCTCCGTATCGGACGTTTCGCCTGCTGGGAGGTGAGAGCGAGATCGCGACCGTCCGATACACGATCCTCGAACGGTCCCCGCTCGACCTGTCCCGAGACCGCCTCGGGAACGAGACCGCGGTCCGACGGACTCGCCAAGGATGTTCTGATCCGCCCCGAGGGGCCCTCGATGTGGTCTACACAATCGTGCCGGACCAGGTGCTGTCCGGCGCCGGCATGGCAGCGGACTCCC
>CAZGXU010000062.1:0-9698 GCA_964530075.1 uncultured Thermotogae bacterium
CCCGCGTCCGAAGGTACCTCCGGTCGGCGTCTACAAGCTTAGACCCGTGTTTTGGTTTCGGATCGGACCCTCCCGCGGGCAGGATGATCCGAACCTAGCTTCCTGAGGTTCGCCGCGCCCGAGGGAAGCGCTCGAACGCGGTATACCCGCTAGGTTGACGCCCGAGCGGGGCGCGCGGGAAGCCCCATCGGACGGCCCTCCCTAGTTAAGGGAAGGAGCGGCGAATGCGTAGGTATTCGCAGTTGTTGTTTGGTCGCCAGTTTCAGGAGATGGCGCTCCGCTTGCGGCCTTCCATTGGTAGCTCCGTCGAAGCCAGTACACCCCCATGTCAAAGACCATCGCACGATTGTATCCGAACGACTCGCAGTTGACAACGCGGATATGTTAAGATCCTATACGACACGATGCGATATACGTTGGTCCGGACGGCGATCGCGTTCGGCGGAGGCGTTCTCCTCGGCGAGTCGGTCGGGAACGGCCCGCCGCTGTGGGCGTGGCTCGCTGGTTCCGCCGCGGCGTTGGGACTGTCGATCGCCCTTCGGCGGTGGGCGGCGGCTCGCCGGGCGGCGCTGTTCGCGGCGATCGTCTGCCTCGGCGTCCTCCGCGTCGCCTGCGATCGTCCGTTCCCCGATTGGCTGCGCCTGCGGACGCCAAACCTGCAGGAGGTCGAAGGGACGGTCGTCTCGTACCCGAGCCTCGGCGCGTCCTACATCACGTTCGTCCTCGAGTCGGACGTCCTTCCTGGGCGCCTTCAGGTCTACTGGTTCCACGAAGTTCCGCCGGCCGGCGCGGTTCACTACGGCGATCGCGTTCGCCTGTCCGGATCGGCGAGGATTCCCGAGTCGTTCGACGGGTTCGACTACCCGGATTACCTCGCCCGACAGGGGATCTTCGCGACGATGGCCGTGGACGAGGGGGGACTCGAGCCGATCGGAGAAGGCGGAGGCTCCATCCTTCGCTGGGGCGACCGGCTGCGTCAGTCGATCCTCGCCCGTTTCGACCGATGGCTGTCGCCGGCCGAAAGCGCCATGGCACGCAGTCTCCTGTTCGGCGATCGGGCCGCCCTACCGGAGGCGATCGAGGCCGCCTTCTCGCGGACGGGGCTGATGCATCTGCTCGCGGTCTCCGGCCTCCATCTGGGGATCTTCCTCGGCGGCGCGTGGTGGGTCCTGCGGCGGCTCGGGCTGCGGGCGAGGTACGCCTATCCCACAGTCGGCGTCCTGGTGCTGATCGCCCTGTGGGTCGTCGGCCCCCGGGTCAGCCTCGTCCGCGCGAGCCTCCTGTTCGGCTTCCTCGCCTTGGGGAGCGTGCTGGCCGATCTCGGCCTGATCCTTCGGCGGTCGATCCGGCCGATGAACGGCCTCGCCGCGGCGGCGATCGCCGTTCTGGCGATGCGACCGGGTGCGCTGTACGACGCGGGGTTCCAACTGACGTTCGCTGCGACGGCGGCGATCCTGATCGCCTTCACCGAGCCGTTCGACTGGCACCGAAGAATCGCGGACTACGCGGAGCGATTCAGTCGCCTCCGATGGCCGATCCGCAATGGGCTGACGCTCGTCGCGGTCGCGGTTGCGGCGCAGGCCGGCGCCGCGCCGGTCATCGCGTGGCATTTCCAGGCGATCCATCCTCTCGGCCTCGCGGCGAACCTGCTCGTCGTCCCCCTCGCCGGCCTGGCGCTCTGGTGCGGGTTCGTGGCGATCCTCCTTTCGGCGACGCCGTTCCTCCCGTACGCGATCGCCCCGTTCTCCTTCGTCCTCACCGGCCTGAAAGCGATCGTCAGCGGCCTTTCGAGGGCACCGCTCTCACAGCTGGAGGCTCCGCCGTGGATGGGGGTGTGGCTCGCCGCGCTGGTGGTCTATACGTTCTCGGTCGCCGCCTACTCGCGCGGCGCGTCGTCGTGGACGTGGAACTCGATGTCGATCGTGTCCGGAGCGTCCGGGCCGCGTCGGGGCACGCGCCGACGCTGGAGGAAGAACCGCGCAACGAACGCAAGTCCGACGGCGTCGCTCAGCAGCCCGGGGACCAGGAGGAGGAGGCCGCCGAGGAAGAGGAGCCCCAACGACTGAACGAGGTTCCGGCTCGGTCGCTGCGCCAGCAGCTCCAGAACGCGGGCCGGGGCGAAGACCGAGCGCCCGGCCGACCGGAGGAGGAGAAGGCCCAGCCCGCCGGTGAGGAGGATCTCGATCAGGACTGCGCCGCCGCCGACGGCCTGTCCGAACTTGATGAGCAGAGCGACCTCGGCGCAGAGGAGCACGAACGCGATGAATGGCATGTCAATTCCGGGCGATGGTAGCGGACCGCCATGTCACCCACAACGCGCGCGGACGGCGAGGATTGACGCGACTTCAGATAGGATATAGTCTTTCGGCAAGATGTCCAGATCCGATCGAGAGCTTCTGGTGGGCCTGAACCTGATCCCTCAACTCACCCCGAAGCGGACGAAGAGGCTGTTCGCCCGATTCGACACGTTCCGGGCGATCTGGGATGCGCCGAGATCCGTCTTCGCTTCGATGTTCGGATCGGCGGTGCTGGGGGAGGCGATCGCCTCGGCGCGCAGCGAGGCGGCGATCGACGAGGAGTTCTCCCGCGCCGAGGAGCTCGAAATCCGCATCGTTACCCTGGTCGATGAGGAGTATCCAGCGCTCCTTCGCGAGATCGACGATCCGCCGATGGTCCTCTACGTCCGCGGCTCGCTCCCGATCGACCCGGCCCGGTCGATCGCGATCGTCGGGACGCGCCGCGGCACCCGCTACGGCAAGATGGTCGCCGCTCGATTCGCCAGCCGGCTGGCGATGAAGGGGATGACGGTCGTCAGCGGGCTGGCCGCGGGGATCGACACGGCGGCGCACCAGGGGGCCCTCGATGTCGGCGGGCGGACGGTGGCGGTCCTCGGGTGCGGGCTCGACTACCCCTACCCGAAGCGGAACCAGCCGCTGCTGACGAAGCTGGTCGTGGACGGCGCGGCGATCAGCGAATATCCCCTGGGGACTCGCCCGGCGAAGTGGACGTTCCCGCAGCGAAACCGGATTCTCGCCGGACTGAGCCGCGGGGTCATCGTCGTCCAGGCGCCGGAACGGAGCGGCTCGCTGATCACGGCGCGGCTGGCGCTCGAGCAGGGGCGGGAGGTCTTCGCCGTGCCCGGGAACATCACGACGATCACGTCGGCCGGGACCAACCGGCTGATCAAGGACGGGGCGAAGCTGGTCGAGACGATCGACGACGTGCTGATCGAGTTTCCCGATCTGTGGAAGGAAGGGGCGCCGGCCGCCGAGACGGGCGAGGAGGAGGCGCCGGAGCTGGCCGAGCGGGAACGCCGCGTCTACAACCTGATCGGTCTTGAACCGGTTCACGTCGACGATATCATTGCGCGAGCGGATCTTTCACCGACCGAGGCGTCCCACGTCCTTCTTCTGCTCCAGCTGGAGGATCTCATCGACGAGGTCGAGGGAGGACGTTTCATTCGAAGGCCGTAGGAGGAACGATGTCGATGCAACGTACGCTGGTTCTGTGCAAACCGGACGCCGTGCAGCGAGGCATGGTCGGGCGGATCGTCGCCCGGTTCGAGCGGAAGGGATTGAAGATCGCGGGGATGAAGATGCTGTCCGTCGACGGGGAGATTGCCTCGCGCCACTACGCCGAACACCTGAAGAAGCCGTTCTACCCCGAGCTGCGGGACTTCATCTCGTCCTCCCCGGTGATCGCGATGGCGATCGAAGGGGAGAACGCCGTCGAGGTCGTCCGGAACCTGATGGGGGTCACCAATCCGCAGAACGCGGCGTCGGGGTCGATTCGGGGCGTCTTCGGGCTGAACCTGACGATGAACGTGGTGCACGGCTCCGATTCGCTCGCCTCGGCGGAGCGCGAGATCTCGCTCTTCTTCGAGCCCGACGAGCTGTTCGACTACGACCTGACGATGCGGGAGTGGATGTAGGGAGAATCTGGACCGGAGGCGCGGCGCTCCGGCCGAACGCGCCGCGAAACCGACCGCGAACGGAGGGCGATCATGGAACTGTCGAAGCGCTACAAGCCGGCAGAGGTCGAAGCGAAGAACTACCGCTTCTGGGAAGAGGGGAACTTCTTCCGGGCTGCCGTCGGCGTCGTCGACGGGGATCGCTTCTCCGTCGTCATCCCGCCGCCGAACATCACCGGCCGGCTCCACATGGGACACGCGCTGAACAACACGCTTCAGGACATCGTCGTCCGCTACCACCGGATGAACGGCGACGAGACGTGCTGGTTCCCGGGGACCGATCACGCCGGGATCGCGACCCAGAACGTCGTGGAGAAGGAGCTCGCCGACGAGGGGATCTCCCGTCACGACCTCGGGCGCGAGGCGTTCGTCGAGCGCGTTTGGGCGTGGAAGGCGAAGTACGGCTCGGAGATCATCGACCAGCTGAAGGCGCTCGGCTGCTCGTGCGACTGGTCGCGGCTCCGGTTCACCCTCGACGAAGGGCTGTCGCACGCGGTCCGCGAGGTCTTCGTCCGGCTCTACGACGAGGGGCTCATCTACCGCGGCGCCTACCTCGTCAACTGGTGCCCACGATGCGAGACGGCGATCTCCGACCTCGAGGTGGAGCACGAGGAAATCGACGGATCCCTCTACTACATCCGGTATCCGCTCGAGGACGGGGGATCGGTGACGATCGCGACCACGCGCCCGGAGACGATGCTCGGCGACACGGCGGTCGCCGTTCATCCCGACGACGGGCGGTATTCCCACCTCATCGGCAAGACGGCGCGCCTCCCGATCCTCGGTCGGGCGCTGCCGATCATCGGCGCCGAACTGGTCGATCCCGAGTTCGGAACCGGGACGCTTAAGATCACCCCGGCGCACGATCCGGTCGACTTCGAGATCGGGCAAGCGAACGGGCTCGATTCGGTCAACATCCTGAACGAGGACGGAACGATCAACGAGAACGGCGGCCCGTTCGCCGGGATGGACCGCGAGACGGCACGAAAGGCGGTCGTCGATCGGCTGAAGACCGACGGACACCTCGAGAAGGTCGAGGCGTACCGCCACGCGGTCGGACACTGCGAGCGCTGCCACACGGCGATCGAGCCGCTGATCTCGACGCAGTGGTTCGTGAAGATGAAGCCCCTGGCGAAAAGGGCGATCGAGGTCGTGAAGGACGGAAGCGTCCGGTTCGTCCCCGATCGTTGGAGCAAGCTGTACATCGACTGGATGGAGAACATCCGCGACTGGTGCATCTCGCGGCAGCTCTGGTGGGGGCACCGGATTCCCGTCTGGTACGGGCCGGACGATCGGCCGTTCGCCGGGCACAGCGAGGCCGACGCGGCCGGGGCCGCCCGCGCTCACTACGGCCGCGACGTCGAACTTCGCCAGGACGAGGACGTGCTCGATACGTGGTTCTCGTCGTGGCTGTGGCCGTTCTCGATCATGGGCTGGCCGGAGGAGACCGAGGAGCTGGAGACCTACTACCCGACGCAGTTCCTCGTGACGGCGTTCGACATCCTCTTCTTCTGGGTGGCGCGGATGATCATGGCGTCGCTTCACTTCCGCGACGAGATCCCGTTCGAGACCGTCTACATCACCCCGCTGATCGTCGACCCGCTGGGCCAGAAGATGTCGAAATCGAAAGGGAACACCGTCGACCCGCTCGAGCTGATGGACGAGTACGGGGCCGACGTGCTCCGCCTCGCGATGGCCCACGCGACGACCAAGGGGCGCGCGATGCGGACGCCGACGACGCAACTCGAGGACGCGCGCAACTTCCTCAACAAGCTCTGGAACATGGCGCGCTTCGTCCTGCTGCAGCTCGGCGACGAGCGTCCCGGCCGTCCCGAAACGGCGTCCGATCTCGAGGATCGCTACATCCTTTCGCGGCTCGCGGCGACCGTGACGACCGTCCGCGAGCACCTCGAGGGCTACAACTTCAACCTCGCCGCGGAGACGGTCTACGAGTTCACGTGGCACGACGTCTGCGACTGGTACCTCGAGATGGCGAAGGTCCGGCTGCAGGAGGGGTCCGATGAGGCGGCCAAGGGCGTCCTCTATCACGTCCTGAAGCAGGTCGTCCTCCTCCTCCATCCGTTCGTCCCGTTCATCACCGAGGAGATCTGGCAAGTCCTCGGCGAGGACCCCGAGTCGATCTCGATCGCTCCGTTCCCCGAGGCCCGCGACGCGGACCGCGACGAAGACGCAGAGAGGCGAATGGCTGTTGTAAAAGGAGTTGTAACGGGCGTACGCACGATTCGTGCCGAGGTGAATGTTCCGGCTGACGCACGAGTCTCGGTCGTCGCGACTACCGAAACTGATCTCGTTTCTGGCACCTTGGGAGCAACGGGTCCGGCACTGGAGGCGATGACGGGGTCCGAGCCGTGGGAGATCGTTACTGATCTCAGTTATGAACCGCCGGCTGGTTCAGCTCAGCAGGTACTGCCAGAGATCAACCTCTACGTCCCCTTGGCAGACCTGATAGACATCGACGCGGAAACGGCGCGACTCAAGAAGGATCTTGAAGGTATCCGTTCGGATCTGGCCAAGGCCGAGGCCAAGCTCGCGAACAAGCGCTTCCTCTCCCGGGCACCGGAGGACGTCGTCGAGAAGGAGCGGCGGAAGCGGGACGAGTTCGCCCAAAAAAAGGAGCGGCTGGAGGCGAACCTCGCGTCTCTCGGCGCGTGATGGACTACGGTACGGCCCGATCCCTTCTCGATCGGCTCCCTCGGCTCGAGGTGAAGCCGGGCCTCTCCCGGACGGAGCGCCTCCTCGACGCGCTCGGACGCCCGGAGCGCGCCTTCCCCACGGTCCACGTCGCCGGCACGAATGGGAAGGGATCAGTCGTCGCGATGCTCGACGGCGTGCTCCGGCGGGCCGGGTATCGTGTCGGGCGGTTCACGTCGCCGGAGCTGGTCGACTTCCGCGACCGGATCGCGATCGACGGTGAGTGGCTTCCCGAAGGCGAGTGGGCCGACGGGATCGCGCGGATGGAAGGCGCGCTCGCCGATCCCGCCGATCGGCCGACCCAGTTCGAGGCGATCGCCGCGCTGGCGTTCGACGCGTTCTCGCGACACGCGGTCGACATCGCGCTCGTCGAGGCCGGCCTCGGGGGGCGGTTCGACGCGACGAACGTCGTCCGACCGCTCGTGTCGATCCTGTGCAACGTCTCCCTCGACCACACCGCCGTCCTCGGCGATACGATCGAGGCCATCGCGTGGGAGAAGGCGGGGATCGCGAAGGCGGGCGTCCCGTTCCTGTACGGGGATCTGCCGCCGGAAGCGGAAGCCGCCGTCCTGGCCGAGTGCGAGGACGTCGGAGCCTCCCCGATCTCCGCGACCGGGATCGACGTCGATCGGACGCGCGTCGACTGGGAGAGCGCGGCGTATCGCGTGGTGCACCCGGGGTTCCCCGGGACGATCGAGTTAGGGCTCCTCGGCGGATACCAGCGAGAGAACCTCCGGCTCGTCCTCGGCGGGATCGAGGTCCTTCGGCGGTGCGGGTTTGATCTGCCCGAGACAGCGGTCCTCGAAGGGCTCCGCACCGTCCGATGGCCGGGGCGGTTCGAGGTCGTCCGGCGGAGGCCGAACGTGGTCCTCGAAGGGGCGCACAACGTCGCCGGGGCCGAGTGGCTCGTCGAGGACGTGGAGGTGTTCGTGCCAGATCGGAGTCGACGGCAGCTCGTTCTCGGCGTGCTGGCCGACAAGGACGTCGAGGGGATCGGGGGGGCGCTGGCCGGCGCGTTCGATCGAGCCGCGCTCTGCGCCTCCGCGAGCCCTCGCGCCCTGCCGGTCGATCGACTCCGCGAGGTTGTCGGCGGGCTCTTCCTCCAATCCACGTGCTATGATTCGGTTGTCGGGGCGCTGGAGGGGGTCGTCCCTGCACTGGCGGACGGCGACACGCTCGTCGTAGCGGGGTCGCTGACGGTCGTCGCCGAGGCGCGGCGGTGGTTCGAGGAGGTTCGGTGAGGACGCTGGTCGATCGGATCGTCGAGGCGGGTCTGCCGAGACACGTCGCGGTGATCATGGACGGGAACGGTCGCTGGGCGGCGGCGCGCGGCCTGGCCCGTTCGGCCGGACATCGCGCCGGCGCGGAGGCGGCGGAGCGGCTCATCCGTTTCGTCGGGGAGCGGCTGGGGATTCAGTACCTGACTTTGTTCGCCTTCTCCTCCGAGAACTGGACGCGCCCGAGGGATGAGGTCGACTTCCTGATGGACCTCCTTCAACAGTTCATCGAGGAGAAGGGGAGGGAATTCGTCGAAGCCGGGATCCGCCTTCGCGTGGCCGGAGACGCCGACGGCCTCCCCGAGCGAGTCCGCGAGACGGTCCGGCGCGTCGTCGCTCAGACCGAGCGCGGCGAGAAGATGAACCTGACCGTCGCCCTGAACTACGGGGGGAGGCAGGACGTCGCTCGGGCCTGCGCCGAGATCGCGGCGGACGTCGTGGCGGGGCGATTGGCGATCGATCGGATCGACGAGGAGGCCATCGGCGCCCGGCTGTACACGGCCGGCATCCCGGATCCGGACCTCATTGTTCGGACGAGCGGCGAGATCCGTCTCTCGAACTTCCTCCTGTGGCAGTCGGCGTACGCGGAGCTTCACTTCACGGACGTTTTCTGGCCCGACTTCACACCGGCCGAGTTCGTCCGGATTTTGGCCGCTTTTCAAGGGCGCGAGCGGCGGTTCGGCAGATTGGGGGAAGAGGGGGACGAGTGAATCTGATCAAGCGCGTGGCGAGCGGGGTGGTCGCCGGTGCGATCGTGTTCGCGATTCTCTATCTCGGGGCCCGGTTCGACCAACAGTGGATCGTAGGCGTGGCGATTCTCGTCGTTGCCTACCTCGCGGCGTTCGAGTACCTGCAGCTGATGAAGCGACTGGGTATCCGACTCGCGGCGCCGGAGTTTCTGATCTGGATCCCGGTCCTGACGTTCAGCTACGTGTTGTTCGAGGGCCAGTACGCAAACGTCGTCCTGATGCTGGCGATCGCGTATCAGGTCCTCCGCTATCTCGGCGACCTGCCGCACCGGACGGGTCTCCTCCAGGCGCTCGCCGGCGTGTTCGGCCTGCTGTACATCCCGTGGCTCCTCCAGTACTTCTACCTCATCTACATCGGAACGGAGGGGCACCCCCCTCACGTCGGTGCGATCAACGCGCTGGTCGTCCTGCTGATGGTCTGGGGATACGACAGCGGCGCCTACTTCGTCGGGAGCGCGATCGGGAGGCACAAGGCGTTCCCGACGGTCAGCCCGAGCAAGACGTGGGAAGGGATCGCCGGCGGATTCGTCTTCACGGTCGCCGGAGCGCTGGTCGGAGCGTCCTTCTCGCCGGTCTGGCGGGAGTTTGTCTTCTGGAGCGGGCTTCCGCACGTGCTCTTATCCTCGTTCCTGGTCGGCTGGGCGGTCCAGCTCGGCGACGTCTTCGCGTCGAAGCTGAAGCGGGCGGCCGGCGTGAAGGACTCCGGGACCTTCCTCCCGGGGCACGGTGGAGCGCTCGACCGGATCGACGGACTGCTGTTCGCATTGCCGGCCTTCTACTTCTACTATCACTACGTCGTCCGCGTCCTCTAGTAGGCGCGCTCGATGTTGTTTTCTCGATCCGAAGGCGCTTCTCGGTCGGAGAGGCCGAGCACGTCGGCCGCCGCGACCCTCGGGCGGAAAGTGAAGGGGGGGCGCGCGTGTGGCGCGGCCGCCCGCGCCCGGGGGGGGTGAAGATGAGGGGGGGGTTTATGGGGTGGGGGGGGGGGGG
>CAZGXU010000063.1:0-9050 GCA_964530075.1 uncultured Thermotogae bacterium
GAGAAACATGCTCTAATGAAGCATGCCAAGACAAGCAGTTGCGGTAGTTCTCGCGCCGGAAGAGCGCAAGACGCTGGAAGGACTCGCCAGTTCGCGCACCGAACCGTACCGGAAGGTCCAACGTGCAAGGCTGATCGTGATGGCAGCCGACGGGATGCCCAACGTACAGATCGCCAAGGAGGTCGGTCTGTCCCGGGCGATGGTGGTGCAATGGCGTCAGCGGTTCGTCCGGGAGCGGATGGCGGGGTTGATGGATCGTCCTCGATCAGGGCGACCCCGGGTGTACACGAAGGAGGATCGGCTCCGGGTGGTGGAGACCGCCTGTACGCAGACGCCGCCGGGAGAAACCCATTGGAGTATCCGCAGCCTGGCCAAGGCGACGGGGGTGAAGAAAGACGCTGTCCACCAGATCCTGCGGGAGAACAAGCTGAAACCTCATCGAGTGGGGACGTTCTCGCGCTCTCCCGATCCTGATTTCGTTGAGAAGGTGCTCGATGTGGTCGGGTTGTACCTTGACCCACCCGAGAACGCGATCGTCCTGTGTGTCGATGAGAAGACACAGGTCCAGGCGCTGGATCGTACGCAGCCGATGCTGCCGATGCGGCCGGATCAGATCGAGCGGCACACCCACGACTACAAGCGAAACGGCACCGTACAGCTGTATGCGGCGCTGGAAGTCCACGCAGGTCGGGTGGTCCCTCGCATTGAGGATCGCCACCGCTCCCGCGAGTTCATCGCGTTCATGAACCAGCTGTTGCGGACCTACCCCAAGCGGGAGATCCATGTCATCCTCGACAACGTCATCACCCACCGATCCAAGGAAGTGCAAAAGTGGCACAGCCAGCCGAAGCACCGGCGAGTGATCTTCCACTTCACCCCGACCTACTCGTCATGGCTGAACCTGATCGAGGTGCTATTCAACCTGGTGCAGGCAAAGGTTCTACGCCGGGGCCGGTTCCCGACGAAACAGACGTTGGTGACGAAGCTACTGGAGTACATCGAGCAGTTCAACCAGGAGGGGAAGGTGTTTCAGTGGACCAAGCCCGCTGAGGCCATCTTCCATTCGCTGAATTACCAGACGCGACACTAGGTCGGAGAAAGATCTCCTCTCTGGTCGGAGTTGCCCCGTTCAACTGCGACAGCGGTGTGCGGAAGGGGAAAAGAGCTGTGTGGGGAGGACGAGCACAGGTGCGCAGTGCGCTGTACATGAGCGTGATGGTGGGAATACGGTGCAACGACCGGATTCGGGTCTTCTACCGGCGATTGCGTAAGCAGGGCAAGTCGACAAAGGTGGTTCTGGTCGCCTGCATGCGAAAGCTCCTCACGATTCTCAACGCCATGATCAGAGACCACGTCCCTTGGCAGCCTCAGTCCGTCAACACTTGACGACCAACATGGTTGCTCGGGTCTCCCGCTGACGACGCGCCTTTCCGAAGAGGAAGCGAGATAGTGGCCTAGAGAAGAGAGCTTCAAGCCCAGGAACAGGAGAGAACTAAGGTTCTCCAATCGTTCACGCAGGCTCCACAGAGAGCCCAATTCCTCTGCTAGTCAGCTCATTCACACTCCGCTGTAGTGTTCCCGATGCGGACCCACCCCGAAAGGCTTACACCATCGACGTTTGTGATCCAGATCCTATAGGCACTCGAACATGGTAGAATGCTCGACTGCCCCGCGTCCACTGCATGACGGGCGCAATCACAGGTTCTCTTGCCATTCGGATTTCAAGCGTCTTGATTTCCACTCTCCGCAGGCCGTCAGTGGCGAAACCCGCGCCGACTGGTGAAGAGAAGAGCGATGCCGTGCTCGTCGGCGGCGCGGATGACCTCATCATCACGGATCGAACCGCCAGGTTCGATGATCGCAGTGATGCCGGCCTCGGCGGACGCATCGATCGAGTCGCGGAATGGGAAGAATGCGTCGGACGCCAGCACCGATCCGTTCGCGCGGTCTCCGGCCTTTCGGATCGCCAGCTCGACGGCGTCTACCCGGCTCATCTGCCCGGCGCCGATTCCCGTCGTACACCTGCTCTTGGACAAGAGGATCGCGTTCGACTTCACCCACCGGACCGCCTTCCACGCAAAGACGAGGTCGTCGAGTTCCGATTCCGTGGGCTGGCGCGAACTGACGATCTGCAGACCATCGCGGGGCATCTCTCCCGTACTGGCCGTCTGAGCGATCAGCCCGAACGCGGTCTCGTGGATCTCGACTCCGAGTCCCTGGTCGAGCAGGTCCCTGCCTGCTTCGATGATCAAGAGCTTCTCCCGCCTCCGGAGCGTCTCCAGCGCATCGGGGTCGAACGCCGGGGCGACGAGAGCATCGACGAAGTGAGCGGCGACGAACTCCGCCGCCACTTGGGTCAGCGGACGGTTGACCCCGACGATCCCGCCGAAGGCGGACTTCGAATCAGCGTCGTACGCCTGCCGGACGGCCTCGTCGATTGTGGCGGCGGAGCAGAGACCGCATGGGTTCGTGTGCTTGACGAAGACGGCCGCTGGATCCGAGAATGCGTACGGGATACGCAGTGCCGCGTCCAGATCGAGAAGGTTGTTGTAGGAGGGTGGTCCTCCCTGGAGCTGCTTGTACGCGGTTCGGTCTCCGTAGAGGGTCGCCCGTTGATGCTTGTTCTCACCCGCTCGCAGCGAACGCTTCGCTGAACCGACCACGTTGAGCTGAGCGGGGAGCGGTTCCTGGGAGAAGTAGTTCGCGATCGCGGTGTTGTAGCGAACGACGTGATCGAACGCCTTGCGCGCGAGATCGCGGGAGACCTCGGCGCGGAGGCCTCCGTGTGCGCGAAGCTCACTGAGAAGGACCGCGTAGTCGCTGGGATCGGTCAGGACGGCGACCCACCGGTGGTTCTTTGCCGCCGCGCGGATCAGCGCCTCTCCTCCGATGTCGATCAGCTCTGTCGCCTCGTTCATCAGCGTGTCGTGTGTGACGGCCGCCTCAAACGGATACAGATTAACGACGACGAGATCGATGAGCTTAATCCCATGCGCCTCGACGTCGGCGGCGTCCCCCTCGTCGTCGCGACGGGCCAGGATCCCCGCGTGCACCAGCGGATGGAGGGTCTTTACTCGGCCGCCGACCAGTTCCGGGTAGCCCGTGTAGTCGGCGAGGTCCTCCACGACAAGAGAGGCGCCGCGCAGATGCCGCGCCGTTCCCCCGCTTGCCAGAAGCTCCACGCCCAGCTCGGCCAATCCGCCCGCCAATTCGGACAGCCCCGTCTTGTCCGATGCGCTGAAGAACGCTCGTCGAATCGTTAGCAAGATACGACACCCCCAAGCCCGCGTGTTGCCGCGGGCGAGATGCGTGACAGGATAGGAGAGGGGCCGAGGGGGTTCAACCCGATCGATGGGATCCCCTGCGGGCAAGAGCTTTCGACATCCCTCAACTCCGCCGAGGAGAGGGGGAGGTTGACAAAGCGACGAGGCCGACCTATGCTGCTCTATTCCATTGCAGGTAGGGGAGCAGGCAACATGGCCGATCAGCGCATGCGCTTCGAGAAGGTCCGTGTTCTTCCCTGCAATGGGTTCGTTGCGCATCATCATAGCGTTCGGGCCTAGGTAGCGACTCGCTGTTCGAAGCGAAGTCGCGAACCAAAGCCCGGTGTGAGCCAACGGTCACTTGACCGGTGGCTTTTTCATTGGAATGGAAAGGTGATCCTGATGCAGCGGGAGAGGCTCACGGGGGCGGAACAGGTTGCGCCGATGACGCCGCTCGGCACGGTGGATGTTCTCCTGGATGACGCAGTGCGAAAGTCAGCGATCGAGTTGTCGTTTCGCGAGCTGTTCGCGTCGTGGGGATACGGAGAGGTCATTCCTCCGATCTTCGAGCGGTATGAGAACCTCCTTGCCGGGGGGATCCAGCCTGAGTGGATGTACCGCTTCACCGATGCCGGTGGGGAGATCCTCGCGCTTCGCCCCGATTTGACGACGCAAGTTGCGCGCATCGTCGCGACGCGACTGCGCGAACAGCCCAAGCCGCTTCGCTTGTTCTACATCGGAAACGTCATCCGCCAGCCGAAGTCGTCGATGGGAGGACGAGCGGAGTTCTCCCAGGCGGGGGTCGAACTGGTCGGTTCGAGCGAACCGGCCGCCGACGCCGAGGTCGTTGCGATCGCGATCGAGGCGCTCCTGCGACTTGATGTCGACGACTTCCAGGTCCATCTCGGCCAGAGCGCGTTCTTTCGAGGGATCGTCGAGGAGACCCCGATGACCGAGGCCGAGGCCATCGGCATCAAGGAGCGGCTTGACCGCCGGGATCGAGAGGCGCTCGACCGCTACTTGAAGGAGCTCGATCTCTCCGACGAGCATGCCCGGTTGATCCGTGCTTGCCTTGCTCTCTGTGGTGGAGAGGAGGTCCTCGAACGCGCCGGCGCATTGGTCGACAGCCGGACGTCGAAGGACGCGATCGCCAACCTCGGCAAGGTCTACAACGCGCTCGTCGACTACGGGCTGAACGACCGTGTGGTCATCGATCTCGCCGAGGTCCGCGGGCTTGGGTACTACACGGGGATGATGGTCGAGGGATTCAGCCGGTCGCTGAGCGTTCCCATCCTTGAGGGCGGCCGCTACGATAACTTGGTCGAGCGGTTCGGCGATCCGTGCCCGGCGGTGGGATGCGCACTCGACCTGCCGAGAATCGGAACGATCCTGGAGACGAAGGGGACGGCGCCGTCGCCCGCTGCCGACGCCCTCGTCCGATATCCCGCCCCGCTGCGGTCGCAGGCCTACGCGCTTGCCGCCACGCTGCGGGCGGAGGGGCGCCGCGTCGAGTCGGACCTCGCGGAACGGGACGAGGAGGAGGCGATGGCCTACGCACGGCGACGCAGGATCCGGGAGCTGATCACCGTCGAGGGCGACGGGACGAGGATCGTCGACGTCGAGTCCGGAGATCCCAGGGGAGGGGAATCATGAGAAGGCTGACGGTGGCGGTCCCCAAGGGGAGGCTGCTCGCCCCCACGTTCGACCTGTTCGAGCGCATCGGCGTCGTCGTCTCGGAGTACACCGACGACTCGAGGGCCCTTGTCTTCTCCTCCGACGAGGGACGGTACCGCTTCCTGATCGCGAAGCCGATGGACGTTCCGACGTTCGTCGAGTACGGCACGGCGGATCTCGGCGTCGTCGGATCCGACGTCCTCTTGGAGGGGGAGCACGACGTCCTCCAGCCGCTCGATCTCCGCTACGGCGCCTGTCGACTGGTCGTCGCCGCCCCGGAAGAGGTCGCGAACGAGCAGCTCGCGCTTCACACGGTCCACCGCGTGGCGACAAAGTATCCCAACACGGCCGCGCGCTACTTCGCCGGACGCGGCCTCCAGGCTGAGACGATCAAGCTCTACGGATCGGTGGAGCTGGCCCCGAGCACGGGGCTCTCCACCCTGATCGTCGATCTCGTCCAGACGGGCACGACGCTCAGGGAGAACGGTCTGACGCCGATCGCCGAGATCGCTTCGACCAGCGCCCGGCTGATCGTCAACCGAGCCAGTCACAAGATCCACTTCGGTGAAATCGGCGGGGTCATCCAAGCTTTGTCGGAGGCCGTTACATGCTGAACATCTTCCGAACATGCGATCCGGGGTTCAAAGAGAGGGTCCGGCAGCTCGTCGACCGGGCGGCGATCGAGCGCTATGTCGAACCTCAAGTCCGGGCGATCCTCGACATGGTCCGAGAACGCGGCGATGCGGCGCTTCTCGAGTTCACCCGACGGTTCGATCGGGTAGACCTGACGGCCGACCGATTGAGGGTCGGCGACGACGAGAGGATCGCGGCCGCAGGAGCGATCGAGCCACGAGTGAAGGCTGCGCTTCTCGCCACGAAGGCTCGAATCGAGGCGTTTCACCGTCACGAGAAGCGGCCGTCATGGGAGGCGAACCCGGAGGTGGGTGTTCGATTCGGCCAGGTCTTCCGGCCGCTCGATGCGATCGGCATCTACGTGCCGGGCAGCGAGACGGCCTACCCCTCGACGGTTCTGATGAATGCCATCCCCGCTGCGGTCGCCGGCGTACGGCGGGTCGTTCTCGTCACGCCTCCGGGGGGGCGTCGAGGCGTGAGCCCCCACGTGTTGTTCGCTGCGTCCTGCTGCGGTGTCACGGAGATCTACCGCGTGGGGGGAGTACAGGCGATCGGCGCGTTGGCCTACGGCACGGAGACGATTCCCAAGGTGGACAAGATCGTTGGCCCGGGCAACGTCTTTGTGAACGTCGCCAAGCGGTTGGTCTTCGGAGCCGTCGGGATCGATGGCCTCGCCGGTCCGAGCGAGGTCGTGATCCTGGCGGACGAGGGCGCGGACCCGGTGCTCGTCACAGCCGACCTGCTGTCCCAGGCGGAGCACGATCCGCTTGCGACCGCCGTCCTCGTCACACCGAGCGGCTCCCTCGCGGAGGCGGTCGTCCAAGAGATCGAGCGCCAGATCCCGTCCCTCAGCCGGGCCGTCGTCATCGCACGGGCGCTCCGGGCGCGAGGCGCGATCCTTGTCGTCGAGAGTCTGGACGATGGAATCGATCTGGTGAATCGTCTTTCGCCGGAGCACCTCGAGGTGATGGTCGAGCACAGTGACGACGTCATCCCGCAGCTGCGGAACGTCGGCATGATCCTCCTCGGAGAAGGCTCGCCGGTCGCGTTCTGTGACTACGGCGCCGGACCGACACACGTTCTTCCGACGGGAGGAGCGGCCCGGTTCTCCTCGCCACTCAGCGTCGGCGATTGCCTGAAACACACGAACTATCTCGCCGTGTCCAGGGGGGCGCGCAGATCCCTGGCCGAATCCTTCGAGCCGCTTGCTGAGATCGAGGGGTTCAGCGCGCACGCCGAAGCGATGCGGCTCAGAAAGGAAGCCCACAATGGATGACCGCGTATTGGACCTGATCCGACTGGAGGTTCGGGCGCTCGAGTCGTACCGCGTCGGGACCCCACCGCACCGAATCAAGCTCAACCAGAACGAATCGTCCATCGAACTGCCAGATCCGATCAAGGAGGAGATCGTCGAGCGGCTTCGCGCGGTGCCCTGGTCTCGCTACCCGCAGCAGGCACGCCCCGAGCTCGGTGCCCTGCTGAGAGAGGTGCTGGATCTCCCGAAAGAGATCGAGGTCGTGACTGGCAACGGGTCGAACGAGCTGATTCAGGCCCTGTTCGTCGCGATCCTGGCCCCGGGGGAGAAGATCGTGGTCCCTGTGCCGACGTTCCTGTTGTATCAGCAGTTCGCCGCCATCCTTGGTGCGAAGGTGATCGACGTGCTCCTCGGCGTCGATCTGGGATACGACGCCGAACGGATCATGGAGGCGATCGGGCGGACGGAGGCGAAGGCCGTCGTGTTCGCGCGCCCCAATAACCCGACGGGCACTTCCATCCCCATCGAGGCGGTCGAGCGCCTCCTCGAGAACGCTGACGCCCTCGTCGTGGTCGACGAAGCGTACGGGGAGTTTGCGGATGACACAGTCCTCACGCTGTTGCCGGAGCACGCCAACCTCGTGGTGCTAAGGACCTTCTCCAAGGCGTTTCGGTCGGCCGGATTGCGGATCGGGTATCTCCTCGCGCATTCGGTATTGACCGAACAGATCGTCAAGGTGCTGCCTCCGTTCAACACGAGCATCGTCAGTTACGAAGCAGCCCTCTCGATTCTGAGGCACCGTGCGCTCCTGCGCTCCGGACTCGAACGGACCATCGTGGAGCGGGACCGGATGGTCGAGGCGCTCGACGGAATTCGTGGAATCACCCCGGTGCCGTCCGAGGCGAATTTCATCTGCTTCCGCACCGAGGAGCCTCCCCGGTCCGTCTTCGATCGACTGCTCGATCGGGGAATCTTGGTGCGCGACATCAGCGGCTATCCGATGCTCGCGGATTGCCTGCGCGTGAGTGTGGGGACATCGGACGAGAATCGTGCCTTTGTCACGGCATTGGAAGAGATCATGGAGGAGCGATGAGCGATCGAGAAGCGGCCATCAGCCGAAGGACAAACGAGACCGACATCAGCCTCGGCCTGAGATTGGACGGGACCGGACAGCCCTCCGTTCGAACCGGGATCGGTTTCCTCGATCACATGCTCACGCTGTTCGCCGTACACGGCCTGTTCGATCTCGATCTCCGGGTCGAGGGGGATCGTGAGGTCGATGACCACCACACGGTCGAGGACGTCGGCATCGCACTCGGAGAGGCCGTTTCGGAGGCACTCGGGGAGCGCAGCGGGATCCGGCGTTACGGGGCGTTCACCGTCCCCATGGACGAATCGCTGGCGCTCGTCGCACTCGACCTCTCGGGCAGGGGCGGATGCTGGGTCGAGACACCTTTCGCCGGCAAGATCGGCGCGTTCGACGCCGAGCTGATAGAGGAGTTCTTCGTCGGGTTCTCTCGCGGTGGGCGCTTGACGCTGCACGCACGGATTCTGGCGGGGAAGAATCGGCACCACATGGCCGAGGCACTGTTCAAGGCCTTCGGCCGCGCGCTGGACGAGGCGATCGCGATCGACCCTCGCAGGGACGGCGTTCCGTCGTCCAAGGGCAGCCTGCCATGATCGGCATCGTCGACTACGAGATGGGCAACCTGCTGAGCGTCCAGAAGGCGTTCGAACGGGTGGGACTCTCCGCTCGGGTCGTCCGGACGGCCGCGGAGCTTGTCGAGTCCGAGCGGCTCGTCTTGCCCGGTGTGGGGGCCTTCGGCCAAGCGATGGAGAACCTGACGCAGCGGAAGCTGTTGGCGCCGCTGCGGAGCGCCATTGCGGAAGGGAAACCTCTTCTCGGGATCTGTCTCGGATTGCAGCTTCTGTTCGAGCGAAGCGAAGAACACGGGAACCACGAGGGCTTGGGCCTCCTCCGCGGAGACGTGCGGCGACTGCCGCCCGGCGTCAAGGTGCCCCACATCGGATGGAACCAGCTGCGCATCGTGCGGCATAACGCGCTGCTCGAAGGGATCCCCGACGACACGTTCTTCTACTTCGTCCAGTCATTCTACGTCCGTTCGGAGGAAGAGGACTGCGTGGCGGGGACCACCGACTACGGCGTGACGTTTGCCTCGGTCGTTGCTCGGGGGCGCGTCTTCGGGGTTCAATTCCATCCGGAG
>CAZGXU010000064.1:0-5849 GCA_964530075.1 uncultured Thermotogae bacterium
ACCGTGTGCGGATCGACAAACGACGCCGATCCCTCGCCGAGCCTCAGGTCGACCTTCTCGAACATCTTGGTCGTCTTCTTCTCGGCGATGAAGCGAATGTGATCGGCGATCCGTTCGAACGGCTTCGCGGGCGCCGGCGGCTCGACGTCGGCCAGCGCGTACTCGGCGAGCCTCCCGACGAGGTGCCGGACGTGCGCCATTCGCAGCAACGCCTTGCTCGGGATGCTGCCGACGTTCATGCATCCGCCGCCGAGGGCGCGTCGCTCGACCCCGAGAACGCGCAACCCCATCTCGGACGCCATGATCGAGACGGCCATCCCCGCCGGGCCGAGGCCGATGACGGCGACGTCGTAGTCGTAGCGCATCGCTGGATTACCCCTTTCTTCGTCGCATCGACGGGCTGAGTATAGCCGGCCGAACCCCGTTCATCAGGGGGCTTCGGGGGATCGATATCGTTCGAGAGCTGCTCGTCGGCCGGCGTCCCGGTACGATCCGAGGATCGAAGGAGGCCGTTCCGTTCTCGAATCGGAGGATCACGGGCGGATCGTCATGGCGAGCTCACCGGACCAGGTGGAAGCATGAATCCGAAGTGCGGCGCCCCTGTGGGATTTGGAGGCGTGGGACAGGGGCGCCGCTGTGGTCGTCAGGTCGGATCGCGCGGCTCGGCGACCTGGAGCGTCGCCGGCCGCGCTTCGTCGTCGTCGGGGAAGACGATCGGACCGCCTTCGGCGAGCTGTCGCGTCAGCGTCGGGAGGAGCTGGTCGTCCTTCCCGTACGCGAGCACCCGTCCGGCAGAGCGGAGGATCCGTCGGCGAATCTCCGCGTACATCGCCGGCGACTCCCGCTCGAGCTCGCGGAGCAGATCGGAGAAGCCGGCCCCGGCGGGCAGGCGGAGCCGCTGCTCGTCCTTCGACGGAGAGGGGCCGTCGGACCGATACAATACGACCAGGACGTCACGCCGTTCGTCAGGGCTCATGGAGATTCCTCCCTTCGCTCGCCGTCCGAGGCGGTGAATCCGGGCCGCGCTCCAAGATCGGTCGCACCCGGCTCGGGGAGTCGACACGGGGACAGGCGGAGGATGGCGATGATCGACGCCGCCGTCGATCCGACGGCCGTGCGGACCCTGTCGCGGTGCATGCGCGGGCCGCGAAACGGGGCGGCCGCGTGGCCGGTCCTTCGTCCGACTTGCCTTGCGATTCGCATCTTCGTTCTGTACATCGTCACCTCCTGGGTTCCCCGTGTCTCGGGGATCTTTCCGTCTCTGCGCACGCGTGCGCACCGACCCACAAGCAAAATCGCAGGCCGTGGCCTGCGTTCGCTTGTCGGACGGTCTTTGCGGTGGCTGCCGGTCTGCTAGCCGCGCGGCGTCCGCCCGACGATCGTCTGGAAGACCCAAAGCATGCCCGGACCGTGCGAATTCACGCTGATGATCGGGTAACGCTTTGCGTCCATCATACCGGAAGGCATTATAGGCGGCCGAGGAGGGGTGTCAAGGACAATGCGCACCCTCGTGGTTTCCGGTAAGGTGGTGGCGCAGGATTCGGAGGCGACAGATCACAGGAGGTGCATCGGGCGTGTACGGGCTTGTCTATCCACTGCGACAGATCTTGAGGCAGTTGAGGAACCTGTTTCGGCGAGGGCGGAAGGCCCCCGATTTCGTGCTGTTCACGCTCGAAGGGCCCTACGTCGAGATGGCGCCGCCGCGCGGCGGCTTCCTGAGGCGGCGGTTGATCCACCGCCGGCCGACGCTCGGCGATCTGAGGACGCGGCTCGAGCGCGTGGCCGGAGACCGACGGGTGACCGGGATCATCCTGGGGCTCTGCTCGCTGAGGATGTCGTACGCTCAGCTGCAGAGCCTGCGCGATCTGATCGTCGACGTTCGAGAGGCCGGGAAGCGTGTGATCGCCTGGTCCCACGGGTACGACTTCGGTCGATACTACGTCGCCTGTGCGTGCGACGAGATCCTCCTCCAGCACACCGGTTCGGTCGCGGCGCTCGGCCATGGGCAGCGGTACCTCTTCCTCGCCGACGCACTGGAGAAGGTCGGGTTGAAGGGGGACTTCGTCCAGATCAGCCCGTACAAGACCGCGCCGGACGTGCTCACTCGCAGCAAGATGTCGAACGAGGCGCGCGAGATGGCCGATTGGCTGAGCGACGACATTTACGATCAAGTGCTGGAAGGGGTCGCCCTTGGGCGGAGGATCGGGAAGGACGATGCCGAAGCGCTTGTCGACGGCGGTCCGTATCCGGCTCGCGCGGCGGTCGAGGCCGGAGCGGTCGATGCCGTCGTCGGGGAAGAGGAGCTGCCGGCCCGCCTGGCGAAGGGCGGAAGACCGCCCCGGATCGCACCGTACGAGATGGCCAAGCGACGGCTGTTGCTTCCCGCGCTCCCGAGCCCGGGCCGGTACGTCGCCCTCCTCCGGATCGCCGGTGACATCGTCGACGGCCGAAGCGCGCAGCCGACGGTCAGGCCCCCGTTTCGGATTCCGCTCCTGTTCAGCGAACGGGCCGGTGACCTGACGGTGGTCCAGCAGGCGCGCGCACTGGTGCGGAACCGGCGGGCGGCGGCCGTCGTCGTCCACGTCGACTCGGGCGGTGGCTCGGCCACTTCGTCCGAGGCGATGGCCGCGGCGTTGAAGAGGGTGGCGGAGAAGAAGCCGCTCGTCGTCTCGATGGGGTCGGTCGCGGCCTCGGGCGGCTACTACGTCGCCACGCCGGGCGCGTGGATCCTCGCCCAGCCGGCGACGGTCACCGGCTCGATCGGGGTGCTCAGTGGAAAGATCGTCACCACCGGGCTGCTCGACAAGCTCCTGTTCCGCTCGGAGACGATCAGCCGCGGGGAACACGCCCTCTTCTACTCGTCGTCCAGGCCGTTCACCGCCGACGAACGGCAGCGCGTCCGGGAGATGATCCACGAGACGTACGCGGTCTTCCTCGACCGGGTCTCCGCGAGCCGAAACCTGACCAGGGAGGACGTCGATGCGATCGGTGGCGGGCGGGTCTGGACGGGCCGACAAGCGCTCGCGCATGGCCTGATCGACGAGCTCGGCGGACTCGGGCGCGCCATCGACAGGGCCCGAGAGCTCGCCGGCCTGGGCGGGCGCTCGCGCGTTCGGGTCGTCGGGCCGCCGAGGCGCGACCTCGCGCCGACCGCCTGGAAGGCATCCGGTGCGGTTCAGTATGCAGTCGACGGGATCGATCTCCTCACGAGCCCCGGCGCGCTGTTCCTCCTTCCGATCGTCCCCTGGCCGGAGGAGCTCGGCTGAGCGCGCCGCGCTCGGCTCGCCCGAGGATCCGGGCACGGAATACAGGGCGGCTATCGAGCCCCGCGGATCCTTCCTGTCGACCTCACGATCCGAGCTCGATCGACGGATGGAGGGCCTCGATGGCGAGGATCTCCGGTCCTTCGGTGTATCGCAGCCCGTCGCTCGTGGCGGGGAGGATCTTGACGTAGAGGTAGTGGCCGCGCTCGTCACCGAGGTCGATCGAGGCGTACGGGAGGTCCGGATCGTTATGGATCGCCTCGGCCACCGGGATCCACTGATGTCCGTTTTCGCTGACGTAGACCGAAAACCGATCGTCCGTTCCGCCGCGTTCGGATCCCCATTCGTAGACGAGGAGGTCGGCCCCGGATCCGTTCGTGAAGCTCGCCGACATCCGCGCGATCAGCAACCCGCGCGCCCCCAGGCAGACGACCGCGCAGTCGGCGAGAGGGTCCTCGGGGACCGGCCGGGCGATCGCATCCGGCTCGCTGCAGCGGCAACTCGAACCGACACCCTCCGAGTCGGTGGCCGTCGGCTCGGCGAGCCATCGGACCCCGGTGACGTCGATCGGATGGAGTGCGGTCGAGACGCTCGTCAGGTCGCCGTCGGCCGAGCCCTGCTGGCATGAGGAGAGGGCGAGGAACAGGAGGACCGAAGCACCGAGCGCGAGGCGTCGCCGAACTCCTCTCATGGCACGATAGAGTACGCCGAAGATGCGTACCCGGGCAAGGCGGACGGTCCGCCCCTCCCTGAAGGATTCGGCGGTTACACGATGAACGTCGTCGCCTCGTCCTCGCCCGGCCTCAGGTACTCGACCTCGACGCGGGTGATCCGGATCAGGCAGAAGTCCGGATCGTCCACCCCCGACCAGTGCTCGGTCAGGAAGGGGATCCGGCCTCCGATCTGCTCGAGGGTCCCCCGATCCGTGACGATTACCGCGACCCCACTGATGCGGACGTAGCCGTTGCCGCATTCCTCGTGGAGCGGGAGGCAGAACTCGACGTTCGGATTCCTGCGGATCTGTCGGGCCTTGGCGCTTCGCGGGTTGGTGGCGATCCAGAACTTCTCGTCGAGATCGAGAAGCGTGACGGGGCGGACGCGCGGTTGATCGGCTTCGGCGGTCGCGAGATAGACGCATTGCGAGCCTTCAGTTGAGACCAGACTTCCTGACGGACCTCATCGATCGATCGTGACATGGTGTAACTCCTTCCCCTGCGGCGGAGGCGGCGCCGTCCAATAGCTTATGGCTTCAGCGGCCCGGTTGGCAAGCGATCGGCACCGAATAGGACAACTGACTCTGGCGAAATGGGCGCCGATGTCCCTTTCTCGCTCGCGCGAAGCCGGTGATCGCGCGAATGACGGAGGGGCATGACGTTGCGCGGAGACGGACATCGCGGAGAAGCTCGGTGCCGCGACCGCGTGGTCGTGAGTCCCGACCACAAGGGCCGTTCCACGATTTGCATAGTCAGCGGGCGTGATATATATTATCGGCGAAAAATATATAGCAGGAGGGTGGTTGCACGATGACACTCCGAAGTCGCAGGCAGGTCGTTGTCGCCTGGCTGCTCGCCATCGGGCTGCTGAGCGCGGGGTTCGCTGCTCACGCGGCGGACGTGACGTTTGTCGGTTCGACGACGGTTCTCCCGATCGCTCAGGCGGTCGCTGAGGCCCTCGCGGGCCAGTACGACATCGAGGTGGCGGGTGGTGGATCGAGCGTCGGCGTGGCCTCGCTGATCGATGGGACGACCGACATCGGGGATCACTCCCGCACGATCAAGAGCTCGGAATACGAGAAGGCCGTCGCGGCCGGCGTGTTCCCGTTCACGTTCCACATCGCCAACGACGCGATCGCGGTGATCGTTCACAAGGACAACCCGATTCAGGATCTCACGCTCGAGCAGCTGAAGGACATCTATCAGGCCAAGTACGCGAACTGGAGTCAGCTCGGCTGGAACGACGGCGGTTCGATCGTCCCCGTCGGCCGGGACAGCTCCTCGGGGACGTTCGAGACGTGGGAGATCCTCGTGATGGGCGGTGAAGAGCCCGACCCGTCCGTTCTCGCCCTCGCGTCGAACGCCGACGTGGCGGCCGAGGTCGCGAACAACCCGAACGCGATCGGCTACGTGGGACTCGCCTACGTCAAGGACATGCTGCACAACAAGCTGACCGTCGGCGGCAAGGAAGCGACGCTCGCCACGGCGATCAACTACACCTACCCGATCGCCCGCCCGCTGTTCATGTCGACGAACGGCTTCCCCGGTCCGGGTCCGGTGCTCGACGTCATCCTGTTCGTCCTGTCGGACGCCGGCCAGATACTGGTCCAGGAGGTCGGGTACGCGCCGATCCGCGAGCTGTAGAGCGCCTCGGCGGTCTGAAACTGAGGATCCACTAGATCGGCTGGCCGGCTCCCTCACCGGCCAGCCGTACGTATTCGGAGATCGAGAATGTTTTTGCATGATCTGCCGATTTGACTATAATTGTCAATCACGATATATAGTCCGGAGGCGCTGGTGAAGCAGAGACGCAGACTCCCTCGAGCCGGGGCGCTTCCGATCGACATCCGTCCGCTCCGCCAAGCCGGCTGGC
>CAZGXU010000064.1:5859-9018 GCA_964530075.1 uncultured Thermotogae bacterium
CGGGGCCATCAAGATCCTCCGGAGCGATGGGACCGCCCGGCCTTCGCCGCGATCGCGAGCGTCTCGCTGGTTGCGCTCGGGCTGATCGTCTTCTTCATCTTCCGCGAGGCGGTCCCGCTCTTCCGGACGATCCCGTTCTCGAACTTCTTCGGCACGAAGTGGTTCCCGACGATCGAGCCGTACAGCTTCGGCATCGTGCCGTTGCTCGCCGGATCCGGGTTGGTCACGTTCGGCGCCCTCGTCGTCGCGATCCCGCTCGGTTTCGGAGCGGCGATCTTCATCGCAGAGATCGCGCCGAGGCTCGTCAAGGACGCCGCCAAGTCGGTCGTCGAGCTGCTCGCCGGGATCCCGTCGGTCGTCTACGGGTTCTTCGGCCTGATGGTCGTGGCGCCGTTCCTGCAGCAGGTCTTCCACATTCCGTATCGGAGGACGGCGTTCGTCGCGTCGGCCATCCTCGGGATCATGGCGCTGCCGACGGTCGCCAGCCTGGCGGAGGACGCGCTGACCGCCGTGCCGAACTCGTATCGAGAAGCGTCGATGGCCGCCGGAGCAAGCAAGTGGCAGACGATCTGGAGGGTGACGTTCCCGGCCGCCTTCTCCGGCCTGATGGGCGCGGCGATCCTGGGCATGGGAGGCGCGTTCGTAGAGACGATGGCTGTCCTGATGCGGTCGGGCATCTCGGCACAGATCGTCGCTTCGTACTTCAAGCCGGTTCGAACGCTGACGGCGACGATCGCGATGGAGATGGCGGATACCCCGTTCGGGAGCGAGCACTACCACGCGCTTTTCGGGATCGGTGCGGTGCTGCTGCTGATCACACTGGCGATGAACTGGGCCGCGGAGTGGTTCCGCGGCCGGGTGGCGAGGAAGCACGGTCTCTCGTGATCGCGAAGCTCGGGAAGGATCGAGGGAAGCGGGAAACGGCGCAAGCGATCGCCTTCTCCGTGCTGACGCTTGCCAGCCTCGTCGCGTTCTTCGCTCTTGCGCTGATCCTCTACATCATCATCTCCAAGGGCGTCGGGGCGCTCAGCTGGGAGTTCCTGTCGCAGCTCCCGCGCAAAGGGATGACCGAGGGCTGGATCTACCCGATGATACTCGGCAGCTTCTACCTGACCGCGGGGGCGCTCGTCTCGGCGCTGCCGTTCGGGATCGCCAGTGCGATCTGGCTGGCAGAGTACGCCGGTGGCGGGCTGTGGGTGCGGACCATCCGAATCGGCGTCAACACGCTCGCCGGCGTCCCGTCGATCGTCTTCGGGCTGCTCGGCCTGGCGTTCTTCGTCAACGTGCTCGGCTTGGGCGCGTCGCTGTTGTCGGGGGCGTTCACGCTCGGAGTGCTGATCCTCCCGATCCTGATCCGTGCGTCCGAAGAGGCGCTCCGGGCGGTGCCGAACGAGTTCCGCGAGGGCGCGTTGGCGCTCGGAGCGACGCGGTGGCGCGCGGTCCGAACGGTCGTCCTGCCGACGGCGATTCCGGGGATCATGACCGGTGCGATCCTCGGGATCGGACGCGCAATCGGCGAGACGGCGCCGATTCTGTTCACGGCCGCGGCGATCTACAAGACGAGGCTGCCCGACACGCTGTACGAGACGCTGACGTCGAGGACGATGGCCCTGCCGACCCACATCTTCTACATGGCGACGGAGAACCCGCGAGGCTGGGAGGCGAAGGATCTGCAGTTCGGGGCGGCTCTCGTCCTTCTCGGCCTCGTGTTGATCATGAACCTCGGCGCGGTGACTTGGAGAGCAAGGGTCCGAAGGAGGAAGGAATGGTAGACGCGACGAAGGAAAGCACCAGGACGGAACTCTCGACGCGCGAATGGATCCGGCGCAACTTCGACGGCCGACCGATCATCGAGACGGAGGACCTCAGCTTCTACTACGGCAAGGACCGTGCGCTGCGGGGGATCTCCCTCTCGGTTCCCCTCGACGGCGTCACCGCGATCATGGAGCCGTCCGGGTGCGGGAAGAGCACGCTCCTGCGGGCGTTCAACCGAATGTACGAGCTCTACCACGGGGCCCGGGCCGAGGGTCGGGTCACGTTTCTCGGCCAGGATCTGCTCAAGGCCGATCCCGTCGCGCTCCGGCGACACATCGGGATGGTCTTCCAGCGCCCGAACCCGTTCCCGAAATCGATCTTCGAGAACGTCGCCTACGGGCCGAGAGTCCACGGCATGCGAAAGCGAAGCGCGCTGAAGGAGATCGTCGAGTCGAGCCTCCACCGAGCCGCGCTGTGGGACGAAGTCAAGGACCGGCTCAAGGACAGCGCGTTCTCCCTCTCCGGCGGGCAACAACAGCGGCTGTGCATCGCGCGCGCCCTCGCCGTGCGCCCGGAGGTCCTCCTGATGGACGAGCCCTGCTCGGCGCTCGATCCGAAGGCGACCGACAAGATCGAGGAGACGACCCGGGAACTGGCCGAGGAGCTGACGGTCGTCATCGTCACCCACAACCTCCAACAGGCCGGGCGGGTGAGCGACAACGTCGCCGTCCTCCTCGCCGGCGGAGAGCTGGCCGAGTTCGGGCCAACGAGGTCGGTGTTCGAGAACCCGCAGGACGAGCGGGTCGCCGATTACCTGTGCGGGCGGTTCGGGTAGCCGGATCGCGCGGCGACTCATTCGACGGAGTGCCGAACGCCGTGCTGGATCGTGCGACCCCGAGGACGGACGGCTCTGCCCGACCCGCTCACCCAGCGTGTTACGTCGCCTCCTTCACTTCGATGTGGAAACGTCCGGCGCTCCGAACGTCCCCTCGATCCAGCGGTCGATTTCGTCCCGGACGCGCCGGAAGGCGGCGAGGATCCTCTCGTCGGAGCCAGCGGCGGCGGGATCCTCGAAACCGCGGTGGATCCGTCTCTTGGCGCCGGGGAAGACAGGGCACGTCTCCCGGGCCGAGTCGCACGTCGTGACGACCACGCCGAACTCCCGGCCGAGGTACTCGTCCACGTGCTTCGAGATCTGACCGGAGATGTCCACCCCGAGCTCGCGTATCACGCGAATTGCCCAAGGGTTGACTCTGGAGGGTGCGGTCCCCGCGCTGAATGCGTCGTACGCCGATCCGAATCGGCGGCGGAGCAGGCCCTCGGCCATCTGGGAGCGGCAGGAGTTGTGGGTACAGACGAACAACACGCGCTGCGTCACGCGGATCCCCTCGCCCAAATCTCAGA
>CAZGXU010000065.1:0-8805 GCA_964530075.1 uncultured Thermotogae bacterium
GGAATGTCAGCAATGGTAGCTTTCCCGCCGGGGGCTGTCAAGAATCCCGTGCGCCGGAAACCTCGACGTGAACCCGGATTCATTTCTCCTCGATCCGCTCCGCCGCCGCGGCCTGGAAGGCGTCGAGGAGCGGTTCGAGGTTCCCTTCCAACACGCCCGCCAGGTCGTAGAGGTTGAACCCGATCCGATGATCGGTGATCCGATTCTGCGGGAAGTTGTACGTCCGGATCTTCTCGCTCCGATCGCCCGATCCGATGTGGCTCCGCCGCTTCGCCGACAGCTCGGCCCGCTTCTCCTGCTCGTGACGATCCTGCAGCCGCGCCCGGAGGACGCGGAGCGCCGAGGCCTTGTTCTTGTGCTGCGACTTCTCGTCCTGGCAGGTGACGACGATCCCCGAGGGGATGTGGGTGATCCGAACAGCCGAATCGGTCGTGTTCACGCTCTGCCCGCCGGGGCCCGACGAGCGAAAGACATCGATCCGCAGATCGTTCGGATCGATCTCGATCTCGACGTCCTCCGCCTCCGGGAGAACGACGACGCTCGCGGTCGATGTGTGAATCCGCCCCTGCGACTCGGTCTCCGGGACCCGCTGCACGCGGTGCACTCCGGATTCGTACCGGAGAAGGCCGTAGGCTCCGTCCCCTTCGACGGCGAAGGTCAGCTGCTTGAACCCGCCGAGCGGCGTCGGATGACTGTCCATCAAGGCCGTCCTCAGCCGACGCCGCTCGGCGAACCGCGCGTACATTCGGAACAGGTCGGCCGCGAACAGGGCCGACTCATCGCCGCCGGTCCCGGCGCGGATCTCGACGATCGCCGTCTTCCGGTCGTTCGGATCGGGCGGGACGAGCAGTAGACGGATCTTCGCTTCGACTTCGGCGGCGTGCCTCCGGTCCTCCGTCAACGCCTGCTCGAGCTCCTCCCGGAGGTCGGACTCGGTCTCTAGCATCTCTTCCTCTTCGGCGATCGATGTCTGCAGCCCCTCCCATTCCTCGCCCAATTCGATCAGATCGCGCAGGTGGGCGTAGCGCTGCGTCAGGTCGCGATAGTTCGGACCGGCGATGACCGCCGGGTCGGTCAGGCGCTGCTCGAGCTCGGATCGCTCAACCCGCGCTTCATCGATCTTCTCTCGGATGGCAAGGGGACACATGACGGGATAAACGTACGGAAAGGGTACGAGCGTTTCAACCGGAGGCGACGGTCAACTGGCGTCGGAGGAAGTCGATCTCCTCGCGGAGGGATTCGATCTGCTTGTCCTTGTCCTCGAGGCGCCCGTAGAGCTGGCGGATGACGTCGTGCGTGCCGAGGACCGATCCCTGCTGGAGCGCGCGCACGTGGTCGCGGAGGTAGACGACCTGTTCGGCCAGGATTCGCTCGACGTCGGTCGCGAACTCGATCGCGTCGAGCGAGGTCTCCTCGAGAAGCTTCTCCACAAACTCGTTCGACTCCATGGGCCGAGGCTATCGGGTATCCTCGACCGAGGACCGGACAGACGACCCGCGAGCGACGGACGTTGTACACATCACGTTCGGGAGACGAGGCCGGACGTGGACGCGCAGGAATCCGGCCCTCCCACCCGCGTCGGGGGTCCTCCCCGAACGGGCGGAATGTCCGGGCGCCGCCTTACCGTTAGCGCGGTACAATCTCCGGACTTCAGGCAGGATCGAAAAAATGGCGACCATCAGCGTAGATCGGAAGGCCTGCATCCGATGCGGGGCGTGCGTCGACGTCTGTTACAGTGCCCAGGTTTTCGAATTGACGGACGAAGGCTCGTCCGCCGTTCGGCCGGAGGACTGCTGGTCCTGCGGGCACTGCGTCGCCGTCTGTCCGACCGATGCGATCGACCACGACGGGTTCCCGCTCGAGGACTGTCCGCTGGTCGGCGCGGAGGACGTCCCGGCGCTCGACGCCCTCACCAACGCGTTTCGTGCCCGCCGCTCTTGTCGGACGTTCGACGAAAAGCCCGTCCCGCGCGAGGTCGTTCGGGATCTCGTCACGCTCGGCCGGTGGGCACCCACCGCAAGCAACAGCCAGTCGATCGACTGGATCGCCTTCGACGACCGCGAGAGGATCACCGAGCTGAGCGACGCCGTCCTCTCGGCGTTCCGGCGCTTCGCCAAGCTGGCCGGCAACCCGGCGCTGCGGCCGTTCGTCCCTCTGGCGATCGGCCGCGCGACGATGAGGCGGCTCCGGAGCGTCGAGGCGTCGGTCGACCGATTGCTCCGTCGGCGCGATGCGGGGGACGATCCGATCTTCTATCGCGCCCCGGTCGTCCTGATCGGGCACGGCCCGGCCAGCAACAGCCTCGGACGTGACGACGCGATCTACGCCGCCTACAACATGATGCTTACCGCCGGGCACTTCGGCCTCGGCACCTGCCAGATCGGTTACTTCCAGATCGCCTTCGAGATGAGCGCCCGGCTCCGTCGGAGAGTGCCGCTCCCGGAAGGGAGGACCGCCCAGGTGGCGCTCGCGCTCGGGTACGCGCGTCACACGTTCCGCCGCGTTCTCCCTCGTCGCTCGCCGAACCTGACCTGGAACCCCAGGTAGTCGGCCGACGTCCGCCCTGTGCAGGGCACCATCCCTGGCCTTCCTCAAGACGATCGGCTATCGTGCCCACCATCAGACACATGGGAGAACAGCGATGGATCTCCGTCGACTTCATGTTTATTTGCTCTCCCTCCCCGGTGCCGTCGAGGAGCTTCCGTTCACCCCGGAGCTCCCCGTCTACAAGGTGATGGGGAAGATGTTCGCCTTCGTGTCGCCGGACGAGTCACCGCCTCGTCTCACCCTCAAGCTCGACCCGCTCCACGGCCAGCTCCTTCGCGCCACCTACGATGCGATCCTCCCCGGCTACCACATGAACAAGGAGCACTGGAACACGATCCGGCTCGATGGGAGCGTCCCCGAGGAGGAGATCCTCGCGTGGGTCGACGAGTCGTACGAGCTCGTCGTCGACGGCCTGCCGGACCGGCTGCGAAGGGCCCTCGCCGATGAGGGGACGGAATAGCCGCGGAACCGGAGTCTCCGCGCCGGCCTTCGCATCGCTCGCCGTACAAGCAACAGATCAGGCCATCCGGCAGCGAGCGACGGAGTGATACCCCTTCGCGCGCCGCCCCAGGGCGATTCGGTCCGCTCGCGTTGTCCCGACGCCCGAGGGCGTTCATAATCGAACCCATCGGGCGAAGGAAGAGGAGCCGAATGAGAACCCGTATCTACAGCTTCGAGGCGGACGACATCGTCGTCCAATGGGACCACCTCCGCTGTATCCACGTCGAGGAGTGCATCCGGAGCTTGCCGGAGGTCTTCGACCGCGATCGCCGGCCGTGGATCGACCCGACGCGGGCGGCGGCCGATCGGGTCGCTTGGGCCTGCGAGCGATGCCCGACCGGGGCACTGTACTACGAGCGGAAGGACGGCGGCCCCGCCGAGCGGACCCCGAAGAAGAACGAGATTACCATCTCCTCGGACGGACCGCTCTACGTCAAAGGGGACGTGCGGATCGTCGACGAGGCCGGCGAGCTGCTCCTCGAGGAGACACGCGTTGCGCTCTGTCGTTGCGGCGAGTCGCGGAACAAGCCCCTGTGCGACCGGAGCCACGAGAAGGTCCAGTTCAAGGCCCAGGGTGCGTTGACCGAGGCCCACGTCAACGCCGGCGTCGGGGACGAATCGGAAGGCGGCGAGCTGCTGATCCGCGCTGCCGATCCTGGCCCCCTGACGATCGAGGGGTCGGCCGAAATCCGCGGCGACCAATCGCCAAACTGCAGCCATGTGCGTGTCGGCGCCCTCTGCTGCTGCGGCAAGTCGAAGAACAAGCCGTTCTGCGACGGCAGCCACGCGGAACCGTAGCTGCAAGCAGAAGCGCCCCTGCTCGCGGTTTCTGGCTACGTCCGCTTCGCGCGCCCTGCGGAAGCCGTCCGTATGGGTGGTTTCCACTACGGCTGCGCCGCAGGCGCAGACGGGTACTTCCAGTCGATGAACTTCCGGATCCCCGCGAGGATCCCCCCCGCGATCCGCTGCTGATACTCCGGGGCGACGAGCTTCGCCATCTCGTCGGGATTCGTCAGATACCCGACCTCGACGGAGACGGCGGGCATCGATGCCAGCCGCGTGTACGACTCCTGGGACCGGGTCCCCCGGTCGCGCATCCCGGTCGCGTCGATGAGTCCGTCTTGGATCAGCTCGCCGAGGACCCAGCTGTCGTCGTCCAGCGGGCGTTCGGCAGCGACGATTGTCTCAGCGCCGTCGGCTTCCGGCGTGTCGAACGAGTTGATGTGGACCGACACGTACATCACCGCGCCGGCCTCCTCCGCGATCCGGATTCGATCCTCGAGCGAAACGAAGATGTCGAGCGTCCGAGTCAGCTTCGCGACGAGATCCGGTTCCGCATCGACCAGCGCCTGCAACCGTTCGACGATCTCGAGATTCAGATCCTTCTCCAGCACGTCGTCGACCGTCGCCCCCGGATCGCGGCCGCCGTGGCCGGCGTCGAGCGCGACGATGTAGGTTGGGGCCGGTTCCGGTTCGGGCTCGGACGGGCGGATCAGGAGCACCACGAGAACCGCCGCCACGACGGCGGCGCCCAGCAGCGTCAGCGTGATGATTCCTCTCTTCGTCATGTCGCCGAGAATACCCGATGACGCGCACCCCCGCCCATTCCCCGCTCGCCCTTCGCGGGCGCGCCGGAATTCGCTATCCTCCAGCCGTCCGCGGAGGAGGAACGATGCCAGAGAGGTTCGCGTTTGGCCTGATCCTGTCGACGCTCGCCGGGCTTGCAACGCTGATCGGAAGCTGCCTCGGCCTGCTCACGAAGGAACCGGGACCGAGATTCATGGCGCTGACCCTGGGGTTCTCCGCCGGGGTGATGATCCACGTCTCGTTCGTCGAGCTCCTGCAGGCCGGCGTCCGGTCCGCCGGATTCGGGCCGGCGCACGTCGCCTTCTTCGCCGGGATGGCCGCGATGTTCCTCGTCGACGCGCTGATCCCGCACGACTACATGGCCGAGCACGACCACTCGGGGCGATCGGAGCATCAGAGCAGGCTGCTCAAGACGGGGCTCTTCGTCGCTCTCGGAATCGGCATTCACAACTTCCCCGAGGGGATGGCCTCGTTCGTCGGTGCGCTGCAGGCCCCGTCGCTCGGGATCGCGATCGCCGTAGCGATCGCGATCCACAACATCCCCGAGGGACTTGCCGTCGCCGCGCCGATCGTCGCCGCCACCGGGAACCGGAAGAAGGCGTTCCTCTGGTCGGTTCTCTCCGGCCTCGCCGAGCCGCTCGGCGCGGGCGCCGCGGCGCTCGTCCTCTTCCCGTTCCTCTCCGACGCGGTCCTCGGCTATATCCTCGCCGCCGTCGCCGGGATCATGATCTTCATCACCCTCGACGAGCTGATCCCGGTGTCGCGATCCTTCGGACACGAGCACCTCTCCATCGTCGGCGTCGTCTTTGGCATGGCCGTGATGGCGGTCAGCCTGTGGATGCTATAGAGAAGGAGAGGTCCGACATGAACGTGGAAGGGCTCGTCGAAGCAATCGTCGGGGCGCGGGAGGAGTGGGACGCCTTCGTGCGACAGGTCGCCCCGTCCGACCTCGAACGTCCCGGCGTCTGCGGGAATTGGTCGATGAAGGACGTCGTCGCGCACATCGCGTGGCACGAGAGGGAGATGATCGGCCTGCTCGAGACGCACGTCCTGGCCGGATCACCCTGGTGGCTCCTCCCGACTGACGAGCGGAACGACAAGATCTACGAGCAGAACAAGGACCGGGCGGCCGAGGACGTCCTTCGCGAGGCGGCGGAGACCTTCCCGCACCTCCTTCGAGCGATCAAGGGGCTGGCCGACGAAGACCTGAACGACCCGGCTCGATTCGCCGACATGCCGCCCGACTGGATCCCCTGGCGGATCATCGCGCAGAACACGTACGAGCACTACGAAGTGCACCTGGAATCGGCGCGCAGATGACTGGCGGAGGGACGACGCTGATCGACGAGCCGACTCAGGCTTCGGGCCCCGCGAGCGCGCGGATCGCGCAGCCTGTTGTGCTTTCACCCGCTTCCACATAGGATGTCCCATGCCTGTACCATGGCGACGCCCCCCGACCGCGAGGAAGAGTATCCTTCTCGTCGTTGCGGCGATCACCCTCGTCGGTACGCTCGTCGACGCCTCGCCGTGGCCGACCCAGATCGTGAGCGGTCCGCACATCGTGCTGAACTACCCCTCCCTGATCGGCCCCGAGGCGGCCCGTTCGCTCCTGGCGGAGCGGGAGCGCACGCTCGCCTTCGCCGAGGAGGTGCTGGGCGGGCAGCTCTTCCGCAGGCTGATCATCACGATCGAGCCGACGCTCCTGACGAGCGCCGGTCTCAGCGAGCCGACGGAGGGCGGCGGGGCGATCACCTTCTACGTCCCGGTCGACGCGCTGGAGCGGTTTGAGCGGGACGGGACGTCCCCGTTCGACTTCGTCGGCTGCCACGAAGAGGTCCACGCGGTCGCGAATCACCTTTGGCCGGTCGGTCAATTCGGCACCCTCGCGGCCCTCAGCGAGGGGCTCGCCGTGTATGTCGAAGAGCTCCACCGAGGGGCCGGACTCCACCATTCGATCGCCGGAGCCTTGCAGGCATCCGGACGCCTCTACGAGGTCGGCCGCCTGCTGGAGGAGTCCTCGTGGGATGCCCCGGTGCGGGTCGTCCACCTAAACGTCTACTACGGCGGCGCCTCGTTCGTCGACTTCCTCATCGAGCGATACGGGATGGAGGCGTTCTCCGAGATCTACGGAGTCGAATGGATCCGGTGGGACGCCCGGCATCCCGAAGACGGGCCGGTCAAGGCCGATCCGACCGAGGAGATCCTCCGGATCTACGGGAAGACCGTGGCCGAGATCGACGCCGAGTGGCAGCCGTGGGTCGCGTCGCACGCGACGGGCACGATCTCCGACGCGGAGATCTTCCTGCAGGCGTTCGCCTCGGACATCGAATCCCTCGATGCGGATGTCGCCGAGCTGGAGGCGTACTGGGCCACCTCGCCCCTCCGGCTGGTCGGTCCGTCTTCGCTGGTCGCCGGTCTTTACAAAGGGATCACCGATGCCCTGTATGCCCTGTCGGATCTGCACGGAACCGCGCTCGAGGAGGCCTACTCCGCGTTTCGCACATCGCTCGATCGGCTCGAGGCTCTGCTCGCCGAGTGGCTCGACGCGATCCGTGCGCTCGAGGAGGCCCTCGCCCTCATCGACGCGGGGGAAGCCCCCGAGCAGGTCGCCGAGCTCCTCGAATCGGCCGAGGCCAGCTACGCGGCGGTCGGAGACACAGGGATGCTCGATCGCGTCCGCGGGCTGCTCGCAGAGCACGCTACCGCAGGGTCCGTCGGCGCGCCCGACTGACTCGAATCACTGCGCCAGATGAATCGTCAGCACCGGGCATTCGGCGTGCCGGATCACCTTCTCCGTGACCGAGCCGAAGATCCTGCGTCGCCATCCGGACTCGCCGTGCGTCGACAGGACGATCAGATCGGCGTTCTCCTCGTTGGCGACGCGGATGATCTCGTGCGCCGCCTCGCCGTGGACGACGAGCGCCCGCGCGTTGACCCCCTCCGGGACGTGTTCCTCCAGGCGCTCCTGGAGCGACCGTTCGGCGCTGTCGGTCAGCTCCTTCTGGTAGGCCGCCACGTCGAACCCGACCATCCCCGTCGGCGTATCGAGGGCGGGGATCGCCCCGACGACGTGCAACAGAATCAGTTCCGCGGAGAACGTCTCCGCCATTTCGCCCGCTGCCTTGATCGCGCTGCACGCCGGCTCGCTGAAGTCGGTCGGGCAGAGGATCCTTTTGAACGGCAACATGACGATCCCTCCCTTCGTCTCGATGTCGGACGCTCGTTTTCCTCGACCAATCTAGGACGACACACCACCCAATGCAACCCCTTTCACCGCAGAGGTCGCGGAGGAACGCAGAGGACGGAACAAGCATTCATCATGAAGAACATGAGGGACACGAAGAGAGACAGAGAGTGAAGATCAAAAGCAGCTCTCGCAGAGCACGCCAAGAACGCAGGGAGGCCAGAATCGATTCACCGCAGAGGTCGCGGAGGAACGCAGAGGACGGGACAAGTAATCACCAGGAAGAGCACGAAGGGCAGGAAGAGAGGCAGAGAATGAGGGCACAAGCGCCTCTCGCAGAGCACGCCAAGGGCGCCAAGACGAACCCCGAACAAGGGGGGAGCGCAACTTCACAGACTCAGGGTCTCCAACTCCTCTTTTGACTTTTCGTGATTCTCCCTTTTTTCGTGCTTTGAGCATTGCATGAAACGGCTGTTGGGTTTTCTTTCCAGCACTTCGTGTTCTTCACAGTTCAGGCTCTTGCCCCTATCTCCCTGCGATCTCTGCGCCCTTGCGAGAGTCAGGCGTTGGGTTCTCTCCTTCACGATCTTCACGTCCTTCGTGATTCAAGCCTTTGCCCCTCTTCTCTCAGCGCTCTCCGCGCCCTCTGCGGTACATGCTTCTGCCGTTTCGTACCTCGCCCTGAATTCCTTGGCGTTCTTCGCGTGCTCTGCGAGAGATCGCAGTTTGGGTTTCCTCTTCAGCTGCTACGCGTTACACTGTCTCCGGCGAGCGGGCGCCTCGTCGTAGAGGTGCCCGTTTGTAATCTACATCACAAAGGAGGGACGGCACATGGCAGCGCAAGGCGTAACGCCCAGAAGCGAAGACTACGCCCGCTGGTACACCGACGTCGTTCGGATGGCCGATCTTGCAGAGAACGCGCCCGTGCGCGGCTGCATGATCATCAAACCCTACGGCTACGAGCTGTGGGAGAACATCAAGTCTGC
>CAZGXU010000066.1:0-8618 GCA_964530075.1 uncultured Thermotogae bacterium
GTACCGCCGGGAATCGTGAGATCCCACGGGCCGACCCAGTAGGTACCGCCGGGCACGGTCACCGTGTAGCTCTCTCCGAGGTACGTACCCGTGACGACCTGGCTTCCGACCGTTACGTAGCCTTGGCTCACCGAATACGTGCCGCCAGGGATGGTCAGAGTCGCCCCGGGATCGGTAATGGTAACGTCTTTAAACCCGATCGTTAATTCGCTTGACCAGTATCCGGAGAACGGGCCAGCGGCCAACGTCCCCAGACCCAGGACAAGCACGAGAAGACTCGTCAATACGAGAGCTCTCTTCAACGTGTACCTCCTTACGCAGTCTTCCGTAATCGCTTTGTGACAAGAAGCGTGCTCTCCAGAAGAGAGTGAGTGCGTGTCGGGCGACCACCTCCTTCGCTCAGGATTCGCCTCTCCACTAGATCTTGACGTTCATCATAGTGCGCGAAAATGCCAATGTCAAGTGATCTGCGTCACGTTCACAGCCCGAGCGTAGCCAAGGCTACGCCGATAATTCCAATCAGAAGCGCGGTCAGAGAGATGATGAAGTTTGCCTGAACTCGTTTCATTAGTGAGGACGTATCCGAGCCGGAGACATCATTGATTCTGCTATTCAGATCGGCGATAGATTGCTCGTTCCTGCTTACCCGCGACTCGAGCGCCGAGGTGTCCCCCGTGACCCCGCCTCCCTGCAGCGCTGCGACCTCGTCGGAGACCTGGAAGATCAGGTCCTTGAGGACGTCGAGATCCTCGGGAGTGACGCTCTCGGGGTTGTTCTGCATGTACTTGATCGCCCGCGCGATCATCGCCGCGGCGGAGTACCGGTCGAGCGGATCGTCGCCGTTGTACTGACCGCCCGGCAGCCCGGTGATGATCCCCCGCGCCGCGAGGTACTCCAGGTCCTCGTACGCCCAGTGATCGCGCGGAACGTCGGTGAACAGCCCGCCCGTGTCCGGCGGCTCGGCGTGCCCGTTTCCGGTCTGACCGGCGGCGGCGAGGCCGACCGAAGCGACGATCACCACGCCAAGAAGTAGAATCCGTCTTGTCCCTCTCATCGGTGAACCCCCTCTGCACTACGAATTGCACCGAGTATAGGGATCGCGTCAGAAAGTGTCAACAGGACTGGCTCTCCGCCCCTTCAATCCGAGTGCAGAAGCTCCGCCGATGGACAAGCGAAGGACCGAGGCGGCGGATGGCGTCGCGATGGGCGGCGGTCCCGTAGCCCTTGTGCGCCGAGAGCCCGAAGCCGGGGAAGCGGCGCCCGAGCCGGTCCATGATCGCGTCCCGCCCGACCTTCGCCAGGACCGAAGCCGCGGCGATGTGCAGCGACCGGGCGTCCCCGCGCGTCAGTCGGATCTCCGGAAGGGCGGAACGCGAGCCCTCCTCGACGAGCGAGAGGCCTCGATCGAACAGACCTACGTCCGGCGCGACGGCCAGCCCGGCGTACGCCCGTCGTGCGGCAATCCGGCAGGCACGGACGATCCCCCATCGATCGATCTCCGACGCCGAGGCGCATCCGAACCCCCACGCGGCCACGGAGGTGATCGCTTCGTACAAGGACTCCCGCCGCCGGGGCGTCAGCCGTTTCGAGTCGTCGAGGCCGCTCAGCGCGCGCGCCACGCCCTCCCGGACGAGGCCGGAGGAGGTTCGGAACCCGCCGAGGCCGACGTGAACGCAGGCGACCGAGACCGGACCGGCGAGCGCGCCCCGCCCGGCCTCGTCGAACCCGACGAAGCGGATCGGGTCGGCCGATTTCCGGAGATCGGGCAGGCGGACGGCGGGCTCTCCGGAACACGGAAGGGGAAGACGTTTCACGATCGACTCGATCAGGGCCAGGTCGAAGTCGAGGAGCTCGTTCACGCGATCGGCCATGCCGTACTCTACCGCGACCCGGGAGCGGACATCCAGCAGCGAGCCTTCCGGCCGCCGCGTCGCGCCTCCCTCTCCCCTCCGAGGAAGGACGTCGGCGTCGGGGCAAGCTCGGACGCTGCCGAGGAGACGGACGTAACGTCGCGTGTGGGCGCGACGCTTCCGGTCTTCCGCGCTCCCTGCGGATTCAGCGGATTCGACGGAGTCGGCGGAGGAAGTAGGGCCTGGCCTGCCTGGAGCGCCCCGGCTTGACGACCTCGATCTTCTCGATCTTCGGCGAGTGGACGGGGTAGGTCTTTTCCACCCCGATGCCGGACGAGATCTTGCGGACGGTCACCATCTGGCGCGTCCCGCCGCCGGACCGCTTGAGGACGATCCCCTCGAAGACCTGGATCCGCTCCTTCGTCCCCTCGGTGATCCGCTCGTGAACGCGGACGACGTCGCCGGGTGCGAATTCCCCACGCTCTTTCAGCTCTTCCTTCTCGATCGCGCGCAGAATGTCATCCATCCGCTCCTCCTCGTCAGCTTCGCTCGTCCCGGTCCCCCGCGACGCGATCGAGGATGATCGCCGCCGCCGCGCGGACGGACAAATGGTTGAAGTCGCTATCCCTCATCACCGGGGGAAGGATCAGATCGCACGCCTCGATCAACTCGTCGGCCATCCCCCAGCCGGTCCCGAGCAGAATATAAACCGGACTCGGGTCGGTTCTCAATCGCCGGCGCAACGCGCCGAACGGGATCTCCTCTCTCCCCGTCCTCCTCGCCGACGTCGCGACGAGGACCGGTCGCTTCCCCTCCGCTTCTTCGATCCACGCGAGGGTCTCCTCCAGGTCCTCCGCGACGACGACGTACTCCATCGCTTCGCCGCGCCGGCTCGCCTCGGCGGCCCGCTCCCCCTCGGTCCAGAAGCCCCGGATCCGCCACGTGATCGCCTGCTGGGACGGCAGCGGCGTGACCACGAAGTAGCGCGCCACACCGTAGGTTCGTGCCGACCGCGCGATGTCGTGGACGTCCATCGATGTCGTCGACGTCGCGACGATCTCCCCACGGCGATTGCGCATGGGGAAGTGCAGAAGACCGATGTACAGGTTACCCATCCCCGGTCGTTTCCTCAAGATCGAGCCCGAGAAGGTCGGGGCGATTCCGGGCCGTCTTCTTCCACGCCTCGGCCTCGCGGTACGCCTTGATCCTCGCGTGATCCCCCGCCTGCAGGACCTCCGGAACCGCGAGCCCGCGAAAGACCGGGGGACGCGTGTATTGCGGCGCGCCGAGGCGCTTCTCCTCGTCGTAGAACGAGTCGCTCTCGATCGAATCGAACCGGCCGACGACGCCCGGCGTCATCCGCGCCGTCGCCTCGACGACGATCGCCGCGGCCGTCTCCCCGCCGGTCAGGACGTAGTCTCCGATCGAGATCTCCTCATCGACGAAGTGCAGAATCCGCTCGTCGATCCCCTCGTAGCGTCCGCACAGCAGGATCAGCCCGTCGAGCGCGGCCCAGCGCTGCGCATCGCGCTGGCGGAGGAGCCGCCCTTGCGGAGACAGGAGGACCGTTCTCGTGTTCGGGCCGCACTCGGGACGGATCGCCTCGATCCCCCGCACGAACGGCTCGACCTTCATCACCATTCCGGCGCCGCCCCCGTACGGTCGATCGTCGACGGCGCGGTGCGGATCGTCGGTGAAGTCGCGCAGGTCGTGGATGTGAACCTCGATCTGTCCGGCCTCCTGCGCCTGCCCGATGATCCCGACCGAGAGCAGACCGGGGAGGGATTCGGGGAAGATCGTCAGGATGTCGAAGCGCATGGTCCCTCTCAGTCGAGGATCTCGACCACGACCTCTCGATCGAGGCGCGCGGCGACCCCCTCGAGGAACGTCCGCAGGGCGCCGATCGTGCGGCCGCTCTTCCCGAGGATCCGTCCGCGATCCTCCCTGTTGACGTGCAGGAAGAAGATGTCCACCCGCTCGGTCTCGATCCGGTCGATCTTGACCTGATCCGGATGTTCGACGAGCGAATGCACGAGGAACTCACAGAGCCGAAACAGCAACGCGCCTCCCGAACTAGGCCTCTTCCTTGGCCTCCTCCTCCCCCTCGTCGGCCGGTTCCTCGACCTCGGGCGCTTCCTCCGGGGCCTCTTCCGCGGCGACTTCGGGCTCGGCGGCCTCTTCGTCTTCCCCTTCCGAGGCGTCCTCGGCCGCTTCGTCGGCCTCCGCCTCGGGGGCGGGGGAGGTCTCCTCTTCCGCCGCAGGCTCCGAGGCGTCCTCGGCCGCCTGTGCGGGTTCCTCCGCCGGCTCTTCGATCGGTTCCTCGGCCTTCCCCTCCTCCTCGACCGGCTCCTCCTTCTTCTTCCGCTTGGCCGACGGCTTCAGCTCTTTCGGCTCGATGACGATCTCCCCGCCCCGCTTCGCCGCGTCCCACGCCGCCATGACCCCGGCCTTGGACAGGACGCTTCGGGCGGCGCTCGTCGCCTTCGCCCCGTCGAGAAGCCACTTGAGCGCCGTCTCGCTGTCGACCTCGAACGTCGGCGGGTTCGTCTTCGGGTCGTAGAACCCCAGGTCGGCGACCACCTTCGCGTCCCTCGGCCTCTGACCGTCGAGCACGACGATACGGTACGCTGCCTGGCCCTTCCGGCCGCCCCGCTTCAACCGAATCTTCGCTGCCATGCCTTCACCTCGTTTCTTCTATGTCCAAAACACCGGGCACGAGGCCCTTTCCCATCGGAGACAGGCTCCGACGCCATCACAGTGTTCCCGAGAACGGCTTGTAGCGACGCACCCCGCCACCCTGTGGAGTTCCGCTCGACAGGGGCGTGCGACGTCAGCCCGACGCGTATCCGGCGTCAGTGCGATGCTTCGAAGAAGTCGAGCGGCGAACGGCCCTTGCCCCGACGCCCTCCGACCATCTTCAGCGCCCGCTTGGCCTCCTCGAACCGCGACAGGACACGATTGACGTCTCGCACCTTCGTCCCGCTGCCGCGAGCGATCCGCTTCTTCCGGCTCCCCCCGATTATAGACGGGTTGAGCCGCTCTTCCACCGTCATCGACCGGAGGATGGCGAGGGCTCGCTCCATTTCGGCCTCCTCCACGGAGTCCGAGTCCGCCCTCAACTTCGCCGCTCCGGGGAGGCGCTCGAGGATCTGCGATACCGGCCCGATCTTCCGCATCTCCTCCAGCTGTTCGAGGAAGTCCTGGAGGGTGAGCCGGTTCTTCCGGACCCGCTGGATCAGCTCCTCGGCCTTCCGCTGATCCATCCGCTCCTCGGCCCGTTCGATCAGCGTGACGACGTCGCCCATTCCGAGGATCCGATCGGCCATCCGCTGCGGGTGGAACGGCTCGAGCCCGTCGACCTTCTCGCCGGTCCCGACGTACTTGACCGGCCGTCCGGTGGCGTGCCGGATCGACAGCGCCGCCCCGCCGCGAGCGTCCCCGTCGAGCTTCGTGAGGACGATTCCGGTGAGACCGAGCCGCTCGTCGAACGCGCTTGCGACGTTCACCGCCTCCTGCCCGGTCATCGCGTCGGCGACGAGAAGGACCTCCGACGGTTCGGTCCTCGCGACCATCTCCTCCAGCTCGCCCATCAACCCTTCGTCGATCTGCAGGCGGCCCGCCGTGTCGACGAGGACGACGTCGCACAGGTTTCCCTCGGCCCATTCGACCGCCTCGGCCGCGATCTGCGGTGGGGCGATCCCGGCACGGGAGACGACCGGCACGTCGACCTGCGCGCCGAGCCTCTCCAGCTGCTCGACCGCGGCCGGACGGGCGACGTCGGCCGCCGCGAGAACCGGCTTGCGCCCTTCCTTCTTCAGGAGGACGGCCAGCTTCGCCGCCGTCGTCGTCTTCCCCGAGCCCTGGAGCCCGACGAGGAGGACGACCGCCGGACGGCGGTTGAGCGAGAGCGTCGACCGTTCGCCGCCCATCGTCTCGGCGAGCTCGCTCCGGATGATCTTGATCAGCTGCTGCCCCGGCGTCAGGCTCTCGAGGACCGCCTCGCCGACCGCCAGGCTCCGGATCCGCTCGATCAGCTCCTTGACGACCTTGTAGTTGACGTCCGCCTCAAGCAGGGCGAGTCGGATCTCCCGAAGCCCCGCGTCGACGTCGTCTTCCGACAGCCTGCCGCGTCCGCGCAGACGCGAGAAGACGTCGGTCAATTTGGTCGTCAGCGATTCGAACATCGCACACCTCTCGGATCCCGGAAATCGGACAAGGGTACGGGGCGACGGAGGGCCGATCAACCGGCGAGGAGCCGCTCGAGAAACGCCGTCGTGTACTCCCCGGTCTTGAATTCCGTCCGCGCGAGGATCTCCGCCACGAGATCGCGCGTCGTCTCGATCCCGGAGAGCACGAACCGCTGCAGCGCGGTGATCATCCGGAGCCGGGCGTCCTCCCGATCCCCGCCCCACGTGATGAGCTTCGCCACCAGCGAGTCGTAGTGGGGGAGGACCTCCATCCCGTTGTACATCGCCGTGTCGAGCCGGACGCCGTGTCCGCCCGGGAGCTGTTCGATCGTCAGCTTCCCGCACGAGGGAAGGAAGTCCCGCTTCGGGTCCTCGGCGTTCAACCGGCACTCGATCCCGTGCCCGCGCGGCGCGACCTCTTCTTGGGCGAACGACAGCCGCTCCCCTGCGGCGAGGAGGATCTGCTCCTTGATCAGATTGACGCCGCAGACGACCTCGCTGACCGAGTGCTCGACCTGGATCCTGGCGTTCATCTCGATGAAGTAGAACGACCCGTCCGGGGCGAGGAGGAACTCGACCGTCCCCGCGTTCCGGTATCCGACGGCGCGGGCCGCCCACAGGGCCGCCTCGTGGAGGCGCTCTCGGACGTCGTCGCTCAGGCTCGGGGCCGGCGACTCCTCGATCAACTTCTGGTGTCGTCGCTGGATCGAGCATTCCCGCTCGCCGAAATGAATCAGGTTCCCCTCTCCGTCGCCGAGGATCTGGACCTCGATGTGCCGGGGATCGACGAGCGTCTTTTCGAGGTAGAGCGACCCGTCGCCGGAGGCCGCCTTGGCCTCCTCGAACGCCGCGGCCGCCTTGTCGACCAGGTCATCGGAGGTCGCCACCCGTCGCACGCCGCGCCCGCCACCGCCGAAGACCGCCTTGATCAGGAGCGGGTACCCGATCCGCTCTCCGGCCTCGAGGAGCGCGTTCGGCTCGGTCGGCGCCGATTCGCCCGGGAGGACGGGCACGCCGGCCTTGGCGACGGTCTCCCGCGCTACGAGCTTGTTTCCGAGCAGCTCCATCACCGGTCGCGACGGCCCGATGAACTCGATCCCGTGCTCCTCGCAGACCTCGACGAAGTGCGGGTTCTCGGCGAGAAAACCGTAGCCGGGATGGATTGCGCCGGCCTCGGCCAGCTCCGCCGCGCTGACGATCGCGGCGATGTTGAGGTAGCTTCGGGCCGGCTCCGGCGGGCCGATGCAGACCGCTTCGTCGGCCAGGCGGAGGTACGGCATCCCGGCGTCGGCTTCGGAGTAGATGCAGACGCTGCGCAGGTGAAGCTCGCGACAGGCCTCGATCACGCGGAGAGCGATCTCACCGCGGTTCGCAATCAGGATGGTATCGAAACTCATAGACGGTCGAAGACGAACAGGGGTTGGCCGTATTCGACGGCCTCGCCGTCGTCGGCGAGCACCCGGCGAATCCGGCCCGCCTCCTGGGCGTTGATTTCGTTCATCACCTTCATCGCCTCGATGAGGCAGAGCGTGTCTCCCGGGCTCACGATGTCCCCGGGCGAGACGAACGGCTCGGCGTCCGTCGCCGGCCGCCCGTAGAACGTTCCGACGAGCGGAGCCGTGAGGGTGAACGTGCCCTCCGAATCCTCCTCGCCTTCGGCCGAACGATCCGGTTCGACGGGGACGGACGCCGGGGACGGTCGAACGGTCACACCGGTGAGTTCCTGCTTCACGGTGATTCGCTGATCCCCTTCGCAGACGGTGATCTCGCTCAGGCCCTCCGCCTTCAGCAGTCGGATGATCTGCTCCAGCTGATCGAGCTCCACGTTCCTTCCTCCATGAGGCCGGCCATTGTACAGGGTCTTCCGCGGCAGCAGCAACGGCCGGGCATTTGTTGCACCCGGAACCCCCCGACCTATAATACGGAACGGTGAGGTGAACTAGACTGTGTCGATAGGCGCACAGATTGCGCTCCTCTTTTTCTTAATCGTCGCTTCCGCCTACTTCTCAAGCGCAGAGACCGCGATCACGTCGCTCGCACGGGGCCGGCTCCGCTACCTGATCAACGCGCACGGCAAGAAGAGCCGCGCTCTCACCCAACTCCTCAAGGAGCCGAACGACCTGATCACCGCGCTTCTGGTCCTGAACAACCTCGTCAACGTCATGGCCAGTTCGCTGATGACCCTGTTGGTCGTCCGAATCCTCCCGACGACGTCCGCGAGCGTTCAGGCGCTGACGGCGACGATCGTGATGACGGTGTCGCTCCTCATCTTCGGCGAGATCACCCCGAAGAACTTCGCCAAGCACAACGCCGAACGGCTGACCCTGCTGACGATCAACCAGATCCACGCGATGACGCGTCTTCTTCGCCCGTTGATCTGGCTGTTCCGAGGTGCGGCGCACAGCATCGGGAGGATGTTCGGCTTCGACCTCTCGGAGATGGAGCCGATCGAGGTGAGCGACGAGCAGATCGAGACGCTGATCGACGCCAGCGAGGAGAGCGGCCTCATCGACCAGGCCGACGGCGAGATGATCCGCCGGATCCTCGACTTCGACGAGATGAACGCCGAGCACGTGATGGT
>CAZGXU010000067.1:0-8312 GCA_964530075.1 uncultured Thermotogae bacterium
AAGTCCGAGATCACGCGAGGGATCTGACCGAGGTCCGTTCCGAGCTTCAGCGTGTAGTGCGGCAAGGGCTTGACCAGCTTCGATAGGGTCTCAACAGCTTCCCGGCCGGCGCCTGGCGAGGAGAACACGGTGCTCGGTATCAGCGCGTTCAGGCTTGCTCCGACTGAGCTCTCAGACAGTTCAGTGTCACGATGTCCCGTTACGTGCGGGACCAGCACGGCCCGAACCGGGAGCGAGGCGGTCATTTGAGCAGGATAGCGTTTGTAAAGGAACGCGAACGCCTTCTGGTGTTCCAGCCGCTTCAGATTCTCGATCATCGGCAAGAAACGGGGAAGCCGTCCCTCCAGGTGGGCGCCGTGCAGGGCGGTGGAGTTGTACATGCTGTAGGCACGGGTCGGCCGTTCGTCGGTGCTCAGTAGGATGTTGTTGTCTCCGGCATAGAGGAGACCGGCTTCCAGGCAGGAGAGCGCGGTCGTCGACTTGCCCGACCCGCCTCTGGCGGGCAGCAACACACCCCCGTCGGACGTACCAACAGCCCCTGCATGGACGAGCTGCCTGGCGTTGCGGCTCATCCACCAATAGAGGAGCGTCCGAAGCGGCGATATCGTCTCGTAGTAGGTCACGTGCCTGGCATTCGGAACCCAGTAGAGAGCGAGCGCGCGATGATGGTCCAGCATATTGAGCGTGTTGTTCGCCATTTGAACGATCGTCTGAAACCTCTCCGTGTTGAACCCCTGGATCAGTCCTTGAACGCCGTAGGCGTCGGTCGACCACGCCGGGGGGATCATCGGCACCCCGGTCGATGCGCTATCCCAGATGCAGACTCTCAGGTCGGGCGAACCGGACGGATCCGTCGCAAGATGAGCCAGAGCCGTCGTCGTGGGCGGGATCAACGCATGGCCGGCAAAGCGCAGACACACCTCGTATCCAGCGATCGTGAACGTTCGCTCAATCGATCCAGCCGCTTCTTGAGCGGCCAGAAACACCCGGCGTGCGTCCTCGAAAAAGACAGTCGGCCGACGGTCGCTTGTGCCGGCCAAAGCATCGATGCTCGATTCGGATCGAGGACTCATTCTCCGAGAGTCATGGGCCGGTATCCGGGTTGTCATCGGCCAACTTGGGCCACCCGCTCGCATCGACCTCATGAATCGGGTCCAACAGGAGGAGTTCCTGCATGTCGGTGTACTTCTGCAATACAGGGGGGACAAACGGGAGCTTTCCTGGTGCTTCGGTCTTGGAGAGCTCGGCAGCGGACGCCGCGTCACCCCCCTCGACTCCGTCGGACCGGATCAACGCCTCAACCGCCAGCTCGTCCAAGAGGTTCATCGCGGCCAGCTGAATCGCCTCGTACTCGCCTTCATATTTCACCGTGAGGCGGCCGATGATCTCACGGATCTGAACGCCCTCTTGGACCGAAGCCCAGATGTCAGCACCAGCGTCACTCAGCGTATAGTAGTTGCCGCTTACCAGATCTATGATGATGGCCTCGCCGTCGATGATCTCGCTGACGACTTGTGGCCCGCTCACCTTGAGCCGAGAAGTCTGCCTCATCACTCTTCTCTCCCCTTGCTCCCTGACGAAGGCTCCCGTATGGAGAGCATCACCCGGCGCTGCAAGCGTCGCCGGAGGGCGCATTCTGTCATTGTTCAGCCGCCATACCGGGATCGTACACGAATCGCGGCCCCTTGTAGAGGACTTCCAGGGCACGAAGGATGCGTGAGGCCCTCCTGACCCGAACGTCGCTGCCCCGGCGCCCTTCGCACCTTCCTGCAGGAATCACTGCAGCTGTCCTCACAAGGGAATTCGAAGACCTTAGCGTTGTGTCCGTCCGGGTCCTCGAGAACGGCCTTCACGCCGACGCACTTCAGCAACTTCGCATCGCCCAAGGCTCTGCAGGCGTCCGGTAGGGATCGCGCCCGAAGGCACAAGTGCTTCGCTGTGGAGTAGGTGATTTGTCACACGGGATGGCATGATGTATAGTGCATCCTCTCGAACTGGCAAACTTGGCGAAAGCCAGGGACGCAAAGTCACGGGCCTACGGGGGGGATCCTATGGTCGCCAGACTGCCGAAGGTTGTTCCGTATGGCGTACCGATCGCCGTTCATAGTCCTGTCTTCCTCCACATAGCCCGATCCTCTACCAAACAACAGCCACGCTTCGGGACTTTGGCCTTTCGGAGCGCTCCCACCGCAGCAATCAGCCGCGCTTTCCGGGTGGTGAAGCGCAGCCAAGCCGAAGCCACTGGAGCAGGGCAGCCTCCTGCGCAGGCGCGATTGGGGGCGGGGCCATCGCCCGCCCCCAGCCTGCGTCACCCTCTCATCCGTATCACTGCGCCGGACATGCGGTCCCCGTCCAACCCGGGATGAAACGACGAGAGGGACGGAAGGGTTCTCCCGCAACCTCCCGGCGGTAGAGAGGTTCGTCCCGCCGCGCAGGCCCGTTGAGTAGAACTCAAGGGAGCAAGCAAGGTGCGCCCCTGCATTGAGGAGGAAGCGGACAAAGCCAGACGCTCGGCTCCCGGAGAAGTCGAGCGTCTTTGAGGCAAATCCTGCGGGCGGAGGTGTTGCAGGACAATCCGAAGATAGCCGACAAGAATGACAGCGCCATGAAGGAGCCTTGAGGCTCTCGTGTAGACCGTATGATCAGCCTGTGTCGGCCTTCACAGTCGACGGGCCGGCCGAACAGCGCAATCCGCGTAGCGAAGCCTGCCTCCATCCAACAAGGGCTCGCGAGGGCTTCGAACGAGGCGTGAGCTTCGGATGAAGACGTGTGCCCGGCGGTCCGTCGCTGCCCGGGAGAAGTGCGGCATCACGCCCGGTCCCGGCCGCTGAGCCACTCTTGGCACGGCGGCCTCATCGCGCTCCCCTAGCCGGTCCCGATGCCGTCGAGCATGTCGACCGCCCAGTCGAGGCTGAGCTCGAGCAGCTTGGCCCGGGTCGGGGCCCCGGTCTTCTTGTCCCATCCCTGCAGCTCGTAGTAGAGGTCGACCGCTTCCCGCATCTCCTCCTCCGAGATCGACGCCCCCTCGACGCCGGCGAGCATCAGCGGCTCGGTGAACCGCGGGTGAAGCGCGTCGTCCGCCGGCGTGAATCCCTCGCGGGCGTTGTACAGGCGGGCCATCGCCAGCGCACGCTCGCCGACGCGGAGCAGCTCCAGGTCGCTGACGTCCCAGCCAGTGACTGCGTGGACGATCTCGCGGAAGTTCTCCAGGCGATACGGGAGGAACATGCAGAGACCGACGCAGTTGTTCAACACGCGCGCCCGGATCGCCGTCGCCGCGAGGACCGGCTTCACCGCCGGCAGCGTCGTCCGCTCCAGGGGGCCGGTGAAGATCCCGAACGGCTTCATCCGGGCCGCGCCGGCTTCCGACTCCACGCCGGAGTCGTGGAAGTTGTGCATGTGATCGGCGCCGGTCGGCGACGTGACGTACCCGACTCCGAGCCCGAACTGCCACCGGGGATCGTGCATCGGATACTCTTGGCCTTTCGCCTGGATCGCGTAGCGTTCGGTGCCGCGGCCGACCCTCCGGGCCGCGCGGAGCGACCCCTCAGCGAGGAGATCGCCGAGCCCTTCCCGCCGGGCAATCTGCTCGACGAGCCGGGTCATCACCCGGTGGTCGCCGAACCGGAGCTCCAGCCCGCCCGTCTCCTCGATCGTGAGCAGCCCGCGCTCGAAGGACTCCATCGCCCAGCCGATCGTCACCCCGGTCGAGATCGTGTCAAGCCCGTAGGCGTTGCACAACTGATTGGCGTAGATCACCGCTTCGAGGTTGTCGATGCCACAGATCGAACCGAGCGACGCCAGGCTTTCGTACTCCGGTCCGCCGTAGGTCGGATCGGCCTTGTACTCGCCGTCGACCTCGACGACCCGCTTGCAGGCGATCGGGCAGGCGTGACACGTATCCCGGCCGATAAGGAACCGTTCCGTCATCGTCGTTCCGGCGATCTTGCCCGCACCTTCGAACTTCCCTTCCCGGAAGTTGCGCGTCGGGAGTCGGCCGACCTCGTCCATCTGGACGATCCCCCCACCGGTCCCGTCCTCGTGAAGGCCGAGCCAGCGGTCGCGGAGTCCGAGGACGTAGTCCACGATCTCTTTGGCCCCTTCCGGGTCCGCGACCTCGACGACCCCGGTCCCGCGCACCGCCACGGCCCGAAGCCTCTTCGCCCCCATCACCGCGCCGAGGCCGGTCCGGCCGGCGGCCCGGTTGACATCGCTGATCACGCAGGCAAACCGGACGAGGTTCTCGCCGGCGATCCCGCACTGGAGGACGCGGATCCTGTCGTCGGCGTGCTCCGCGCGGATCGCTTTCTGCACTTCCGCCGTCTCCTTACCCCAGAGGTGCCCGGCGTCTCGGATTTCGGCCACTCCGTCCTTGATCCACAGGGAGACCGGCTCCTCGGATCGACCGGAGATGACGATCGCGTCGAACCCGGCGCGCTTCAGCTCGGCGCTCCAGAACCCGCCGACATCGGCCTCGCCGAACGCTCCGGTCAGGGGCGACTTGGCACCGACGGCGTGCCGTCCGCTTCCCGGGATCGGCGTTCCGGAGGCCACGCCGGTCGCGATAATGAGCGGGTTCTCCGGTGCGAACGGATCGATGCCCTTCGGCGCTCGCTTCAACAGCTCATGGGCGACGAAACCCCATCCGCCGTGGTACATCCGATAGAAGTCTTCGCTCGGCTCTTCGACCCTTGTCGTCCGCTTCGTCAGATCGACGTACAGGAGCTTCCCGCAGTAGCCGGTTGCCATTCCGCTTCACCTCCATGACGTCGTGCGCTCCCTCCCGCGGGCTCCATCCCGCCCTCCTCGATCGGAGCGGCGGCCCAGCCGATGCCGGCGAGATTGCGACGCTCAGGCGTCCGCCATTCGCGCCGGGAGACCGAGCGGCTACATGTTCCACGTTATGACCGCCCGAATCACGTCGACCTCCCTCGCGACGCCCGCGGACCGGCCCTCGATGAGCCGCGCGCCTCCGTTGCCGCGCGACCGATCCCATCCTTGGGCCGACCTGCACCATCAGCCCCTCCGAGCAGACTTTGCACGCCTGCATGGAGTCTTGTACTCTGTGAGCTTACATGACAGCAGCAGAGGCACGTCACCGAAACACGCGACGCAAGAAGGCCGGCGTCGGAGACTCGGACGAGGCTCTCGAGGAGCGCGAGATCCGCTATCGCTCGCTCTTCGAGGGCGTTCCGATCGGCCTCTACATCACGACGCCCGACGGACGGATCGTCGACGCGAACCCGGCTTTGGTCGACATGCTCGGGTATTCCGACAAGGATTCGCTTCTCGGCACGAAGGCGGCGGACCTCTACGCAAACCCGGCCGACCGCGAAAAGGAGCGCGCCCTTCTCGCCCAGGAGAACGTGGTCCAGGACTTCGAGACCCGGCTCAGGAGGCGGGACGGAACAACGATCTGGGTTCGCGACACCTGCCGGATCGTCTGCGACGAGGACGGACAGGTCCACTCCTACGAGGGAAGCCTGCAGAACATCACCGAGCAGAAGGAATACGAGCGGAAGCTCTCCCACCTGGCGCGCCACGATCCGCTGACCGACGTCTACAACCGCCATGCCCTCACCGAGATCCTCGAAGGCGAAATCAGCCGGGCGCGGCGCTATCGGCACCCGATCGGCATCCTGATGATCGACGTCAACCGATTCAAGGAAGTCAACGACCGCTTCGGCCACGGAACCGGCGACAAGGTCCTGTGCCGTGTTGCGGAGGCGCTCCGCCGCTCCGTACGGGACTCCGACGTCGTCGTCCGCTACGGAGGCGACGAGTTCCTCGTCCTGCTGATCGAGACGAACGGGGAGACCGACATCGTCAAAAGACGGATCCACTCGGAGGTGTCTCGGCGAGGCCAGATGAGCTTCCTCTCCGAGTTCCCCGTCACGCTGGCGATCGGAACCGCCTATTGGAATCCGAGCTCCGGCGAATCGATCGAACACGTCCTGAACCAAGCCGACCGGGCGATGTACGAGGAGAAGCGCAGATCGTCCCCCGACGTTTCCTGACGTCGCACACCCCTGTTGAGTAGGACTCCACAGGGCAAGTGAGATGCTCGGGGGTGTAGTAGTCAATCGTGGTAACTGCACCCCCAAGGGGCAACCCTTCGACGGTCATCGACCGCTGATGGTAAGCGTTATCCTGGAAGCACGTCGAAGTACCGGCTGCTCCCCTCACCGGATCGATAGATCCGGAAATGAGAATCGAACGCGAAGGCCCGTTCAATCCCCTCCCGCTCCATCACGGCGAAACTGGTGCCATCGACCAACGAGAAGTCCTGATCGGGGAATCCACCGATGATCTCACGTGCGCGGTCAAGGTCGGCCGATGTCACTGTAAGCATGTCAACGATCCCCGAACGCAGTCCATCCCAGAACCGAATCGCTGCGTCCCGCCCCAGGCGGCTCCCGATGAGGAACCAGCATTCGATCAGAACGTGATCCGTGGTCGCCAAACGAGTGTTGACAAGCGACTCATAGGAGGCTCTTGCCTGCGCATGATTCCGATCGCTCTCGTCAGCCAATGCGTAGAAGGCCGATGTGTCAACGAAGGTCTTCATCTCTGGAGATCGCCTCGCCGATGTAGCGATCGTGTTCCTCGGCCGCATCAGCGCAGCCACTCTTGCCTAGACCGACGATCCGTGCGAAATCCTCGCGAGTGGGGTCCTTGCGTAGATGCTGGTTTGCCAGCTGTCGCAGAAGCTCGGCAAGAGAGATCCCCTTGGCCTCGGCTTCTTTCTTCAACAATCGGTGCTGCTCCGGCTCCAAGTAGACCTGGGTTCGCTTCAGAGACATGGAGCACCTCCAGTTATGGTAACATCAACATTATAACATCGACATCACTAAGGAGCAATCTGGCGTCGCATCCCCGTAACGCCGGGCCATCTGCCCGGCATTCTACCTGCTCTGCGTTCTCCGCGCCTTTGCGAGAGAAAGGGGTTCGGGGTTCCCCCTTCTGCGCTTCATGCCCTTCATAGTGAGAGCTTGTAGTCTGTGGTTGATGGCCCATGGGTTGAACCGTCGTCTCCGTATACGCGGCGCTCCCGCGGAAGTGCGATCACTCATGACCCGTCACTCATCACTGCTTCGCCCCTCTGCATCCTTCGCGTCTCCGCGAGAGAATGGTTGGGTCCCTCTGTAGTTTCCTTCCTGCCCTTCATGGTTCGTGCTTCTTGCTTCCCTCGGCGATCTCTGCGTCCTCTGCGGTTGAGCCTTTTCCGGTGTTTCGTCCATCCTTCCTACTTCTTATCGGGTTGTGCATCTGGGCGTTCTTGGCGCGCTCTGCGTCTCTGCGAGAGAATGACTTGGAACCTCTGTGGTTCCCTTCATACGCTTCATGTACTTCATGGTGACAGCTTGTAGCCCGTGGTTAGCGGCCTGTGGGTTGAACCGTCGCTTTCCCGCCAGGCGAAGGCCATGTGGAGAACGGATCACTCATTACTCATCACGGCTTAGTGCTTTACCCCTCTGCGAGAGACGATCTGGATTCTCTCGTCGCACACCCCCGTCGAGGAGGGCGCCACAGGGCCAGCAAGGTGTCCGGGGGGTGTACATTCGATCAGGGATACTACATCCCACAAGCTACAAGCTCATGTACCGGATCCGATGCCCCGTCCCTTCGACCGCCAGCGCGCCCGCGTAGCCCTCGGGGACATCGAGATCGTACAGGGAGAAGGCCGACGCGCCGTCTGCCTCTAGCTCCGTGTCGAGGATCGCGGGGGGCTCGTCCGGACCGACGGAGACGCTGAACCGGCGCAGGCCGGCCGGAACCCCACCCCCGACCGCTTTCAGGTACGCCTCCTTCCGGACCCACGTGCGGAAGAAGGCCGCCTCGCGTTCCCCGTCGTCGATCGCCAGGAACCGTTCGACCTCCCGCGGGGAGAAGAACCGCCGGATCAGCCGATCGATGCGTGCGTCGTGTCGGATCCGCTCGATGTCAACGCCCACGCTCACGTCGCGCGTCACCGCCAGCAACGCCAATCTCTCGGAGTGAGTCAGATTGAAGATCAAGCCGGGGCAGAGCCCCGGAGCGAGGATCGGCCGGCCGTCGCGCCGTTCCCGTTGGAACTCGATCCTCGCGGGAGGAAGACCGACGTATCCGGCGAGGACGTCGCGAACGCCCGCCCGGGCGCCGTCCCGCGAGATCGCAAGCGCGAAACGCCAGAGGTGCACCTCTCCACGTGCGACCTTCACCCCTCGCGCGACCGCCTCGCTAGGAATGGCTGTCCCTCTCAGGGTAGGGCCCGTAGGACGGGACCAGCTCGCGGAGGAGCGCGACGATCTCCTCGCGGTCTCCGCGCTCGG
>CAZGXU010000068.1:0-7158 GCA_964530075.1 uncultured Thermotogae bacterium
CTGTACTTCTGCGTCGTCACGGCGACAGGCGCGAAACCGTCCGAGGTCTTCCGGCTGTTGATCGTGCGCTAGAGGGAGGGAACGACTGTGAAACGGACCAAGATCGTTACGATGGTGGCCCTCCTCGGCCTGGGGCTGGGCTTTGTGGGCGGAGCGCAGCAGGCGCAGAGCGTCTTCGACATCGATCCGGGTGTGGCCATGCTCGGGGCCGCCGGCGCAGGGATCTCGATCGTCGACGGAGCGGAGACGCTTTACTACAATCCGGCAAACCTGTCCGAACTCCCGGGGATCAGCTTCAGCTCATTCTACGCCTCATACATGGGCCTGGCCGACTACTCGGCCCTGGCGTTGACGTTCCGCAATTGGGGCGTGGCCGCGTTGCTGTTGAGCTCCACCGGGATTCAGGGCTACGACGACGACGGGAACCAGACCGACACCCTCGCGTACCGGAACACGGGATTCCTGCTCGGCTTCGGTGTCGATCCAAGCAGTCTTCCCTTCCTGCCGGATTTCGCGATCGACATGTCGCTCGGCGCGCGAATCAAGTACATGACGGCGCGGGTCGGGGAAGCGGCCGGGACGGGATTCTCGTTCGACCTCGGTTTCCGGACGACGTTTCCCGATATGCGCGTCGGCGCGTTCGCCGTCTCGGATCTGGCGGTCGGGGTCACGGCCGTCAACCTGCTCGGCGGTCTCTCCTACGAGACCGTTAGCGACAATTACAGGATGGATATCGAGGTGGGCGGATCGGCTCGGGTCGCGGAGTTGTTTCGCGTTGCGATCGATGTCCATCTGGCCGGGTCGCTCCACATCGGTGTGATCTACGAACCTCTTCCGACGTTTGCGTTGCGCGTAGGGCTGATCTCGCGCGACGGCCTGTCGATGACCGCGGGGCTCGGGGTCAACGTCGAGGGGTTCCTGCTCGACTATGCCTACGTCACGCACGCCCTCGGCGGGACGCATCGAATCTCGCTGACGCTCGACTTCTCGAGCCTCGATATCAGCGCGCTGAGCCGCTCGTTGCGACGTCTCCTCCCGTGACGGGCTAGCGGGGTGGGGAGTTTCGCCTCGAAACGGCAAGTCGGGAGAGCCGGACAGCTCTCCCGATCATCTTCGCTCAGACCGTCGCGCCCCACTCGCTTGCCAGCGCATCGAAGCCGTCGGCGTCGATCGCATGCCGGATCTCCGCCATCAGGCGGACGAGGAACCGGAGGTTATGAAGCGTGGCGAGCCGATAGAAAGAGACTTCGCCCGCCCGACAGAGATGCCTCAGGTAAGCCCGCGAATGGTGGCGGCAGGTGAAGCAGTCGCACGTCGCGTCGATCGGTCGGTCGTCGCGAGCGAAACGCGCGTTCCTTAGGTTGATCCGATGCCGGGGCGCTCCCTTGAGGAAGACGCTCCCATTCCGTGCGAGCCGGGTCGGCGCGGCGCAATCGAACGTGTCGACCCCACGTCGCACGGCGGCGAACAGGTCCTCGATCTCACCGATCCCGAGCAGGTGACGGGGCCGCTCCTCGGGGAGAAGCGGGACGGTCCAATCGAGCACTCGGAACATCTCGTCCTTCGATCGTCCGAGGGATCCGCCGATCGCACAGCCGGTGAAGCCCATCCCCCCGATGACGCGGGCGCTCTCCTCGCGCAGGTCTCGATACGCTCCCCCCTGCACGATTCCGTACAGGCCCTGGCGTGGATTCGGGAACGAGGGGTCCCCCTCGAGGAGATCGAACGCGGCGAGCCCGCGCCGGGCCCAGCGGTGCGTCCGCTCCATCGCCCGCTTCGTGTACTCGTAGTCGTGCAGCGGGGACGTGCACTCGTCGAGAGGGAGGACGATGTCCGCTCCGAGCTTCCGTTCGATCGTGATCACCGACTCCGGCGTGAACGTGTGGAGCGAACCGTCGACGACCGATCGGAAGTCGGCCCCCTGCTCCGTGATGCGGACGAGCGACCGCCCGCCGTCCTCCCGCCGCCTGGCGGAGGGCGACCCGACCTCGCCGGGAAAGATCGAGGCGACCTTGCCGACGCCGTGCTCCTTGCCCGCCCCGAGGCTGAAGATCTGAAAGCCGCCCGAATCGGTCATCGTCGGTCCGCCCCAGCCGGAGAAGGCGTGGAGCCCACCGATCGCGGCGACGGCCTCCTCGCCCGGGCGAAGGTGGAGGTGGTACGTGTTGGCGATGACGATCTGCAGGCCGTGGTCGACGAGGCCTTGGGGTTCGACCGCCTTGATCGTCGCCTGCGTTGCGACGCCGACGAACGCCGGGGTGTGCACGACGCCGTGCGCCGTCGCCAGCTCGCCGGAGCGGGCCGGTGAACCGGCCTCGCGATGACGGACGGAGAACGAAACGGAGCTTGCCAAGGGAGCCTCCCGCCCTCGATGGTGCCGGAATCCTACCCGATCGGTTCGAAGGGTCGCTAGTCGAGAGCGCGGTAGAGCGCGTCGTACTCGCAGGCGGGATGCCAGAAGAGGTACCCGTCGGCTCCGGCCTCTTCGGCGGCGCGGATCTCCTCTTGAATGTACGTCTCGAGGCTCATCCCCGTCGGTAGGGACATGTCGAACGCTTGCAGAAACGGGCGATAGCTCGCGGAGACGCGGATCTTCCCCGACTGCAGTGCATCGCGGACGACGCGGTAGGGATCGTCGCGGTAGGCCTGCTCGGCGTAGTGCGAGGGGTAGACCATCGGCGAGACGAAATCGAGGTGGGCGCTCATCTGCTCGAGGGACTGGCCGATCGGGTCGATCAGGCGCTCGTTCCACGACCAGAGGACGCGGCCGAACAGGTCGGCGGAGAGCGCGATCCGCCCGGCGAGGCGGTCCCGTGCCTCGGTGAGGAATCGATCGACCGCGGCGTATCGGTCCGCATAGACGGATTCCAGGCTTCCGACGTCGGCGTAGCGGATGTAGTCGAATTGGATCTCGTCGAACCCGAGCGACGCGACCTCCTCGGCGACGGCCAGGTTGTACTCCACTGCAACCTCGTTGTCGACGGGGATCCACACCTCCGGCGAACCCAGGTAACGGGCGAGGAGCGGATCGTAGAACAGGACCTGGCGCGCGATGACGTAGAACCCCCGCTCGTGCAGGACCGGGACGAGGGCGCGGAGATCGAGTCGGCCGGTCGACGCGCCGATCTCCCCGGCGAGCGGGACGTCGCTGTCGTAGGTCAGCTCGCCGTGCATGTTCTTAACGTTGATCACGACGGCGTCGATCTTGCCGGCCTCCCGGGCGGCGAAGACCCCCTCGACGACGTCGCGCTTGGTGAGCGCGTACGAGGTGAGATAGACCCCGACCCGGCCGTGTCCGTGCGGGTCGTCGATCGGGGGAGGATCGCCGTGGGCCCCTGGTTCGGTCGGATAGAACGTGACGATGAGTGCGGTGAGGAGGGCGGCGAGGGCGCCCAGGGTCTTGGTTCGGTTCATCACGGCCGTAGGGTACTCCGCCGGGGCGCGCCGGCACGTCGTATCGGTACGCCGGCGGCGGGACGTCGGACACGTTTTCGCTGGACGGTGTCGTGCGGCATGCCTTCATCGAATGGCCACACGATGTTCATCCTCGGCTCAAGGGTTCTGGGTAGACTGAATGTCGGTTGGGAACTCATTTCAACGCTTTGTCGGGTGAATGAGCGTCGGTATAATGGACCCGCATGTCCGTCCGTGGGCACGCTGGGCGGTGGACTGTGCAAAGGAGACACTCTACATGAAACCGATAGGGACGATCGCTTTGGTCTTGCTCGCTTCGGCGGCCGTCGGGATGACGAGCCTCGGTGCATCGAGAGGACCGATCACGATTCTGGGGAACGGGGACTTCACGGCGGAGAACGGGATCGTTTCGGGCAGCGGCACGGCGGATGATCCGTACATCATCGCCGGGTGGGAGATCGCCGTCCCTGCGGGCGAGCGGTACGGGGTGAAGATCGAGAACGTGACCGTCCCGTTCGTCCTCCGCGGGTTGATCATCAACGGCGCCGGCGAGCTCGACGGTGCCGCGATCCGGATCGGATTCGCAGCGGGGGGCATGATCGAGGACTGCACGATCGCCAGCTCGGCGAACGGGATCGAGATCGCTTCGTCGACCGACATCGCGGTCCGAAACAACGTCCTCTACGTGCAAGGGCTCGGCCTGAGCGTGACGGGAGAGTCGCCGGACGAGTATCGACATGCGATCGAGCCGTCGAACCTCCTCAATGACCTGCCGATCCATTACTACTACGGCCTCGACGGCGACCGGATCGAGGGGATCGAGACGAGGCACCTCACCGTGGCGGCGAGCCGGAATGTGACCGTGATCGGCAACTCGGTCCTCGACGGTGATGGGATCAACCTGGCCTACGTCACCGATTCGACGGTGACCGCGAACGTCGTCGGCCGCAACAACAATGTGCCGACCGGCCATGCGATTCACCTGTACGAGTCGGAGCGCAACCTCGTGACGGCGAACCTGGTCAAGAACGCCCGGCTGGCGGGGATCCAGTTGACGTTGTCGTCGGACAACGAGATCACCGACAACTACCTCGGCGTCGACGACACGGGGATTCGGCTGATCGGGTCGACCGGGAACCTCGTCAGCGAGAACGAGCTGCTCGGTTGCTATACCGCCGTCTGGCTCGCGGGGGGATCCGAGGACAACCGGATCGACGGGAACATCATCGTCGGCAAGGTGAGCGCGGACGGGGACCGGAGGCAAGGGATCGTCCTCGATCTGGCGTCCGGAAATCGGATCGAGCGGAACGCGATGACCGAGTGCGAGATCGGCGTCACCCTCGAAGCGCAGGCGACCCACAACGAGATCGTCGACAACACGATCGTCTCGGGCGGGTACGGGATCTTCGTTTCCGGTTCGTACAACGAGGTCGGTGGGAACCTGGTGACGCAGCAGTCGCGGGGGATCCTCTTCCCCGAGACGTACGGCAAGTCGATCACGCGCGGGAACACGTTCACCGGGACCGTCCTCGCGGACAACGGGGGGCACCTCAGCACGAATCTGGACAGCGAATCGAACGCCTTCACCGAGAACGTCTTTCTCGACGTCAGGAGGGACGGAGTGGCGTTGGTCTTGGACTATGGGACCGGAAACCTCTGGACCGTCGATGGCGTCGGCAACTACTGGGGCGGCGAGGCGGTCGAAGATGAGAACGGCGACGGCTACGGCGACTCTCCGATGGTCCTCGGTGCGATCGAGGACGACGCGCCGCTGGCGTCGATCGACCCGGCCGAACTGAGGGTCGGCGTCCTCGGGACGCTCCCGGCCGAGACGGTCCGGATCGAGCGGAGCGACGGGACGATCGTCGAGATCGATGCGCTGATCGCCGAGACCGGATCGCAGCGGTGGGTCGGTTTCCGCGGCTTCCCCGAGTCGCTCCTCGACGGGTTCCCCGGGATCCTGTTCGTCTTCGGCGCGGAGGCCGAACTCCGATTCACCATGGTCACGGTCCCGTTCGATCTCGACATCGCGTTCTTCGACGCCGGCGGCGGTCTGGTCGGGACCACGGTGATGACCGCCTTGTCGGAGGACCTCTACACCGCGGAGGGGCCCTTCCAGTACGCGCTCGAGCTCGCGAGCGGGAGGCTGGCGGAGCTGTCGCTCGGAGAGGGCGCGAGGCTCCTCCTCCCTCCGGGGGACTAGCCCGGGATCGGGACGTGCCCCGACTCGACGCGATCGTCTTCGACCTCGACGGGACCCTCGTCCGCTATCACGGCGTCGAGTTCGAATCGAGCTGGGGGGCAGTCGCCGCGGCGGCCGGCGTGTCCGATCGCTCCCACGCGCTTCTGCGGGAGTACCTTCCACGGAAGGAGGCGTACGCCGAGTGGGTGGCGAGGGATGCGGAGCTCCTCTCCGACGTTCCGATCTCGACCGTGGCCGACGTCGTCCTGCCGGCCCCGTACGCGACCGGGGTTCGCGCCGCGATCGACGCCCTGCGCGGGCGGTACCGGCTCGGGATCCTCTCGTCCGGGGTCGACCTGGTCGCCGATTGGGTCCGCCTGGATCTCGGGCTCGACTTCGCGCTGTCGAACCGCCTCGCGACGGAGAACGGCCGGTTCACCGGAGCGAGCGAGACGCGGGTCGACCTGTGGAGGAAGGACGAGGCGATGCGCTGGATCGCGGAGGAGCAAGGGCTTCCGATTTCGCGCATCTGCTTTGTGGGCGACCATCTGAACGACGTGCCGGTGATGCAGATCGTCGGCCTCGCGATCGCCGCCAACCCGAAGGACGATCGCGTCCGCGACGCGGCCGATCACGTGATCTCGGACTTCACCGAGCTTCCGCGGCTGATCGATCGATTCACCACCGGCGCGGCGGCCTGAGCCGGGAGACCCGGCCAGTCTCTCTCGCAGAGGCGCCAAGATCGCGGAGGGAAAACATCGACCAAAGAGCCTTCACCATGAAGGACATAAAGAGGATGAAGGGGTTCAAGAGTCGAGGAGGGGCCCTTCATGACCTTCATGCTCTTCATGGTTCACGCTGTTGGTTTCCTGGCGTTCTCCGCGTGCTTGGCGACGGGCCCAGTGCCCGGCGCTACGCGGCGAGCACGACTAGCACGGCTCCTCGTAGTAGAAGATCTGATAGACCAAGCGGTCGAGGATCTCCTCCTTGAACGGGATCCCCAGCCCGCGGCTGACGAACGCGGGAAGGCTCTGGCGGAGCGTCTCGGAGTAATCGACGGCGAGGACGGTGTCACGCCCGAGGGTGACGAGCGCCTCCTGAAGCAGCTTCGCGCCGATCCGGCGAAGATCCTGATGCTTCGGATCGATGACGACGGCCGGCAGGAAGTAGATCTTCCCCGCCTCGAATCGCTCCGGATAGCGCCGCTCGAAGTATGGAGCGTTCACCCACGGGATCTTCTCCAGCACGTTGGTCAGGAGGGTCACCCCGACGAGCTCGGCGCCGACGTAGACGAGGAACTTCTCGAAATCCCCGTCCTGCAGGATCGCCTCGAACTGGGCGACGCTGAAGCCGCCGTGGTGGATCGGCGTGCGCTGGTTGAGCCGTTCGAACGCGTGGCGATAAATCGACCAGAGTCGGAGCCGCGCCGCTTCCTCCTCGACCACGAGCGTCTCGACGATCCGGATTTCGTCGTTCATCGTCTCTCCCGCTCGTCTTCGAATTGCGCTTAGGTCCCGAAGATCCGGTCGCCCGCGTCCCCCAGGCCGGGGAGGATGTATCCC
>CAZGXU010000069.1:0-7089 GCA_964530075.1 uncultured Thermotogae bacterium
CCCGAAGCACCGCCCTTTCATCGAGAGGGAGATGCTGTCGACCCGCATCAGACCGGAGACGAGGACCGGTACGAAGGTGTATCGAATGGCGCGTCGGATCCCCTTTAGGCTGCGAACCGATGTCCGCAGTCCGCGGACCCGCTGCGCTTCCCGCACGACTTTCAGTTCGCGTTGGAAGAACGGCACGAAGCGAAGCGAGAGGATCAGCAGATACCCGTACCGATACGAGACTCCGCAGCGGATCAGCGTGGCGGCCAATCGATCGGGATCGACGACGTGAACGAACAGGAAGCTCGAGGAGAGGATCACGAGGAACCGCAACGCCATCCCGGCACCGGAGAGGACGCCGAGGTCGGTGATCCGGATGATCCCTCCGGACAGCGGAGCCCCTTCTCGGATCGACAGGGCCTGCGCGATGAACAGGACCGCGGCAAAGACGAGGACGAATCGGAGGCTGCGAAGGAACGAGCCGACCGGGACGCCCGACCAAGCCGCAAGAAGGAGGACCGAGCCGAGCGCCGCCGAGCGGACGACGAGACTCGGAGAGGCCAGCACAACGCCGACGAGCCCGCCCAAGAGGGCGAGGTTCGCCAACGGAGTCGCACCGCGGAGTCCCGCCTCCATCGCCGGACGAACGCTCATCCGTCGGTCCCCCAAAAGCCCGGGAGAAACGCGTCCCGACCGGCGGCGCGGAGCTCCGAGAAGACGTCCGTGGGCGGGCCGAACGACGGGACCTCGCCGAGGTAGAGAATCCGGTGGGCCAGCGCTCCGACGAGGGGGACATCGTGGGAGACGAGGATGACGCCGCCTCCCCGCGCGCACTGAGCGCGGATCTGCGCGACGATCCAATCGACGTTTCGCCGGTCCTGACCGATGAACGGCTCGTCGAGGAGGAGGAGATCCGGCCCGCGCCGAAGGGCGGTCAGCAGAGTCAGTCGTCGCTGCTCGCCGAGGCTGAGCGAGAGGGGAGGGGCACCGCCGAGCCCGCTCAATCTTCCCTCGGCGAGCCGTCGATCGAATTCGCCCGGCCGACGCTCCGGCCCATCGACCGCCAGCTCGGCCGTGACGGTTCGCTCGAAGATCTGGTGGTGCGGATGCTGGAAGACGAACCCGACGCTGTCTCCGCCCGGCCCGTCGACCCGACCGGCATCCGGCTCCGCCAGACCGGCGATCAGCCGGAGGAGCGTCGTCTTCCCCCCTCCGTTCGGGCCGATGACCCCGAGGATCTCCCCGCGGCGGAGGTCGAGCGTCAGGTCGCGGAAGAGCGGCGCATCGTACCCGAACGTGAGCCCCTCGATCGACAGGAGCCGTGCCCCGGTCGGCCCCGCCGCTCGCGATTCCCGAGCGTCGGTCCGCAGGCCCATGTCCCGCGGATCGAGCCGCTCCCGAGGGTGCCGGTGGACGAGCCGGCCGCGATCGAGGACCAGGACGCGGGGCCCCATCCCCAGGAGCGGACGAATCCGGTGCTCGACGACGACCAGCGTCATCCCGCGCGTCTCCCGCAGCTGCACGAGCAGGTCGAACAGCGTCTTCGCGCCGTCCGGATCGAGGTTCGCCGTCGGCTCGTCGAGCAGCAGAATCCTCGGGCGCATCGCGAGGATCGAGGCGATCGCCAGTCGCTGCTTTTCGCCCCCCGACAGGTCGGTCGTCTCGCGACGGCGGAGGTGGTCGATCCCGACCGCCGCCAGGGACTCGTCGACCCGCGCGTTCACCTCATCGAGCGGGAGACAGAGGTTCTCCGGGCCGAAGGCGACCTCGCGCTCCACGCGAAGGGTGCAGATCTGCGCGTCCGGATCCTGCTGGATGTAGCCGACCCGTTGCGCGATCCGGGACGAATCCGTCTCCCATGCCGAGGCTCCGCCGACGGTGATCTCTCCGCCGACGCGGGCGGGGATCATCTCGGGGATGAACCCGCCGATCGCCCGGCAGAGGGTGGACTTCCCGCATCCCGACGGCCCGGTGACGACGACCGTCTCGCCGACGGCGATCGACTCCGTCAGCCCGTCGATCGCCGGGCGGTCGCGATCCGGATACTCGATCCGTAGATCCCGAATGTCGATCCCGGCTACGCTACTCGACGACAAGTCGCGTCACCCGCCTCACCCAATACGCGCCGTCGTAGCCCGGCGCGACCAATCGCAAGCGCCCCTCATCGAGCGCCAGCAGGAGGTCCGGGTCCGATCGAATCGCCTCCCACTCGAACGCCGCTTCGTACCCGTCGTCGGCGATCACCCGAACGCTCGTGACCCCGTCCCGCGGCCGGGCCGACTCGAGGACCTCCACCAGCGGGATCCCCGCGTAGTCGCGGGGAGGCACGTACGTCACGCTCCCCTGCAGCTCGGCGCGAACGGTCCTCTCCTCTCCGTCCCAATCGCCGTATCGGAAGGTAAACGGCGCGTCGACCGCCCCCCCCACGAGCGCCTCGTCCGGGGCCGCGAACGGGTCGTAGACGTTCACGTAGTAGTAAACCCCGCCTCCGAGGAGGGCGAGGATCAAGGCGAGCGTTCCGGCGTGCCGCGCCCAGTTCCTCGCTCGCGCCGGAGCGGTCCGAAGGGCCCGACGGACGATTCGCGACGCGATCAGGAGCCGCTCCACGTCCCACGCGAGGTATCCCCCGAAGACGGCCCCGGAGACGAACGCCAAACCGGCCATCACGAGGATGAAGCCGATCGACACCCCGGAGAAGTAGATCGCCTGAAAGACGAAGACGTTCGACGCCGACGCGACGGCCCCGGCCACCATCGTCAGTCCGAGCGACCGCCGTCGGAGGACCCCCATCCCGACGTCGACGAGGAGCCCTTCGACGAAGGAGACGAGCACGACGACCACGCCGTGCGTCCCGCCGGAGAGGAATTCGACCGCCCCCTTGAGGAGCCCGGTGAGGGTCCCCGAGCCGAACCGTCCGATCAGGAGCCTCGCGAGGAGCGACCAGAGGACGTGCAGGCCGGCGATCAGCTGCCCCGCGCCGAACGGCACACCGAACAGGCGGTTGATCAGGTTTCCCAGGTACCCGACGTAGGTCGACAGGACCCCGCCTGCCGCAGCGAGAAGGGCGATGAGGACAAGGTCGCGGACGTCGAATCGTCCCTCCGATACCTCATCGCCCATGACTTCTAGATTACAGGCCGAGCGCGATCTGGGCGAGGAACTTCACCGACTTGAGCGATACCCCTTCGGGGAACTCGACCGAGTCGTCGTAGACGAACCGCATGTACCCGCTCGACGCGGGATCGAGGAAGACGCCGTCCATCTTGAACGCGACGATGAACCGATCGTCCCGCGCGATCAGATCGGAGGTCACCGTCTGCGTGTATCCGTCCGACGCGATCAGCGCGATCTCGTACCCCGTGGTGGCGAGTGCATCGTTGAAGTCCTCGTCGTTGTAGTGAATCCCCTTCTCCGGCGCCGGGAAGACGCCATCGTCGACGTAGGCGATCAGGCGCCAGAGCGGAAGGCCGGTGTAGGTGTGCGTCTCGCCCTTGCTCGTCACAGCCACCGTCGCCGTGTGACAGGGACACCCGATTCCCGCTTCGAGCTCGCCGCGCGAGAAGAGGCGCTCGACATCCCCCGTCAGGAGAAGGGTGTACTCCTCGTAGGTCCCGAGGACCTCGATCCGCTCTACCATCTTCGCCGACAGCGAGCTGGGGAAATGCGGGTTGTTCTCCCCCACCTCGACGACCCGGAAATACCCCGGATCGAGAGGCATGTACTCGCCGTCCTCCTTGTAGGCGAGGATCCAAGTCCCTTCCGAGGTATCGAGGAGCATCCCCGCTTCGTAGTTCATCGAATACCCGTCCGACGCGGTGACACGGATCGTCGCGTCGGCCGGGACGTTCCCGATCAGCGTCGCCATCGGGATCCCGGTGTAGGTGGCTTCGTAGTCCGTCCCCGTGCTCTTGGTAAACGTCCCGGGACCGGTCACTACATCCATCTCCTCAAGATCGGGGATCGTGTAGGTCCACGTCTGATCCCCTCTCACCACCGTGAGGATCGCGTCGTCCGCGTCTGCCGCCCAGCCGACGACCGCCGACAACCCGACGCAGAGCGCCACGAACACCAACCACAGGTTCTTCCTTCGCATCGCAGCTCTCCTTCCGTGTCTCTCGAGTCCTCCTGCGGAACGCACACCCCGGCTTCCCCCCCTCAGAGGTCCGCCAGCGACGGCAACGACCCTCCGTCGTAGTTCACGACCAGGAACACGACCCCCTTCACCATCAGCCCCGTGGACGAAGGTTGCGCGCCGAAGTAGTGCGAAAGGTCGGGGCCCAAGGCGTCGAGCATGTCCTGGTTGCCGAACCGCTCGTCCTCGGGCAGGAACACCAAGACCGGGGCATCGGCCCATTCCGCCGGCGGTTCGCCGTCGACGGACAGCGCAAGGATCACGCGCCCGCAGGCCGTCCCTCCGCAGAGAACCGCCCCAGGCAACGTCTTGTTCCATCCGTCGAGTGCGACCACGGTCAGCGTCTCCACGTTCTCCAGCCCAGCGGTGTCCTCGACGATGGAGAGCAGGTCGACGCCCCGGTAGTCGTGCACCGGCTTCCAGTTCTCCTCGCCTTCCACCCTCGCCGGACCCTCGTACGCGACGCGACCGCCGACGCTCGGATAGTCCGTGATCTCCACGTCATACGTCAGATCTCCATCGACGACGCGGACCGGGAACCGCAGGCCCTCCTCCCACCGATCCGTGCCCGACGGCAGCGGCTCGCCGTGGGGCTGCCGCCGGACAAGCGGCAACGCGATCGCCAGAGCGATCGCGACCCCAACGATAGGCAGAAGGGCGAAGAGCCGGCGGGTCACACGATCTCCTCGATCGACGAAGTCCGAATCGCCGCTGCGGGAACGAGGGCGAGAACGGCTTCTCCGACCGACAGCCTCAACTTGTCCGCGGTCTGCCGTCCGTGGAGGGAGTTCATCTCGAACCCGTCGCCCGCGAGGACGAGATTGCTGATCTGGCCGAGGGACCGGATCTTCTTCACGTGGGCGCACAGGACGTTCTCCACCGTGCAGGCCCACCCGCCTCCGCGATCGGCGGTGACGAGGACCATCTCCGGCGGCACGGTGATCGCGATTTCGGCCCGATCCCCGAAGTGGAAAACGTCAAGCGTCGATTTCCCGAGCGAGACGGTGCACAGCGCCCCGTCTCGACGGATGACGCGCACGCGATACGTGTTCTTCTCCAGCAGGCGCGACCACTCCGGCAGAGACGACCTCTGCGGGGCTCGACCCCCGCCGGATTGAATCCGTTCCGACCAGAGAAGGTGTTCCATCACCTCGCGCGGCGTCCCGGACGAAACGAGGAGGTCTGACATCTCTACATCCAGAGAATCCGCGAGCTGACGGATTTGCGCGAGCCCGGGCGCGGGCCTCGTCCCGTGCTCGATCCGCGACAGACGGCTGTAGTTCATGCCGGTCAGCTCCGCCAGGTCCCGGAGGCTGTATCCCTTCCTCCTCCGCGCCGCGTGCAACAGGTCGCCGAACCGTGCCTTGCGCATGTCGTGGAGTCTATCGATGCTGTTGCCATCTGTCAACACGGCGGCGACGGACGCGCCGCGCACGATGGCATACAATGACCGCCATGCTGCGGGGGCGGAGCCAGACAGGATCGTCACCTCTTCTCACCGAGGGACCGATCACCCGCTCCCTGTTGCGGTTGGCGTGGCCGGTGATGCTCTCCAACCTCTTTCAGACGATGTACAACTTCGTCGACCGGTTCTGGCTCGCCCGGCTGGGGAAGGTCGAAATCGCCGCGATCGCCCTCGCGTGGCCGCTGATCTTTCTCGCCCTCTCGATCGGAAGCGGCATCACGATCGCGGGGATCGCCCTCGTCGCTCAATACACCGGCGCCCGGCGCCCTGAGGAAGCGAACCTCGCCGCCGGGCAGGTCGTCGGCTTCACCGGCGCCCTCGCGATCCTGCTTGCCCTGGTCGGGTTCTTCGTCGCCCGGCCGGTTCTGTCGCTGATGGGAGCCGAGAGCGCCTTGGCCGCAGCGGCAGCGAGCTACCTCCGGATCGTGTACGCCGGGATCCCGCTGATGTTCGGAACGTTCGTCGTCACCGCGCTTCTCAACGGGGTCGGCGACACGGTGACCCCGATGCTCCTGATGGCCGCATCGGTCGGCCTCAACCTCGTCCTCGACCCGTTCCTCATCTTCGGCTGGGGACCGTTCCCGGAGTGGGGGATCGCCGGAGCCGCCGCGGCGACCGTCCTTTCACGAGGTCTCCTCGCCCTCGCCGGCTTGTTGTGGCTCTTCTCCGGGCGGCTCGGGGTCCACCTTCGCCTCCGTAACCTGAGACCGCGTTGGGGGCTGATCCGCCGGATCGTATCGATCGGGGGCCTCGCGTCGATCGGTCAGGCGGGGACGGCTCTCGGCTTCGCGATCATGAACGGCGCGCTCGCTCGGATCGGAACCGTCGTCTTGAGCGCGTTCGGGATCGGCAACGCGTTCATCTCGATCGTGTTGATGCCGGCGATGGGGCTCGGCCAGGCGACGGCGACGCTGGTCGGACAGAACCTCGGTGCCGCGAAGCTGGACCGGGCGAGCCGCTCCGTCCGGGCCGGAATCGGCATCGCGACCCTCATCCTCGTCACCGCGGCGGTCGTGGTCCTCCTGTTCAGACGACACCTGATCGGCTTCTTCCTGTCCGACCCGGAGGTCCTCGCGGTCGGCAGCGAGATGCTCTTCCTCGTCGCGTTCGCGTTCCCGTTCATGGGGATCATCCAGGTGATCATGGGGGCCTACCAGGGGGCCGGGCACACGTTGTACTCGATGTTCTTCGGCCTGTTCCGCCTGTGGGCTCTCCGCGTCCCGCTGGTCTACGGGCTCGGGTTCGCCGCCGGCATGGGCGCGAGCGGCGTCTGGTGGGCGATGCTCGCGTCGAACTTCGCGACGGCCGGCGTCTCGCTCGGCTTCTTCCTCACGGGCAACTGGAAGCACCGCGTCATCAGGGAGGCGCCGGAGATCCCCGGGAACGAGATCTAGCCTTGCGTGAGGCGGCGACTCGTCCTACCCTCTCACAATCGGTCAGGGAGGACGCGGGATGGCGACGATCACGGTGTCCGAGGCGAAGGCCCACGTGGGAGAGGACGTCA
>CAZGXU010000070.1:0-6886 GCA_964530075.1 uncultured Thermotogae bacterium
ATCCTGCGGCCGATTCGTGTGCCGCCTGCCATGTACACCGCGTACGTTGGATCCATTGTCGACCTCCTACAACCATCCACCTGGATGGTAATAGGAGGACTATAACACCTTTTGGCCTTCTGTCAACATCTATATGGATGGTATAAGGCTGTAATGAGCCCTCCTTCTGGCGGAGATAGGCCCTGGCGTTCGGGATTCCCCCGTTGATCTGCTTCCAGGTGCTTCCGATTCGGCGGATGACGGAAGAGGCCAAACCGGGTATGCTTCCCGGACCGGGACGATCCGGTCTCGGTCCACGAGGAGGAACCGACCGATGGAAAGCGAAGTGCGAAAAGCGCTCGAGGATATCCGCCCGATGCTGCAGGCCGACGGCGGTGACGTCGAGCTGGTCGAGGTCACCGAGGGCGGGACCGTTCGTGTCAGGCTTCAGGGCGCCTGTCAGGGCTGCCCGATGTCCCAGATGACGGTGAAAAGCGGAATCGAGCAGCTCCTCAAGGACAAGGTCCCCGGCGTCGTGGACGTCGAGGCGGTGTAGACCGGAGCCGCGACGATCCGGTGTTTCTCGGGTCACCCTTGACATCGATCGTGTGAATAACGTATGTTGGTGGTAGCGCCGCGCGAGCGGCGTTCTTTCTTTCTCAGCGCGGCGACGATTCGATCCCGGCGGTCAGGTCGTCGATCGGCGGGGAAACCTCCTCCCCGAAGAACTCGAACGCGACGATCCGGTCGAGTGACTCGCGGACGCCCGTCCGTTCGATCATCTCCCGATACGTGACGTAGCAGTCGAGCGCAAGGCGAAACGCCTCTATGTCCTCTTCTCCCACCTCGATGAGGCAGTCGATCTCCTCGACCGTCGATCCGGAGAGGCGGTGCGCTCCGGATGCCCGGGCGGCCTGATCCTCGGTCAGCGTGACGAACGCGAGCCGCTTCGGGCAGGGTTCGCCGCGCTCCCGCAGCTCGACGAAGACGCGCTTCACCACCGCGTGGGTCACGAGGTGATCGTGGAAGCCGCTGATCCCGTGAACCGGGTAGGTTACGAGGACGTCGGGACGAAAGGCCTCGATGCGATCGACCACGGCCGCTTCCAGGACTCTGGGGTCGAGCTCTTTCAGCCCGCTGTCCGGGAAGTCGAGGACCGTCAGATCGGTCAATCCGAGCACGCGGGCCACCTCTCGCATCTCCGCGTATCGGACCTCGCCCATCTGTGCGACCGTATATCCGAGCTTGAGCCGCTCCTTCGTCGCGCCGCCCCGGGTCAGGGTGAGCAGGGAGACGGCGTGCCCGGCGCGGACCTGGGCCGAGATCGCGCGGGCCGGTCCGAACGACTCGTCGTCCGGATGCGGAAAGACGTAGAGAATCCTCATCGGCTCTCCTTCCGATCGGCCATCGTAGGGCGAGTCGACCTTGACGGGCAATCGTCGACGTCATAGCCTCAACGGGGCGGATTCGAACGAGGGGGCGACGATGGCGAAGCGACGGACGGAGCCGTACATCTGGGTGACCTGGCTGACGAAGCTTCTCGCCGGCGAGAGCGGCTGCGAATGGTCGGCCTGGTACCGCGCGCACCACACGAACTACGACAAGCTGCCGATCGACTTCGATCTGGCACGGTGGACGATCGACCACAACGAGCTGGTGAGCGAACGGCGGGAGCAGCTCCTCGACGAGGGATACCAGGTCTACGTCGAGGACGAGAACGCGTTCAAGCGGATCGGCAAGACGGGGATCATCGTTTCCGGCAAGCCGGACATCCTCGCGATCCGGGGCGGCACGGGCTTCGTCGAGGACTGCAAAACCGGCCGCCCGCGGACCTCCGACCAACTCCAGGTCCTCGTCTACATGCTCCTCCTTCCGGTCGGGAACCCCCGCTGCGCGAACGTGAAGCTCTCCGGCCGCGTCGTCTACAAGACGAGTTCGGTGGAGATCCCGGCCTCGGGCCTCGACGAGTCGTTCCGGGCGCGGTTCGTCGATCTGGTCCGCCGAGTCGGAGGGGAGAGCCCGCTTCCCAAGGTCCCCGCCTGGTCGGAATGTCGCTGGTGCGACATCGGCCCGGCCGACTGTCTCTACCGGGTGAGCGAGCCGCCCGAATCGATCGAGGCCGAGACCGACCTCTTTTGAAAACGGCTCAAGCTTCGTCGAGCGGGCGGTCGGCGGCGCCCTGCCTAGGGACCCGTGAAACCGCGGACGAGATTCGCGAGGGCCTCGGCCCCGAGCCGGAGCGGACGATCGAGTCGGAAGGTCTCGCGGAGGTCCGTCATCCGGTCGACGAACCGGAACGGGGCGAGCGGATCGGCGGGGAATCGGTCCGGGTCGATCCCGACGAGTTCGACGTCGCCGTGCCGGGACAGAAGGTCGATCCACGACGCGAGCGGCGCGGTGTCCGGGCTCTCCGCGAACGACGGGAGCGGGACGAAGAGAATCCGGTCGAACGTCTTACCGCGCAGGGCGTCCTCGATCAGAGCCGGTCCCTCCACCGTGTTGAACGGGAGCCAGAGCGCGGGGAGCCCGGTCTCGACGTTCGTCCTCGGGTTCAGTTGGTTGAAGGAGTCGATCCACAGCGAGCGCTCGCGGACGCCCTCGCACGCCAGGTATGCGCGGTAGGCGAGCAGGCTGTAGTCCCACGGGCGGTCGAGACGAATCTCGACGATCGCGACCCCGCGATCGACGGCGGACCGCGTCACCGACGAGGCGAACCCCTCCGGACATCCCCACTCAGACTCCCGCCGGATGCTCACCGGCAGATCGAGCGGCCATCGTTCGAGGAAGGTCTCCGGCGGGACGCCGCCGAGCCCACCGACCTGGAGGTACGCGCGGTCCCGCAGCTCGTATTGCGGCCACGCGTAGGTGCAGTCGACGAGGATCAGCCGGCCTCCCGGCGCGAGATGGCGATCGATGAAGTCCCGGTAGCAGGGAGGGATCTCGCGGAGCTTGACCCGGACGAAATCGACGACCCGGACGAGCGGCCGGTCGTGGAGCGGGTCGTAGTGTACGATCAGCTCGAACCCCTCTCCCTCGTTGGCGGCGAGGATCGGGTCGACGATGGCCCGGCCGCTCTCGAGGTAGGCGAGGGAGTCGTCGGCGTCGATCGTCGGATGCCGGAACGTTAGCCCGAACGACGTGGTCAGGAACGGCGCGCCGAGGAGCGCGGCCAGATGGGCGACCGCGCCGTTCGGCGAGCCGACGACGATCGCCTCGTACTGCCGATCGTCCTGCGGGTACTGATCGACGCACCATCGAGGGAGGGAATCGATGTCGAGTCGGCCGGCCTTCTTCGCGTTGTGGCCGACCGAGAGGCGCATCCCCCACTCGACGAGGGCGATCCGCGTCCTCTCCGGGAAGAGGTTGACCAGCCCGAGGAACGTCCGGCTCCCCCACGGATAGCACTCGAGGATGCTTCGCCCCTCGCCGGTCAGCGCCTCGGCGACCTCCCGGACGACCCGGGTTCCGGAGTCGAATCCTTCCACGGCGATCCCGGAGGCGCGGCTTCCGAGCGCGGCGGGGGAGCCAACGAGGAGCCCGCCCGTGAAGGAGACAAGCAAGGCAACGCCGAATCCGGCGATCCTATTCGTCGGCGGCATGGTCCGATCGTTCGAGGATCGGCTCGAGGCGCTGCGGGAAGTCCGTGTAGATCCCGGTGATTCCCGGCGTGTCCGCCAGGCGCTCGAGTTGATCCTCGGCGTTGTACGTCCAGACGTGGACCCCGATCCCCGCTTCGCTCAGGTCTCTCAAAAGAGTGTCGGTGAACCCGACGAGGCTCGGGAGGTAGACGTCGGCCTGGAGGTCGTTCAGGTACGCGACCGGGTCGAACGGAGGGAAGATCGACAGCGCCCCGATCGGGACCGTCGGATCGAGGCGCTTGACCGCGCGGAGGATCTCGTGGTCGAACGACGAGATCATCGCCGATCCGGCCGCGCCCGTCTCCTCGATCAGATCGAGCAGGCGCCGTACCAGACCCTCCGGGTCGCTGTCCGCGGTCGGCTTGACCTCGATATCGATCAGCCACCGATGCTCGACGACGAATTCGAGCGCCTCGCGGAGGGTCGGGACGGGTTCCCCGACGTAGCTCTCCAGGTCGGCGGCGGAGAGACGTCCGGCCTCGATCTGCCCGAACGGGTCCTCGCGGAGGAACCACGAACCGGCGTCGAGGCGACGGATTTCGTCGAGCGTGAAGTCCTCGACCCGCCACGGGGCCCTCGTCGGGAAGACCTCCTCGACGTCGGTCGTCCGATCGAGCGTCTCGTCGTGCATCAGGATGAAGATGCCGTCTTCCGTCGAGTGGACGTCGACGCCCCACACGTCGGCGCCGAGTTCGAGCGCCACCCGTCCCGCGGCGAGGGTGTTTTGCGGCGCGAGGGACGACGCCCCCGCGTGGGCGATGTCGAAGATCGGGACGGGGCGGTCGGCGCCACGGAGGAACGGGTTGGCCGCCAGGGCGGAAGCGCCTCCGAGCAGGAGAGAGGCGAGGACGATCGGGACGAAGGAACGACGAACGGGACCACCGAGGGTCACGATGTTCGCTCCCTCAGCCTGTTGAGGAGCGCCTCGGCCTCGAGCTTCGCCTCCCGGTTCCAGAACGGCCAATCCCCGATCGGTGCGTCGAGGACGGCCTGCAGCTGCTCTTCGGCGAACGTTGCGTCGCGGACCCCGTTGACGTTGCCGAACAAGTCGTAGGAGAACCCCCAGTACTGGGCGTAGACGACCCGGTTCTCGAGGTACGCCGGATCGAGAGATAGCGCTCGCTCGAGGTGGTCGCGTCCCGCGTCGGTGTCGCCGCCGAACGCGCGGGGAGTGACCACGAGCATCGCGCCGAGCGCGTTGTGCGCGCTCGCCCCCCAGTACCCCTCGTCGACGGCGAGGCAACGTTCGTAGAGCGCGCGGACTTTCCCGATGTTGAACATCCCCCCGATCGGATCGTAGTGGAAGAGGGCGCCCCAGTTGTCGGCGGTCCAGAGGAGGGCCGCCGGGTCGGTGACGTGCGCCACGGCCGCCTCGAAGTCGTCGTTCTCCAGCGCTGCGAACCCGGGGTTCAGCCGCAGGCTTCGCAGTCCGTAGTCCTTCCCCTTCTGGAACGCGACCCTGTCGTCCGGGGTGTCTCCGGGGCTGAACGTCGTCAGCTCGTACTGCAACTGCGCCAGCCGGTCTAGGACGAACGCCCGAGTCTCGATCGGAAGCGATTCGAGATCCGGAAGCGCGGCTTCATATGCGGCGATCGCCTCGGCCATCTGCTCGGCGGCGAAGCGCCCCTCGAACGCGGTCTCTCCCCGCTCGATCCACACAGTGGGGGACGCCACCTCGGCCCGTGCGACCGCGCTCGGGCCGGCGGTCAGCGGGGCGGCGGCGAGGAGGTAAATCCCGGCCCGTATGGCTCGAAGGCACAACGTCTTCGACACGATGGCTCACCTCGCGGTCCCCTCTCCGCAGCTCGGAGCACGTTCATTCTGACCGTTGGGCACGATTCGGACAACCCGTCGGCGTAACGCGCCCCCTCTCTTGAATGTGCGGGGCGGCGGACGCATCCTCCGCCTATTGTGGGCGGTTGGAACTGGCCGTTGATCCTCTCGATCACGGTCTTCGGGCTGACGTACTTGGGGGTTTTGATGGAGTGGGCCCATCGGGCCCTCATCGCGTTGATCGGCGCGGCGGTCATGATCTGCGTGGGAACGTGGATGTCGTTCTACACGTCCGAACTCGCGATCGAGGCCGTCGACCACAATACGATCGTCCTGCTCTTCGGGATGATGGTCCTCGTCGCCCTCTTCAAGGAGACGGGGTTCTTCGAGTACATGGCGATCAAAGCGGCGCGGGTCGCGGGCGGGCGTCCGTGGCTCCTCTTCGTCTCGCTCGGCATCGCGACGACGCTCGTCTCGATGATTCTCGACAACGTGACGACGATCATCCTGATGATCCCCGTCACGCTGTCGATCGCCGACATCCTGGAGGTCTCGACGGTCCCGTTCCTGATCGGCGAGGTGATGCTCTCGAACATCGGAGGCGTGGCGACCCTGGTCGGCGATCCGCCGAACATCCTCATCGGGTCGGCCGCCGGGTTCTCGTTCATCGATTTTCTCACCCACCTTGCTCCGATCGTCCTGTTCGTCTGGTTTCTCGTGCAGGGGAGCCTCGTCCTGTTCTTCCGCCGAGAGTTGTTCATCAAGCCGGCCCACGTCGATCGGTTCCTCGAGATGGACCCGAGGGATGCGCTCACCGATTCACGAGCGACGAAACGGTTGCTGATCGTCCTCGGATCGGTCGTTCTGCTCTTCTTCGTCCACGACCTGATCGGGCTCGAGTCGAGCGTCGTTGCGCTGTTCGGGGCGGCGGCCGGTCTCCTCTGGCTCTGGCCGGAGATCCGGTCGGTCCTGAAGGAAGTCCACTGGGACGTCCTCGTCTTCTTCATCGGGCTGTTCATCATCGTTGGAGGGGTCGAAGCGGCCGGCGCGCTCGACATCGTGGCGAACGCGATAGGAACTCTGACGACGCACGGAATCGCCCTGGCGGCGCTCTTCCTCCTCTGGCTTGCCGGGATCATGTCGGCGATCGTCGACAACGTGCCGTTCACCATCGCGATGATCCCCGTCCTGGCGGCCCTCTCCGCGCGGGGCGTCCACACGGCACCGCTCTGGTGGGCGCTCGCCCTGGGCGTCGGGTTCGGGGGGAACGCGACGCCGGTCGGCGCGACGGCGAACGTGATCGCCGTTTCGGTCAGCGAAGGGACGAAGAACCCGATCGGGGCGAAGCTCTGGATTCGACACGGGATTCCGATCGCTTTCGGCTCCTGCGCACTGGCCAGCCTCCTCCTGATCGCCGCGATCGAGCTAGGTCTGTTCTAGGCCGAAGTTCCAGGCCTGAAAGCGGTGCAAAGCCGTATGGAGTCTGTGCATTGAGG
>CAZGXU010000071.1:0-6459 GCA_964530075.1 uncultured Thermotogae bacterium
CACGATCTCCTCGCGGAGCTCGACGCCGAACGCATCGAGGACCCGACGCTTCATCCTCTCGATCAGGGCGAGGACGTCGGAGGCATTGGCGACGCCTTCGTTGACGATGACGTTGGCGTGTCGGCTCGATACCGCCGCCCGCCCGACTCCCAGCCCTTTGCATCCGGCGCGGTCCAACAGCTGCCCGGCCGTCGGCCCCGTGTCCGGATTTCGGAAGATGCACCCGGCCGATGCGCCGACCGGAAGCTTCCGGACCCGCTCGGCGAGTGCCGTACGAGCCCGATCGACACACGCCGACGGATCGTCTCCTCGCAGGACGAACATCGCTTCGACGACCGTCCCGCGCAGATCCCCCGCCAGAAAGGCGCTCGTTCGATAGCCCAAGCGCAGGGAGTCGGCCGAGAGGGTGCGGACGCCTTCGTCCGTCAGGACGTCCGCGGATGCCAGCATGCCCGAGACGTCGCCGTCCCGTGTCCCGGCGTTCATCACCACCGCCCCGCCGACCGAACCGGGGATCCCGCAAGCCCACTCGAGCCCGGAGAGACCGCGTTCGCAGGCGGACCACGCGAGCCGCGACAGCGGCTCTCCTGCAGCGGCAGCGACGCGTATTCCGTCGATGCGGATCCCGCGCAACGCGCTCGTCCTCAGCACCAACCCGGGAAACCCTTCGTCCGCAAAGACGATGTTCGTGCCGGCGCCGAGGACCACCACCGGGGTCCCCGCCTGTTTCGCCCATGCGATCGCACCGGAGGCGGACTCGATGCCGTTCGGTTCGGCGAAGAAGCGCGCGGGGCCTCCGACTCGCATCGACGTCCGAGAGAACAGGTCGACGTCCTCCCGGACAGACGGAGGAGGTGCCGGACTCGCGGCCTCAGCGTCTTGCGGGCTCATCGTCCGAGAACGATCGCAAGGAGGAAGAACCGGCCCCTGTCGACCGAGGTCCTCCACCAGGCGGTTCGTGACGTGACGAACCTGTCTTCCGCCTAGTCCCTGCGATAGACATCCGCGTACCGGTTTCCCTCGATCAGGTTGTCGTGCATCTCGATCCGGAGCACCGAGCTCCCGATCCGCACGCCGACCCCTTCCGACCAATTCCAACCGTTGCCGGTGATCGTGCACCCGGTAACCACGAGGCGATCGACCGAGAGCGCGTCCATCCCGTCCATGCCGTTGTCGACGAGCTCGCAATCCTCCACGCAAAGCTCGCGAATCGTGCCGCGAGCTCCGACGATGTGGAGCCCCGTCCATCGATTGCCGAACGACCGACAGCTCCGGACGGTCACCGTGTCCAGGAGGTCGCGGTTGACCTCGATCCCGTGGCCGCTGTCGCGGGGGTTCGAGGAGTCGGTCACGCCGATTCGTTCCAGGGCGACGCCGTCGGCATCGACCTCGACCGTGCCGAGGACGACCGCCAGATCGTCGGATCCGGGGGCCGTCATGACCGTGACATCGGGCGAGAAGATCCAGATCTGCGCCGTGTATTCTCCCGGCTCGAGGATCAAGACGTCGCCCGGGTGCGCTTCGATGCGAACCGTAAACCAGTCCGATGCCCGCATGCCGTCGTCCCCCGGCCAGACGGGAAACTCCAGCGGCACCCACTCGTCGCCGTGCCATTCCCCGAAGCGTTCCGCAATCAACACGCTGCCCTCCAGAGGCGCCTCCGCAGGGATCCGGATCTCGCGCCCCAGACAGGGAAGCGCAATCACGAGGGCCGCAACGATGCAGAACACCGAAAATCCGAGCCGATTGACCATCTCGCGAGGGAGTCTACCACCGGCGTGCGGCGCGGACAACGAACCGCCTCACCGCCCGAAGAGAAGGAAGACGGCGCTCTTGGGGGGCACCCGCTGACGGGTCCTTCTCGGGCGATCGCGCACCTCCTCTTCGGACGCGGTGTTCCGCCCTCGCTCGCTTCCCCTGCCGGCTTCAGGCCGCCTTCGGGGCCGCGAGCCGTCATGCGGCTGTCCGACGCGCCTCTGGAGACGACGAACAAGCGAACGTAACAGACCTGTCGCGTGAGGTATACTCCTTGCCATACGTGCGATACGAGAAGGAGGAAGGATGCTGATCCGTGCTTTGGTCATGATTCTCGCTCTCGCGGCCGTCCAAGGCGTCGCCGGCCAAGAGGGGGGGCCGATCGTCTTCCAAGTCGATCAAGGGAACCTCTCCGCGCACGAATTGAGTCAGCTCTCGGTGAACCTGTCCGCGCTGGAGGAGGTTCTGCAGGACACGACCCTCGGGCCGCAGCGCAAGTACGGTCAGAACGGCTGGACCCACTACTCGTTCGCGCTGTTCTGCGCCGGAAGCCTGGCCGATCGCGGGTACCCCGTCTACCTGGCGCAAGACAGCGAGCTCGTGTGGGTCCTGGTCGGCCTACCCGTCGGAAGCAGGACGGTCTGGATCCCGGTGGAGCCGAGTCCGGCAAGGGGGGTGACTCAAGAGACTCTGGGACGGATCCCTTTCGTCGAACCATCCGGCCCCTCATTGCGGGTGCAGGAGCGCTACTTGTCGTTTGATTCCGCCTCCTCTCTGCCGGAGAATGCAAGTCCGGTCGCACGGTTCAGCGCGTCCGGAACCCTCATCGGCGAGGAAGACGAAGTCGACGCCATCGCCGGAAGGACGCTCCGGCTCACGGCGGCCCCCTCCCGCGATCCTGATGGCAGAATCGCTCTGTACCGATGGTGCGTCGGCGAGAGCCCGTGCGTCGCGTCCAGCTACGAGACCTACTCCATGCGTCCCGACGAACCCGGGACGACCCGGATCACGCTGGTCGTCGTCGACAACGCCGGTCGAAGCGCGTCGGTCTCCGCCACGATCGACGCCTCTTCTCCCCCTCCCCCATCGGACACCGGCGACGGAGGCTGCGGCTGCGGGTAGCCGAGTCCGACCGCCGGAGACGGGCCGAAGGACCGGCAAGGACGGTGTTCGCAAACCCGCGGTATCGCTTCGACGGTGACGCCGAGCGAGAGATCTGCGCGCCGAGGCACAGGACCGCAGGACGAGCCTCTCCAGGCCACGAACTCCGCGCTTCCGTGGAACTTCCGCCGCGAGGTATTGTATGTTCTGGACGAAGGAGGCTTCCATGAGACCGAAGAAACCGATTGTGATGGCACTGGCTGCCGTCGTCTTCCTGCAGTTCGCCTCATGGACACAGACGACGGAATTCGAGCCGACCTCCTACTACATCTTCTCTTTGGGACCTACGGTCGTCGATGTCGACTCGCTGGTTCAGACCGCCTGCGCTTCCGCCTTCTCGGTGGCGATCTACACCGGGAGCGCGTACGACGTCTACCGCGAGGGAGCGCCGGTCGTCGATACGACGATCGACGATCTGCTCGGCGATCCGAGGACTCTCGTCGTCGACGGCGCTCGCTTTCACCTTCGCGTCGTCGACGTTGCGTACTCGTACACGGTTCGGCCGGGTGAATCCGGATACGATCTCGTCATCGCTCCCTCCGCCCGCATCCCGATGGTCGACACGCTGCAGACCGTCCTTCTCTCGCTCCAGGACCTGGGCATCGTCGGGACCGATCTAGGCATGAGTTACCGCTCGTTCGACAAGTCGAGCATCAAGGGGCCGCCGCCTCCGGAGGGAGCCGCGATCGATTCCGTCCTCTACGACCTCGTGATCGCCGAGGACTGGTTCGCCGAGGCCGCCGCCCACGGCATCACGATGGCCGGCCTCCGGGTGGAGGTCGTCGCCGAGAAGATCCCCGGCGCACAGATCCCGGAGCGATTCGCGGCCTATATCGTCAGCGAGGTGGAGAACATCGCCAAGCTCCTGATACCCATCGAGCAGCTCGTGCCCCTCGCACGGTCGGAAGGAATCGGCTACGTACGACTCCCGTATCAGCCAGCGATACCCTAGGAGGTAGGTGAGATCGATGAGACGGTTCATCATAGCTCTGCTGGTTCTTCTGTCCTGTTCCTGGATTGCCGCTTCCCAGACGTCGATCGAAGTGGCCATCGATCAAGACACAAGTTCGAATTGGAGCGCGCTGTCGTCCTCCTTCGCGGCGGAGACCGGCGCGCGGGTCACCTTCCGTCCGTATCCGCGCAGCAGCCTCGCTCAGCAGATCGCGCTCAGCGGGATCATCCGCACGAGCGGCGTCCACTTCATCATGGTCCCCGAGGAATGGGGGACGAGCCTCGCCCGATACCTGATCGATCTCACCGAGTTCCAGGGGCGCCTGCGCCAGGAAGGGGTCGAGCCTGTCGAGATCGGCGGCCGACCTGTCGGTGTCCCGATCCCGTTCGCGTCCGACGCGTTCCTCGGCGTCATCGCGTGGCCGTCGGACGTCGAGCTCGGCCTTCAGTTCCTCGTCGCCGTCGCCCAGAGCGGGGGGATCGCCGCCGGGCCGGGTGTCGTGGCGCCGCTGGGGGTTCTCGGGAACCAGGCGATGCAGAAAACGTCCGCCGCTGAGCACAATCCGAAGCTCGATGGCGCCCTGGAGGCGCTGTTCGTGGCAGCGGAGAGCGTCATCGGGCCGATGTTCGAACAGGCCATGGCGGCCCTTCCGACCGCCGCGCGAGCGGCGGTGGAAACGGTGGCATCGACGTTCGGGATTCCGTTCTCCGCATCGACATCGACAGTCACCGTCGTTCTCGAATCGCGGCCCGGACAGACCAGCGCCTCGAACGTCGCGGCGCTCTCCGCGCTCGGCATCAGCCGAACATCGATCGAGGCCTCCTCAAACCTGATCAAGGTCAACGTCTCCTTGTCCCAATTGGGGACCCTGGTTTCCCAGCTGGCGGGCGTCGGGTTCATCCGTCCGCCGTACACTCCGTATCCGTTGGGGACTCCCAGCCAGGGCGCGGCGGCGATCGGAGCCGAGGTGTACCACAGTGCCGGGATTCGCGGCAGCGGGGTCAAGATCGCGGTGATCGACCTCGGATTCGCGGGGCTCAGCCAGGCCCAGGGACGTGGTGATCTGCCATACTCCGTCGTCCAGAACGACCTGACCGGCACGGGATTGACGTCCGGGATTACCCACGGAACCGCGGTCGCCGAGATCATCTATGACATCGCACCGGAAGCCGACCTATACCTGATCAAGATCGCCGACGAGGTCGACCTGGACCTCGCCGTGACGTACTGCCTCGACCACGGGATCGACATCATCAACCATTCCCTCGGGTGGTACAACACGAACTTCTACGACGGGACGGGGACGATCGCCGAGATCGCCCAGCGCGCGATCAGCGGAGGCATCCTCTGGGTCAACGCCGCGGGCAACGAGGCCGAGAGCCACTGGGAGGGGACCTTCACCGACCGGAACTCCGACGGATGGAACGACCAATCGGTCACGTTCTACGCCTCGAGCGGAGCGCAGATCATCCTCTACCTGACGTGGAACGAGTGGCCGCAATCCGCGACCGATTACGACCTCTACCTCTACGACCCGACGAGCAATCTCGCTGCATCGTCGACGAAACATCAGACGGGGACCGAGGAGCCGACCGAATCGCTTCAGATTAACGCCCCCCGGAGCGGGACCTACACGATTCGCATCAGCGGAACCGGTTCGCGGAAGCTCGAGATCTTCAGCCTCTATCAGAACGTCTCGCCCGCCGTGGCGTCGAGCTCGATCCTCGCCCCGGCGAACGTCGCCAGCGTCGTCGCCGTCGGAGCGATCGATTACGGACACTACACCACCGGACCTCAGGAGCCGTACAGCTCCCAGGGTCCGACCAACTCCGGGCTGACGAAGCCGGACCTCTGCGCTCCCGACAACGTGTCCACAGGGACCGCCCCGTACACGACGTTCCCCGGAACCTCGGGGGCCGCTCCGCACACCGCCGCGGCTGCCGCGTTGCTCCTGTCCCAAGAGCCGACGCTGACGGGCAGCGCGCTTCGAAGCCGGCTTCTCTCGAACACCATCGCGATGGGAAGCGCGAACATCTACGGCGCGGGGCGCCTGTTCCTTCAGCCGCCGTCCCAACCGAACCAGCCTCCGCAAGCGCAGTTCAACGTCTCGACGACGAGTCCGGCGGTCGGTGTCTCGGTCGCATTCGACGGCCGATCGTCCTACGACCCGGACGGGACCATCGCGTCGTACGCGTGGACCTTCGGGGACGGCGCCGCGGGATACGGGTCGACGGCGAGCCACGCGTACTCGAGCCCCGGCACCTACACGGCGCGGCTGACCGTCACCGACGACGACGGCGCCAGCGACACGGCGACCCGAACGGTCTCCGTCGGCGCGCCGAACCAGCCGCCGAACGCCTCGTTCGCGTATTCGCCGTCGTCTCCGACCCCCGGCGTTTGGGTGCAGTTCGACGGCTCCGGATCCAGCGATCCGGACGGTTCGATCGTCTCGTACAGCTGGCAGTTCGGCGACGGAGGAACCGGAACCGGCTCCTCCGTGTACCATCGCTTCCTGTCCGCAGGCAGCTACACCGTCCGGCTGACCGTCACCGACGACGACGGCGCCAGCGACACGGCGACCCGAACGGTCT
>CAZGXU010000072.1:0-6289 GCA_964530075.1 uncultured Thermotogae bacterium
CCGAGACCGGCTCGGCCGGCACGTACTGGTACCCGACCTATCGCCTCGATTTCACCGTCGGGGCGCGTGGCGAGATCTCCCGGCCGATCCTCTACCTCGCCGCGATCTTCGCGCGCTCGGACACCCTGACGCTCTATCTGGAGAACTCCCTCTCCCTGCAGGCGGGGATCCCCGGATTCGGCACGGCGCCCTTCGCCACCGCCGAGTGGGTCGGAACGAAGCGCTTCCGACTCGCGCCCCTCCTCGACCTCGACCTGACGGCTTCGGTCTCCGGCTCGCTGCTCGAGGTGCTCCCCGCCGAGTTCATGTTCTCGCTCGACGATCTGCACGCGTTCGCGTTCCCGCCGTTCGGCCTCTACCAGATCTTCGGGCGGGCCGAGCTCCTCCTCCCGCCGCTCGCCAGGAACTCTGGCTACGCGATCTTCAACCTGACTCGAATCGAGGACATCACCGCGAGCGCGTTCGTCCAGGGAGGCCGGACGTGGGGCGGATGCCAACGGGTCTGCGAATCGGGGATCCGGATCGAGGCCGGCGGGATGCTCACGTTCCGGCTCGACGCGTTCCTCGGATCGTCGATCGATCTCTCCGTCGGCTATGCCCACCCGCTGCTCGGCCCCGACGGCGAGGGCGCGATGTTCGTCGAGCTTGCCGGTCCGTTCTAGGCGCCTCGGCCGGCCGTCGGACGACGTTCGTGGCCGACCGCGAATTCCCCGGCGATAGTCGGCGGAGGCGAAGCTGCGGCTCGACCTCACCGACGAGTCGATCCGTCAGGTCGCGTCCCGCAACCCGAAGGTCCTCCTCAGGATCGGCCGCTCGGCGCGCTCATTCAGGGTCCGTCCCGGACGCGTGCGAGCGGATAGGCGACGAGCGCCAATCCGCCGAAGATCAGGATCGCCGGTCCGACGCCCAGCCGATCCGCGGCGAGGCCGATCAACGGCGCGAAGATCGCCGTCAGCGCGGTCCGCAGCTGCGTCTCGACGGAGAGCCCCGTCGCCATCAGCTGATGGTCGATCCGCTCGGAGACGAAGCCGACGATCATCGGCCGGCGGACGTTCTGCGCCACGTACAGGAGGAAGTAGGCGACGATCGCTCCGACCTCCAGGCCGCCCCATGTCGACAGGCCGGCCGCCGCGAGGAGCCCCATGCCCACCAGGTACGCCCCGTTGATCGCCTTCGAGAGCGAGGCCGCCCGTTCTTGCACGTAGCCGGCACGGGAGGAGGCGAAGCTCGTCGCGAGGTAGATCACGAGGAAGAGCCCCCCGACGACGACGGCCACGCGGCGCTCCTCCCCGAGCGTCAGGAAGAGCGGGAGCGTCAGGGCCTGCGCCTGAAGGATCGGCTGGAGGTAGTCCTTCGTCGACCTGAACGCGGCGTCGAACGCCCCTCCGCTGAACAGCCCTCTCAGGAGGACCTGTCGCCTGAGCCCCTCGACCGTCGTCCGGACCGTATTCCTCAATCGCTCGAATACGGCTCTCCACGACCAGACGATCCGCTCGACGTGGCCGTCGAGTTCCGCCGGGTACGTGACCATTAGGAGGAGCCCCAGGACGTACGGCACCATCGAAGCGAGGAAGACGACGCGGTAGCTCCCGGCCCAGAAGACGACGCCGGCGCCGATCAGCGCCGCCAGCGCCGATCCGAACTGCGAGGCCGCCCGCGTCCTCCCGTAGTACGCGACGCGCCGATCCTCGAAGCCGTGCAGCCGGAGGTGTTCGAGGATCATCGCCTTGTGCGTCCCTGAGCGGAGCGCCTCCCCGAGGGCGAACAGGACCATCGCCGGCGCGTACGCGGCGTAGCTCGAGAAGACGCCGAACAGGGCGAACGAGCCGAGGTACGCAGCGAACGCCGCGATCATCGCCCGCCGCCGGCCGAACGCATCGGCGACGATCCCGGTCGGGATCTCGAGGACGTTCGTGCTCAGCTCCCGGATCGCGTAGAGCGACCCGATCGCCAGGTACGTCAGCCCCGCCTCGCGGAAGAAGAGGATGAGGAACGGATCGAAGAACCGGAGGTTCTTCAAGAAACCGTACGTCCGGAACTTCCAGAACATCCGATCGCCCTGCGAATCCATCCGCAGCTCCTCCCCGGTCCTGAAAGGGATCGTACACCCCCGCCCCCCTCGGCTTCACGCGTCTGCAGCGCCGTCACGGCGACGTCGGTTGCACGCCCCGCCCCGTCGGGCCTAGAGTGGCGACACGATGAACCTCCGAAGGGCGACGCCGGATGACGCGGCGACGATCGCCGGGATTCATGTCGAAACCTGGCGGGCGGCCTATCGCGGCCTCGTCCCCGATTCGCACCTGTTGAGGTTGGATCCCGGCCCGCAAGGCGCGGAGCGGTTCCGCGAGTTCCTCGAATCGGGAGAGGGCGAGACCTACGTCGTCGAGCGGGACGGCCAACCGATCGGCCTTCTCACCGTCGGCCCCTGCCGCGACGACGACCTCGACGAGTCCATCGGTGAGATCTGGGGGATCTATCTGGCAGCGGACCAGTGGCGGCGGGGGATCGGGGCGCGGGTCTGCGCGCGGGCCGAGGAGATGCTTCGAGCGCGCGGCTCTCGTCGGATCGTCCTGTGGGTGTTCGAGGGGAACAACCGCGCAAGGCGGTTCTACGAGGCGATGGGATACTCCGCCGACGGCGCGACCAAGGTCATCGAGGTCGGCGCACCGCTGACTGCGGTCCGATACGGCAAGGATCTGCCGGATGGAACGCCGCTGCCCGAGCCGGGCCGTGGTCCGGAGGTCGAGGAGACGTGAACGCGAAGCGAGACCTACTCGCCTACTGCGACCTCTACTGCGGCGACTGCGCCGGCCGTGCGGGGCGACTCGCCGACGCTGCCGAGAGCCTTCGCGCAGCGATCGAAGCCCACCGGTTCGATCGGACGGCCGAGTGCGTCTTCGCGGACGAGATTCCAGACTACGCCCGGTTCCGCGAAACGCTCGCGTTCCTGGCCGACCTGAGGTGCGAGACCCCGTGCCGCGCGCGCGAAGCGGGAACCACGTCCTGCGCGGTGAGGGCCTGCTGCATCGAGAAGGGGTACTTCGCCTGCCACGAGTGCGACGCGTCCGCGACGTGCGGCACGCTCCGTGAGAACGTCGAGCGCTGCGGCTACGCGTCGCTGGAGAACATCCGCGCGATCCGCGCGATGGGGCTCGACGCCTGGCTCACCTCAGGGAACCGACGGTGGTTCCGGTCGGAGCCGTAGCCTCGGCCGCTTCGTGCCTGGCCCTAGAAATCGTCCGGATCGATTTCGATAAGGCTCAGAGGATCCCTTCGCTCGACCCCGAGCAGCGCGCCGCACTCCGGGCAGAGCACCTCAGCCCCGATCGCGACGCTCTCCCGGTGGATTCTGATGTCCTGTCGGCACGAAGGACAGACCGCATCGACCATCGCTCTCTCCTCGTTCATTCGTCGGTCCAGTCAGCGTCTTCTGCGTCGTCCTCGGAGTCGTGGTACTCCTCATCGACCACCTCGAGAACGAGCGGGTCCTCCTCAATGACCTCGAGGAGGGCATCGCATGCGGAGCAGTAGATGCGATTGAACAAGAACAGGGCCTCCGATTCCGTCTCGAACTGCTCGCCGCACTCCGGACACTCGACTCTAATCACTCCTCTTCCTCCTCCTCGGCGTCGTCTTCCGGGTGCCGCGCGCGCCCCGGCGCGTGCGCGACCACCATGCTCTCCGCCCCCTCCTCCAGCCGGAGGGGATGGGAATCGACGACCTTCAACCACGTCCAGCACTTCGGACACCGGTGCGCGCCTTTCGACTCAACGGCCCGTGCGGGAATCTCGATCATGCTTTGGCATACAGGGCAGACGACATCGTACATGCACTCCCCCTTTCCGCGTTCGATGCGGAATCCGCAGCGTTCTACCAGTCCACTCTAAGGAATGGGGATTGCTTCGGAGAGCTGCAGGATAGCGTCAGGAAGTCGGAGGAGTCAACGGATGCAGTCCGGCCATTCCTCCCTGTCATGAGGGTGGCCAATGTCCACACCCCATCACGCGACATCCCGGCCGTTTCGACGATGACCCGCCACCGATCCTCTCGGGCCGGGGCTGCGCTGCGACACGGAGCGTCGGGAGCGACACGGGGCACACGGAACGGTGACGACCGGACTTGACACGCCTCCCCCATCGCCGCTAGGTTGGCATCAGGTGGTGGGAGTATGAGGAAATCGCAGGGAGACGGAGATCCGGCGGCTCCGGAGGACGGAGCCGCGACACAGACGAAACCCGATCAGAAAGACAACCGCTTTCGCGTCGTGAGGCTCCGGTCTCGCAAATCGAGCCTCGGATGCCCCCGTGTCGGCCGGCTCGGCCGCTGGGATCCTCCCCCGAGGCTACTCGAGGGCTGAGCGGAGCGTCGATCGCCGGCGGCCGGGCGCGGGCGTGCTCGCCCGGTCCGAAGGGATGGTGTTTGCCTTTGAGCTTTGCATCCCGTCCGGCTCGGCAGCCCGAACGACGTCGAGAAGCGCCAGCATCTCGGTCGGATCGGCGAGCACCGCTTGCAGTTCCTCTTCGTCCTCGATGCCGAAGCGCTCTCTCACCCAGTCAGCGCTCGGCATCTTGGGCAGTCTATCGTGCATCCTTCCTCCTCGGCGAGAGGCTACGACGACGCTTTCGTAACGGACACTACCCTCGCGGTGTCGGTTGGAGAAGAATGTCCGGTTGAGGTCGCCGGGTCCTCTTGGTCCCCTTCTTGACTTGGGGATTCGGCCTAGGTTCCAGGCGCGGAACCGTCGTGCAGGTCTTCGCCTCTTTTGTGTCGCAGCCTGGCTCCTCGTCTGCCGCGATCCGGATTCCCTCCTCATCGTCCAGAACGCGGTGGAGCTCGCCAGCGCGTTCCCGGGGTATCTGGAGCTCGTCGACGGGAGCGGCCAAGAGGACACCCGCTCCGAATACCTGGCGGACGATGTCATGACGCCGCTCGCGGTGACGTCCGAGACGGAGTCCCACCTCGGCGCCTTCTCCGCGGTCGGCAAGCTCGTCCTCACCATCGACTACACGGCGGCGTCCGAGTCGGGCGACATCGGCGCACTCCTCGCGACGGAATGACGACGGCGCCCGTTCGCAGCGCCCGCGTCGATGCCGTGAATGTCCTCTTGCACTGGGCTCGTACACTTGTAAAAATGTACGAACGATGTGGATCCATTCGGAGGTCGAGGCACTGGTCAAGTACACGAGGGGGCAGCCGTTCCCGGCCCTGCGGGCGATCCGCTGGGGGAACCGTCGGATCGATTTCAGGGAGCCGACCCGAGTGGAGCGGGAAACGACGTCGCTGAACTATCTCTGCACGGTCGGATTGACGCGATACAGCATCCGATTCGAGCCGATGCGACAGACGTGGTGGCTCGAAGCAATCGACGATTCGGGCCTCGGGCCACCCGGTGAGAATCCGCTCCCGCCGGGTGGCCCTTCCCCTCCGGATTGGTGACGTATAGAGACAGAGAGGGAGGCCCAGGTCCCGAAGGTCCTGGGCCTCGGTGGGCGGAAGGTGTAGGTGTGCCTGTGTACACCGCAGGCTCCGACTTGTTCCAAGAAGCCGTTCTCTTCCCCATCCGAGGGGCCGTCCGGCACGTTCCGTGCGACCGCGACAGAGAGCCTGTCGCCTCATCTACGGACGGACTCCAAATCGACTTCCTCCTGCGCATCGAGCTTGGGTTGAGCGAGTCCATCGAGCCGGTCCTGCAGCCGATCGGTCTCTCGGCTCAGCTTCACCGGACCGCGTAGAGGTCTTGGAGGGCTTGAAGCTCTTCCGAGGTGTCACACCAGCGAGCAGTTCTTCCGCTCGATGAAGCAGTCGTCGTTCTCGCGGCAGCGCCGGGATGGTGTGGGCGTAGCCCCCGGGCGTTCCTCTTTCGTGACGGACATCATCCTTGCCGGGGGTCTTGCGCCGGCTGCGCTTCTTCCTGCGCTTCACCCGGTCGCCTGCGGTCACGGTCACCTTGACTCCGTCCGCGATCGTTCGATCCAGCACAACCGGCTTCGCCCGTGCCGTGGGGCCCGCGCGGCGTAGGGGCGGGTGCAGCCGGTCAGCTCGATCAACGTGTCAAGGATCCTCCCCTTCTGTCTCTACGTCGCTCGCTTGTGCTCTGTCGCCATCTGGCGAGTTGCCGCCGGCTTTTCCTCGGTCGTCAACCCCGTCGGCGTCTCCTCGCTCCCCGCGACGCTAGGAGCGAATCACCGTAGCCCCACGTCCGGTTTCGAGTACTTTTCTGGTGAGGCAATGCAGGTCCGTGTTGCCTCACGTAAGAATGTACTCGAGCGACCCTTCGTTGCCTCATGAA
>CAZGXU010000073.1:0-6129 GCA_964530075.1 uncultured Thermotogae bacterium
GTACAGACGAACAACACGCGCTGCGTCACGCGGATCCCCTCGCCCAAATCTCAGAATATATACGTCGAGACGTAAGTATATAGGGATGCCCTGCGACGGCAACTCCGAACGGTCAACGGCAGCGGCTCAGGGCGGGGACGGCTCGCTACGGTACCTGCACGTCCCTGGAGGTCGGAGCGTCGAGCGCGTTCTCGGCGATGTTAAACGCGTACTCGCGGATGCGGAGCAGGCTGTCGATGACGATGCTGATCGACGGCGCGGCGTCCGGCTGCTTCTCTGCGGCCGTCCTGCGGGTCACCTGGAAGAGCTGCTCGGCGTGCTCCTTCTCCTGCAGCACCTGATTCGCCAAGTCGGTATTGCGATTCTCGAACGATTGCACGGCGCGGCCGAGCACGGAGACCGCGTCCCGGGCCCGCTGCTCGATCTCCGCCGCGACGTCGGCGAGGACCGGGCCGGTGATGGCGAGCGTCGCGTCGGAGATCTTGCCCGCGTGATCGGCGACGCGTTCGAGCTGATCGGCGACGGTGTGGTAGTGAAGAAACTCGAGCCGTGACAGTCCGACATCCTCCTCGAGCAGGAGATCGCGGAGGAGGAGGCTGAACTGGCGGGCGACGAGGAGAACCAGCCGGTCGATGTCGCCGTCCCGCTCCAACACGTCGCGGGCGAGCTCCTCATCGTGGGTGCAGAACGCGCTCACGGCATCGGTCAGCATCGCGTGGGTGATGTCGAAGATGCGGGCGAGCGTCCTTTCGACGGGGAAGTCCCGGACGTTGACCATCGCCTGGAGGAGGACGGCCTCCTGGGTCTCGTCGAAGATCTCCAGCCCGACGAGGCCTTGGGCGATCTCGCGCATCATCCGCCTCTGTTCAGGGCGGATCCGATCGCGGCGGATCTCGATGATGTCGTAGCCGACGATGTAGCGGGAGATGATCTCACGCTGGAAGCGGTCGAAGTCCCAGTCCTTCAGCTCGATGGTGCACCGGTTCACTCGGGACAGGCTCTCGGGGACCAGCAAGAGCGAGCCGGAATCGTTCGGCATCAGCGTCACGACCACCCCCGGCTTGATCCCGACACCTTCGGCCCATCCCTTCGGCAGCGTCACGAAATAGGTCGATCCGCCCGTCTTTTGGACCTTCCTCTCGTACATGGTCCCTCCGGTGTCATCTTGAGAGTGCTGTATATCCTATGCAATCCAACCGCGTAGGACAAAGATCTCCGCACTCTCTATTGCCGGCGCGGGCCGCCCGGTCCTCGGACGGGCGGCAACGCTTCGCGGGTTCCCTGTACAATCTTCCCCGTCGAGTTCGCTGCAGGCGGAGTCCTGTCGAAGGGGGGCGCGGGTGCTGCGGATCGGGTATGGGTTGATGATGCTGGCGGGGGCGTCCCTGATCGGGTACGCAGGCTACCAAGCGGTTCGGGCGTTGGTCACGAGTCCAGCGATCCCCGCGTTCTTCAAGGGGTTGATCCTGCTGGCAGCCCTCGGGGTGATCGTCACCCTGATCGGGTTGATCCGCGAGAGGAGAAGGGAGGAGAGGGATGCTCCTATCGACGACGGAAGCGATTGAAGGGCGCCGAGTCGCCGAGACGTTGGGGTTGGTACGGGGGAACACGATCCGCGCGCGGCACGTCGGGCGCGACATCATGGCCGGCCTGAGGACCCTCGTCGGCGGCGAGATCAAGGATTACACCGTGATGCTCGATCAGGCGCGCGACCAGGCGCTTCAGCGGATGGTGAAGCAGGCCGAGGTGCTCGGGGCGAACGCGGTCATCGGGGTCCGGTTCACGACGTCGCAGACGATGCAAGGCGCGGCCGAGATCCTCGCGTACGGGACCGCCGTCCGACTGAGCGAGTAGCCAGCCGGCCGCGATTCGATGCGAGCCATAGGAGCGAATTCCGAGCCCCTCGCGGGCCGGAAGAAGCCGTCTGCTTCTTGTGGTCTCCTGTGAGCCGCCCTAGGCGCTCGGCGGCGGGATGATCCCGGCGTCCATCAGGGCCTTCACCTCGGCCTGGGCGTGGCGGATCTTCGCCTCGGCTCCGCGGCGCAGCTCGTCCTCGGAGAGCGGCCGCCTCGCGATCCCCTGCTCGATCGCCTTCATTCCGACGGCGACGGCCTCGTTGATGAACACGTCGGTCTCGAGCATCGTCGGGACGATGTACTCCTCGTTGAGACCCTTGTCCTCGGCCGTCCTGGCGATCGCGTGCGCGGCGGCGATCGCCATCTCGTCGGTGATCGTGGTGGCGAAGACGTCGAGCGTCCCGCGGAAGATCCCGGGAAAGCCGATCGAGTTGTTGATCTGATTCGGGAAGTCGGAGCGGCCGGTCCCGACGATCCGCACGCCGGCCTCCTTCGCCTCCCACGGCCAGATCTCGGGGATCGGGTTGGCCATGATGAACGCGATCGCGTCCTTGTTCATCGCCGAGAGCCACTCCTTCTTGATCGTGTCCGGCCCAGGCTTCGACGCGGCGATCAGGACGTCGGCCCCGGCGATCGCCTCGGCCGCCCCGCCGGTCCTCCGCCCGGCGTTCGTCTCGACCGCGTACTGCCACTTGTAGGGGTTCTTCTCCCTGCCGGCTTCGAGGTCCTCCCTCCCGGGGTGGAGGATCCCCTTGCTGTCGACGAGGACGACGTTTCCGGCCGGGACGCCGGCCCGAAGGAGGACGCGGACGAACGCGACGTTCGCCGCCCCGGAGCCGATCACGGAGTAGGTGATCTCCTCCATCCTCTTGCCGACCAGCTTGACCGCGTTGATGACGCCGGCGAGGGTGATCGACGCCGTCCCCTGCTGATCGTCGTGCCAGACGGGGATGTCCAGCTCCTCCCGCAGCCGGTCGAGGATGGTGAAGCACTTCGGATTGGCGAAGTCCTCCAGGTTGATCCCGCCGAACCCGGGGGCGATCCACTTGACCGCCTGGATGATCTCCTCGGTGTCCTGGGTGTCGAGCACGATCGGGAACGCCCCGACGCCGCCGAGGTACTTGAACAGGAGCGACTTCCCCTCCATCACCGGGAGGCCGGCGAGCGGGCCGATGTTGCCGAGCCCGAGGACGCGCGATCCGTCGGAGACGACGGCGATCGCGTTCGCCTTGTTGGTGTACTCGAACGCCTTGGCCGGGTCGGCCTGGATCTCCTTGCACGGCGCGGCGACGCCCGGCGTGTACCAGATGCCGAAGTCGTCGAAGCTGGTGACGGCGCACTTGAGCGTCGTCTCGACCTTCCCGCGGTAGAACGCGTGCATCCCGGGCGCCTTCTTCCCAAGGAGCTTCGCCCGTTCGAGCCGCTCTTCCACTGTCAGGTTCCTCTCTTCCCCCATGCTGGGTACGCCTCCTTGCGTCGCCCCGTCGGGCGCTCCGTGTTCGCTATCCCTCGATTCGAGCGAGGATCGCCTTCATGTTCTCGGCGATCGTCGGCTCGAGCTGCTTGTAGAGGTTCCCTCCGGCGCTGTCCATCGTCACCAACAGCGGTCCGAAGTCCCGCACGCTGAAGATCCAGGCCGCCTCGGGCATCCCGAGTTCCTCGAGCCAGTGCACACTCTCGACGCGCTCGATCCGGCCGGCGGCGAGCGCTCCGGCTCCGCCGGTGTAGTGGGCGTAGACCGCGCCGACCTTCTCCAGCGCCGCCTGCGTTCGATCGGCCATCCCGCCCTTTCCGATCACGATCGGCGGGCGGAACGTCTCGAGGAAACGGTCCTCGAACAGCTCCATCCGGGCGCTCGTCGTCGGGCCGGCGGCGACGACCTCCCATCCGTCGCCCGTCCTCCGGACGACCGGGCCACAGTGGAAGAGGGCCATCTGGGACGGGTCGAACGGGAGAGGCTCGCCCTTCCCGTGCGCCTCGAGCATCAGGTGGTGCGCCTCGTCGCGCGCGGTGAACAGCCGACCGGTCAGGTAGAGGATGTCCCCCACGCGGAGCTCGCGGACCGTCTTCTCGCCGATCGGCAGGGTCAGTTCGCGCTTCATCGGCTCACCTCGATCGTGCCGTCGGCCGCCAGCCGGACGCGGGCCCGCCGGTCGGCCCAGCACTGGATCAGGATTCCAAGCGGAAGGGACGCCGGATGTCGGTGCGCGTACTCGACGTGGACCGCGAGCGAGGTCGTCGCCCCGCCGACGCCCATCGGGCCGACGCCGCTCATGTTGATCAGCTCGAGGAGCTCGCGCTCGAACGCGGCGACGGCCGGCTCGGGGTGCGCCGAGCCGATCTCCCGCAGGATCGCCTTCTTCCCGAGCTTTAGGGCGATGTCGGCTCCACCGCCGATCCCGACGCCGACGATCGTCGGCGGGCACGGCTTTCCCCGGCAGGAGACGACGTGCTCGACGACCGCCTTCTTGATCCCCTTCAGCCCACCGCCGGGGGGGAGCATCTTCACGGTGCTCATGTTCTCGCTCCCGCCGCCCTTCGGGAGGACGGCGATTCGGATCTCGTCCCCGTCGGTCATCTCCCAGTCGACGAACGGCATGAACCGGCCGGTGTTGTCCCCCGGGTTCGCCCCGGAGAACGGATCGACGGTGTTCGGCCGGAGCGGGATCACCGCGGTCGCCTCGACGACCGCCCGGTCGATCCATCCCTTCACCCGACCGAGGAACGGGCTGTCCGCCCCCATCTCGACGAAGAACGTCTGGATTCCGGTGTCCTGGCACATCGGGATTGAGCCCTCGCGGGCGACGTCCACGTTCTCGAGGATCGCGTCGAGCTGCGCCGCCCCGAGGGGTGACGTCTCCCGCTCCCGCGCGGCGCGCAGGGCGTCGACGACATCCTCCGGCAGCTGCGTCGCGGCGATCCGCATCGCGTCGACGAGGGCGGCTCGGATCTTCGCTTCGTTCATCAGAGCCCTCCTGACGGTCCTATTCGGCGAGTCGTTTCCTGTTGACGATCTGCTCCTCGTACGCCTCGAGCAAGCTCGGTTGCGCGGTGTCGACGAACCGCCCCGAGTTCGTCGGGCAGGGTGAGACGATCTCAACGAAGGTGAAGCCGGGCTTCATGAGCGCCTCGATCATCGCCTCCTTCAGCCGACGGACGTGGAGGCTCGTCCGGCGAGCGACGTAGACGGCCCCGCAGGACGCGGCGAGGTACGGGAGGTTGGACGGGTTCTCGTAGTTCCCGTACGCGCGTGACCTGCCCCCAGTGTTAAGTCCACTTCTAGAGTTGGTTTAAGCCTCCTTGACCCTGCCCCATTCTTCGGACCAGTCATAATGTCAGAAACCGAGCTTCCTGGAGTCGCGCTCCTGAGCCAACACCGAGCAGCTCTGCAACGTAGACTGCCGGCGCCCGATCTCCCAGGCTGGAATGGGGTCGCGTTTCATTGTACTCGACCCGCCAATGCTCGATGATCCTCCTCGCCTCCTCGAGGCTCTCGAACCAGTGCAGATTCAGGCATTCGTCCCGGAACTTGCCGTTGAAGCTCTCGATTAGCCCGTTGTCCATCGGTCGTCCTGGCGCGATGAAGTCCAGCTCGATCCCTCTTCTGTACGCCCATTGATCGAAGTGGTTGCTGGTGAACTCGGTCCCGTTGTCACAGGTAACCACCTTAGGGTTGACTGTACACCGACATCGCGCCTTCCAGCGCTGCCGTCACTGCCTCGGCAGGCAGCCGCTGAGCCACCTCGAGGCATACGCACTCCCGGCTTACCTGGATCGCGATCGCCGTGAGCACCGGAAGCGCCGCCCATCGGCCAGCTGATCGCTCATGAAGGCGATGCTCCAGTGCTCCCCCGGCTCGACCGCAGGCAGTGGCCGCAGCCGCCTCTGAGCGGCCCGCTTCCTGCGGCGCTTCGTCCGCACCAAGAGCCCTTCCTCTCCGTAGATCCGGTAGATGCGCTTGTGGTTCACAGGCCACCCGCCCCGCTACAGCAACACGGTCAGCCCCCGGTAGGCCATACCGCGGGCGAGAGTACGTCAGCTCCTTCAGCCGCATTCGTAGGGCCCTGTCGTCCTTCTTGCGGGATTCGTACCGGCATACCAACCAATGCAGTACGAGCAGCCTGCACGCCCTGCGCTCGGAGATCTCGTAGTCCTCGAGCAGCTCCCAGAGCAGTTCCCGCTTGCGTGCAGGCTTCAGAGCTTTCGCTGCAGCACGTCCTAGACCGAAGTTCCTGGAAATTTCGGGGTTGAAACAAGCAGTTAATGCAGGTGG
>CAZGXU010000074.1:0-5740 GCA_964530075.1 uncultured Thermotogae bacterium
CGACCGGCCAGCTCGCTCAACTCCTCCGAGGCGCCCTCGGATGGCCGATCGAGGGGACGATCGGACGGAGCGACGGGCTCCCGATCGGTGCCCGGTTCATCGTGGAGAGGATCCCATGACGACGATCGAAGAGTACGCAAGCCCAGTCGAGAACCAGTGGTGCCCCGGCTGCCCGAACTTCGGAATCCTGGCCGCGCTCAAGCGGGCCCTCGTCGGGCTCGACCTGGCGCCGCACGAGGTCTGTCTCGTATCGGGGATCGGTCAGGCGGCGAAGCTGCCGCACTACCTGAAGGCGAACGTCTTCAACGGGTTGCACGGCCGTGCCATTCCGGCCGCGATCGGGATCCACGTCGCCAACCCGAAGCTGAAGACGATCGTCACGTCGGGGGACGGCGACCTGTACGGCGAGGGGGGCAACCACCTGCTGCACGCGTTCCGGCGGAATCCGGACATCACGGTGGTCGCCCACGACAACCGGATCTACGCGCTGACGAAGGGGCAGGGCTCGCCGACAACCCCCCGCGGGGAGAGGACAAGACTGCAATTCGACGGGGTCCAGATCGATCCGGCGCAGATGCTCGCGACGGCGATCGTGCACGGGTGCACGTTCGTCGCGCGGGGCTTCGCCGGCGACATCGACAATCTGTCGGAGATCCTGACCCGGGCGATCGAGCACCGCGGCCTTGCCCTCGTCGACGTCATCCAGCCGTGCATCACGTGGGGGAACCACCCGGTCAGCTGGTACCGCGAGCGCGTCATCCCGATCCCGGTGGAACACGATCCGACCGACCGCGATCGGGCGCTCGCACTCGCGATCGACGTAAAGGACGCCTTCCCGGTCGGCGTCCTCTACGAGATCCCGCCGAGATCGACGTTCGCGGCGTCGTACCGGGAACGCGTCGGAGACGGACCGCTCTACGAACTGCCGAGGATCGACCGATCGATCCCGGAGGAGCACCTGGCTCGGATGAGGGTCGGATCGTAGAAACGAGGGAAAGGAGAGACCGTGGAGACGATTCGAGTCGGGAGCCCGGCACCGAGGATCGTGCTGCCGGATCAAGACAAGGAGCCGATCGACGTCTCATCGTTCAACGGAAACCGGTTGCTGTCGTTCCACCCCCTGGCGTGGACGGGCGCCTGCCAACGCCAGATGGAGACGTTGGAGATGAACGCCGACGCGCTCGCCGAACTGAACGTCCGAGCGTTCGGGATCAGCGTCGATCCGGTGCCGTCCAAGAAGGCGTGGGCCGACGCCATCGGCGTCAAGAGGACGCGGCTGCTGAGCGACTTCTGGCCGCACGGCGCGGTCGCGTCGTCCTTCGGGCTCTTCCGGAAAGCCGACGGGTTCAGCGAGCGCGCGTCGGTCATCGTCGACGCGTCGGGGACGGTCCGCTTCGTCAAGGTCTACCCGATCGACGCGGTACCGGACCCCGGCGAACTGTTGGAAGTACTCAAGGGACTCTAAATCAAAGGAGAAGAGCGAATGCACAGGATGACCAAGGAATTCCTCGAGACGGCGTTCGCCGGGGAGAGCATGGCCCACATGCGCTATCTCATCTTCGGCGAAAAGGCGGAGAGGGATGGCCTTCCGAACCTGGCGCGGCTGTTCCGGGCGATCGCCTATGCCGAGCAGGTCCACGCGACGAACCACTACCGCGAGCTGGGGAACATCCAGGACGCGGCCGGGAACCTGCAGACCTGCATCGACGGCGAGAACTTCGAAGTGAACGAGATGTACCCGGTGTACAACAACGCGGCCGAGTTCCAGAGCGAGGCCGGCGCGGTCCGTTCGACGCACTACGCCCTCGAGGCGGAGAAGATCCACGAGACGATGTACAAGGCCGCAAAGCGGACGGTCGAAGAGGACGGCGATCCGACCCTGGACACGATCCATATCTGCCCGGTCTGCGGGCATACCGTCGAGGGCGAGGCACCGGCGTTCTGTCCCGTCTGCGGAGCGAAACGGGAGCTGTTCAGGGGATTCTGACGGACCTCGGCACAGGGCCGATGGGCGACGTCTGTCTCTATCAAGGAGGTTACAGATGGGAACGAAGGGAAGATCGATCGTCGGACTCGACGTCGACGAATTGCTGAACGCGCTGAACAAGGCGTTCGCCGACGAGTGGCTCGCCTACTACCAGTACTGGATCGGAGCCGCGATCGTGAAGGGACCGATGAAGGACGCGGCGATCACCGAGCTGACCGAGCACGCCGCCGACGAGCTGCGGCACGCCCAGATGCTGACCGACCGGATTATCCAGCTCGGCGGCACGCCGGTCACCACCCCGAACGACTGGAGCAAGACCGCGAACTGCGCCTACCTCGACCCGACCGATCCGTACATCACGGCGATCATCGAGCAGGGGATCGAGGGAGAACAGTGCGCGATCGACGTCTACTCCCGATTGATGAAACTGACGGAGGGGAAGGACCCAATCACCTACCAGATCGCCCTTTCCATCCTGCAGGACGAGGTCGATCACGAGGAGGACTTCCAGGCCCTGATGGAGGACCTGGAGGAGATGAAGAAGAGGGGGTAGTCCGTCGTAGAGACAGGCGGCCGCAGAGCCGCAGAGGAGAGGCTGACACGGTCTTCTTCCCATGGATTCGAAACCCACGGGGTCAAAGGCGGAAAGAAGGCAGAAGCTTGATGGCAAGCGGCGTCTTGTTCTCCGCGGACCGATCGCCCTCTGCGGCGCAAGGCGTTTCGTTTGAGAAGGAGGTGGATATGGCGGAGGAAGGGAAGGTCTACGTCTGCGATCTGTGCGGACAGGAAGTGAGGGTCGTCAAGTCGGGCGTCGGGACGCTCGTCTGTTGCGACGTGCCCATGCACGTGAAGGAGTAGCAAACTCAACACCATCTACCGCAGAGTCACGCAGAGGACAAGGAATACAAGCCGGGGCCGACGCTGCTTTTGACCTTACGTACGATCGATGAACCTCATGGCTTCCCCCTCCGCGGTCTCTGCAACCTCTGCGGTGAATGCGTTCTGGTTTCCCGGCCGAATCCGCTGATCGTTGTAAGGAAGCCGCTCGACGCGGTCGTCCCTTGGAGCCGCTCGGCGTCCGATGCCCCCCCGTCTCCTTCGGAAGACACCTAGAACAGCCCTCTCGTCATCCCGCCATCGACCGGGAGGCAAGCGCCGGTGATCGCCGCCGCGCGTTCGGAGGCGAGGAAGGCGACCAGATCGGCGAGTTCCTCGGGACGCTGCAACCGACCGATCGGGATCCTCCCTTCCCATTCTCGCCGCACGTCCTCCGGATCCCGTCCGCTCGCCTCGGACTGCTCGCGGAAGATCGCTCGGAGCCGATCGGTGTCGAACGCGCCGGGGCAGACGCAGTTCACGGTGATCCCGTCGCCGGCCACCTCGCGCGAGAGCGTCTTCGACAGCGCCACGACCCCGACGCGGAAGACGTTCGACAGGATCAACCGCTCGGCCGGTTCCTTCACCGTGAACGACGCGTCGTTGATGATCCGCCCCCATCCCTGGCCGCGCATGATCGGAACGACGGCCCGGTAGAATCGGACGACCGACATCAGCGTCCCCTCGAACGCGGCCCGCCACGCCGCGTCGTCGTGATCGGCGAACGGCCCCGGGGGAGGACCGCCGGTATTGTTGAAGAGAACGTCGATCCGGCCGAATCGCTCGATCGCGCGCTCGACGACGGTTCGGATCTCCTCCGGGCGGCGTTGATCGGCCGCGATCGGGAGGACCTCGACCCCCACCCCTTCGGAGATCGCAGTCGCCGCTTCTTCAAGCCTCTCGGCTCCACGGGCGACGATCACGAGGTTCGCCCCTTCCCGGGCGAGCCTCTCCGCGCACGCCCGCCCGAGCCCACGGCTCGCTCCGCCGACGATCGCCACCCTCCCGCTCAACTCGAGGTTCATGTCCGCCCCCTTCGACCGATCCTCATCGGTTCCTCACAGGTTCCGTTTGCCCGCTTCACGATCCGTCCCTAGGCTCCATCGTAGATCAAGGACGGACGAGTTCTCAACACGTCGGAGGGATCGATGAGCCGAAGCAGGATCCTCAAGGCGGGCGCGATCGGGGCGGCCCTTCCGCCGTGGCGTTCGGCCCGGAGATCGCCGGTCGAGCGACCGTCTGAGGATGCACCACAAGGCACGGTCGGTCGTTTCGATCGGGCTCGACGAATAGGGGGGAAACATGGAACGTCTCAGTGAATTCAGGGACCCGGTCTTCCTGCAACGACGCAGTCGCCGACCACGCTCGATCCGCGAGGAACCCACATGAGGCTCCTCAGCGAGTTCGCTTACGGGCACTACGTCGGCCCGCTTCCGGTGATCGCTGTGGTCGGGCTCGCTACGTACACGCTCTTCCTCGCGGCGGCCTTGACCATGGTCTTCAGGCGGTGGAACAGGCGGTCCCTCCGTCTGTTGTTCAAGCTGCACCGTTGGATCGCGTACGCCGCTCTCGCGCTGGCGACGTTCCATCTTCTCCTCGGGCTGTCGGTCTACGTGTAGCCCGCGAAGAATAGGAGCTTCGAGCGCTTCGCACCCGCGTCAGAACCGGCGCTTGAGAGCTGAGTCGTCCGACGTCCCCGGGATCCTCCCTCGCTTCGCGATCGGCCTGCCCTCGATCTCCTTGATGTCGGCCGTGAAGTCGATCGGGGGCGCCGAGGAGATGGCGTGGCCGATCCCGAACGCATCGACAGGGGCGCCCTTCCGGCGAAACCGATCGATCGCCTCCGGGTCGATTCCGCCGCTGACGACGATCCGAACGTTCGGAAAGCCCGACTGGTCGAGCCGCGCACGGACTTCGCGGACGAGGTCCGAGGTGACCCGACCTCGCTCCACCGGGGTGTCGAGCCGGACGCCCCAGAGGTCGCCCCCCATCGCCTCGGCCACCCGAAGGCTCTCCTCCGCTTCGTCCTTGAACGTGTCGACGAGGGCGATCCGGTTGATCGTCGGATCGGCGTGTCGATGAAACGCCCTCATCGCTTCCACGGTGTCCCCCATGCACAGGATGTAGGCGTGAGGCATCGTTCCCGACGGGACGATCCCGGCAAGCTCCGCTCCCGCCGGCGTCGCGCAGCCGCTGCAGCCGCCGACGACCGCCGCGTACTCCAACCGCGCGACCACGTCCGGATGAACGTGCCTCGCACCGAAGTGAACGATCGGGATTCCCGACGCGGCCTCCACGCATCGATTCGCCGCCGTCGCCCACCCGGTCTCGTGCGCCAGGATCCCCAGAATCGCGGTCTCGTAGATCCCGAACCGCCGGTAAGGGCCGACGATCCGCAGGACGACCTCACCCGGGGCGATCCGATCTCCTTCCTCTCGCGCCCAGGCTTGCCCATCGGCCGGCAACGCGTCGCGAACGAGGCGGAGGACCTCCTTCATGCCGCACAGGACGCCCCCCTGGCTGGCGAAGACCTCCATCGTCACCGTCGGGTCCCTCCCCTCGGCGATCAGGACGTCCCGGGCGTGAAGGAAGTAGACGTCCGCCGTTCGACCGGATAGGACCGCTTCGGAGGGTCGATACCGATCCCCGTCGTTCATGATCCTCTTCCTTCTCCTTTCCTCACAGAGCGACATCCGCGTTCCGACGGCCCTCTCCGGCCACCGAGTCGTCGACGACCCCTTCGGACGCGATCGTCCCCGCGGACCACGCTCAAGGGTATCGGTCCATTCCGGCGATGTGAAGTCGACGGAGGGTCCGCCCTCTTGCGGAAGCGAACGGCGCAATCAAATCTCGCTCCCCCTTTCGCCGAACGGATCC
>CAZGXU010000075.1:0-5343 GCA_964530075.1 uncultured Thermotogae bacterium
TACACAATCGTGCCGGACCAGGTGCTGTCCGGCGCCGGCATGGCAGCGGACTCCCTGGACGGCATCCGATCGAGTGTGATAGAGTGAGTGCATGGGCCGCCGCTCTTGCAGGTTGGGAATAGCGCTTCTTGCGGTCGCTGTCGCCGCCTTCCTGGTTGTCTTCCTCGTCGCCCGGTCGCCCCGCTGGCCGGACGACGCGATCTTCGTTCCTCGGGACGTTGCCACGCTCCAGCAGGCCGTAGACCGGGCGTCTCCAGGAGCGACGATCGTCCTGCAAGAAGGGGGCGAAGCGTTCCGAGGGCCGGTGACGATCGACACGGCGAACGTCGTGATCACTTCGGCGCGAGGGAGAGCGAGACTCGAGGCGAGCGGAGGCGAACCGGCCCTTACGATCCGGGGCGATGGTGTCGTCGTGAGGGGACTGGAGATCGCGTCGGAGAGCATCGGGATCCGTGTTGGAGGATCTCGATGCTCGATCGAGGGGGTTCGGGTCCTCGGCGCGCCGATCGGGATCCAGCTTGTCAACGCAAGGGAGTGCGAGCTCAGTGACATCGAACTCCACGGCGGACGGGTCGGTCTCGAGCTCGTCTCATCGGGGGGAAATACCCTGGTCGGCGTGGTCGTGGAGGGAGCCTCCGAGATCGGCCTGAAGGCACTCGGATCGTGGGGGAACGTCATCGAGAGGGCCAGCGTCTTCGACGCTTCGATCGGCGTCTCGCTCGAGGAAGAATCAGCGGAGAACGAGCTTCGAGGTTGCCGGGTCGAGCGTGCCGCGGTTGCCGGGGTGGAGATCCATGCATCGAACGACAATCTGCTTGCCGGTTGCACGATCCGCGACTCGCGGATTGGGGTCGTCCTCGAGGGCGTAACGGGGAACGAGATCCTCGAATGCGAGATCGGCGAGGTCGTCGTCGCGGGACTGCTCCTGCAGCAGGCGATTCAGAACCGAATGACCGAGAACACGATCCGTGCGTCGGAGGACGCCGGGATCCTCCTCTCTCAAAGCGCGGAGAACGCGTTGTCGTACAACCGGATCGAGGGATGCGCCGGCGCCGGGATCCGCCTCGACGGGAGCGATCGGAACCTGGTCGTCGGGTGCAGGCTGGAAGGAAACGTCCTCGGCATCGACTCCGATCGATCGAGCGACAGTCGGATTCTCCGCAACACCATCGCCTCGACCGATCGAACGGGCACGGGACTGTCCTTCGCGGGAGGGGCCGAGAACCGGATCCTCGACAATCTGGTGTACCGCGGAGAGTTGGGGATCGTGCTGGTGGAGTCGGAGAAGAACACGCTCCTGCGCAACCGAATCGAGGAGCAGAAGGCGGCCGGCCTCTGCTTGTTGAGCGGATCTCACGCGAACAGTGTCGCGGAGAACCGGATCACGGGCAGCCTCGTTGGGATCGTGATGGCCGATTCGAGCAGGAGCGAGGTGCTGAACAACAAGGTCACCGGGAACGACGCCGGTTTGCTCCTCGTGCGCTCCGGTCCCGGCGCTCGGATCGAGGGCAACGCGATCGAGGCGAATCGGATCGGGATCCGCCAGACCGACGCGATCGACATCGCCGGGGTCGGGCCGTCGCTCGACCAAGGCGGCGAGGTCGCTCCCTCGGTCGTCGTGAATAACGTCTTCGCCCGCAACGAGTTCCTCGATGTCTCGAATGAGACATCCCTCCCCTTCTATGCCAGTGGGAACTGGTGGGGCGGTGTGACGGGCGAGCGAGAGACTTCGCTGGCGGTGGTTTCGGATGGCGTCTATCTCGAAGGCTCGGCCTGGAGAGGGACCCTCGCGATCGGGACGGAGGCGGACGTCTCACAGGAGATCTTGGGACGGATCCTTCAATATGCGCTGATCGAGACCGGCTTTCGGGTGATCGATCTGATCGGGATCGGAGACAGCGACCGCGTGAGAGAGGCGCTTCGAGCACGGGACGTCGACTTCATCTGGTGGGGAACCTCCGAGACGATCCTCCCCGAAGAGGGGGACAGCGAGGGGGAGATCTCCACCGCGCCGATTCCGGCGACGAGGCATTGGACCGCCGTCGTCCCGGAGGGGACAGCGCACCGGCTGGCGGGAACGACGCTCTCCGCGTTCGCCGCGTTCATGCGCGAGTCCGGGGAGGCATTCCGGTACGCCGCGACGCGCGGCTTCGGTGAGACCGCCTCGGCGTCCTTCGAAAAGCTGTACGGATTGGAGGAGTCGGTCGCTTCGGTCAGCCGGGCGGGGACCCTCGGGGAGGCCGAGACGCTCCTCAAGTTCGGCGCCGTCGAGATGGCGATCGTGGACAACCTCGAGGAGACGCTGACGTTCTCCGGCTACGTGGCGCTCGAGGACGATCTCGGGGCCTTCGAACCCGTCAGAATTCTCATCGCCTCCCGTCGCAATCTCCTCACGCGGTTCCCGGAGATCGAGGACGTTCTGACGAGCCTGACCGATTCACTGACGACCTCCACGATTCACGATCTGGTCAGCCGTGTCCGCCTCCTGCAGCGTCAGCCGGACGAGGTGGCGCGCGAGTATCTCGTGCAGCAGGGGCTTCTCGCGGAGTAAGAAAAGGAGATCTGATGGAGACGAAAGACGCTGCCGTTCGGAAGCGAGATCGGTGGCCTCGGGTGGTCCTGCGCGTCCGGTCCTGGCTTCGATATGGGTGGGGCCTGCGGGCCAAGCTTGTCGTGCTCGTCCTTGTGATCGCGGTCCTGGCCGTGGGGGCGCTGTACTGGTTCGCCTTCGTCTCCCTTCGGGCCTCGATCGCGTCGATCTACGAGCAGCGCGCGCGGAGCGTCGCCGCCGTCATCTCGAAGTCGATCCAGGAGAAGGAGTACATCGTCTACTACTCGGACGAGTTGGACGCCGACATCGGTCGGCTCCTCGAACGCTACGAGTCCGTCGTCGGGATCACGGTGATCGGCGTGAGCGCACGTGGGTTCCTCGCCGTCGCGAGCACCGATCCGACGATGGTCGGCGTGCTGGCGACCGAGGAGGAGCAGGACCGCTTCGAGCTTCTCAAGGGCGTGGAAGTCAGCACCGTCCGACTCGGTGGGGTCTCGTACTTGCGGGCGTACCACCCGATCTTCTCGGGGCCGGACCTTCTCGGCGTCGTCGTCGTGGACATGTCGCTCGCTGAACAGGCGGGGTTCATCTCCCGCCTCTCGTGGCAGTTCGGGATCGCGTCGATCGTCGGGTTCGTCCTCCTCGGCGGACTCTTGTACCTCGTCCTCCGAGCAATCGTGACAAAGCCGATCGGGCGGCTGGCGGGGGCGATCGGTTCGGTCGCCGAACGGAGGTACGACGTGGAAGTCCCGGTGCCGTTCCGCAGGATTCCGGGAACCCCGCTCCGCGATGAGGTCGGGCAGCTGATCGACGGCTTCAATCTGATGACCAAGGTCATCCACTCGCACGAGCAGGAATTGCTGAAGCTCGTCGTGCTCGACGAGCTGACCGGCGCCTATACGCTCGATCACTTCCGGGCGGAACTCGATCGCGAGCTGAGCAAGACCCGGCGGTACGGTCACGCGACCTCGCTGCTGCTGATCCAGGTGGACGGGTTGGAAACACGGACTGAGGAAGAGCGGGACCAGGTCCTCGTTCGGACGGCGAGCTTCCTCGTCGGCAACCTTCGCAACGTCGACGTCCTCTTCCGCGTCGGCGACCTGCGGTTCGCCTCTCTGCTCCCCGAGACGCCGGCGGAAGGGGCGGGCGTTGCGGCCGAGCGGCTGCGCGGCCTCATCCCGGACGTGACCGCGCAGTTCGCGTTCCCGTTTGCCTTGTCGATCACGCACATGGGGTGGGGCGAGGACGGGGCACCGACGATCGACGAAGCGATCGAACGGATCGTCGGCCCGCTCGGAAACCTGCGTGAATGAGAAGACGTCGAATCGCCCTCTGGCTGGTCGCTTTCCTCCTCCTGCTCGGCGGGCTCCACGCCGCCGCTCAGCCGTCGAGCGGGTGGATCGACCGGATCGAGATCGCTAGCCTCGTTCCGTTCGAGGTCACGTTTCGATTCTCGAATCGCGGGGCCACCCCGCTGGATGGTATCGAAGGGAGGGTGGCCCTGCAGGATCGGCTCGGCCAGATCATCGAGGTCGTTCCGATCGACGCGTTCTCGGCGGCGCCGGGCAGGACGGTGAACGTGTCGGTCGCGAGCCGGTGGGACTTCCAACGGACCGGGATTTACCTCGCGGAGGTTGCGCTGGACGTCGGAACCGGCGGTCCGATTTCGAACTCGCTCGCATTCCGGATCCTCCCGATTCCGTTGCCGCTCGAACCGGCTCCGGCGGCCGAAGGGGAAGGGCTGTACACCGTCTATCAGCAGCCGGTCAACTGGGGGCTCGTGCGGATCGCGGCCCCTGAGGCGTGGTCGATCGACCACGGGGACCCGAACGTCGTCGTCGCGGTGATCGACTCGGGGATCGATACGTCGATTCCGCAACTGCATGAGAGCATGTGGGTCAACGAGGACGAGATCCCCGGGAACGGGATCGATGACGATCGGAACGGCTACGTCGACGACGTCCATGGATGGGACTTCCGGGACGGGGACAACAGCTCGCTCGTCGGCACGCCGATCCATTGGCACGGGACGTTCAGCGCGGGGATCATCGCGGCGCGCCCCGGTGAGCTCCCGATCGTCGGGATCGCGCCCGGCGTACGGATCATGGATGTCCGGTTCCTCAATTCGGACAACCTGTTCCTCTCCTCGGATTGGCACATGTTTGCCGAGGCGATCGAGTACGCGGTCGACAACGGAGCGCAGATCATCAACCTGAGCATCTTCGCGAACGGGCGACCGCCCGGCTACTTTGAGGACGCAGTGCGGAGCGCCGCTGCACGAGGTGTGCTGATCGTCGGAATCTCGGGGAACACCGGCAAGGCCGGCGTCCTGTACCCAGGGAAGTACGAGGCGGTCTATGCTGTCTCGGCGACGACGCAAGACGACCTGGCGGCCGAGTTCAGCTCGTACGGGCCTGAGGTGTTCGTCTGCGCGCCGGGCGAGCGGATCGTCTCGTTCGTGCCGGGCGGCGGGACGTCGACCCGTTCGGGGACCTCGTTCGCTGCCCCGCACGTCTCCGGAACCCTGGCGCTGATCCTCTCGGCCCATCCGGGAATCTCCCAGGAAGATGCGATCGAGATCCTGCGGCGGTCCATCGTCGATCTCGGTACACGGGGTTTCGATCCGTGGTTCGGGAACGGGCTGATCAACGCATACGAAGCCGTCTCCTACTGATGGTCGTTCCGGCCCGGGTTTCCACGCCCGCCCCGGGAGCGTCTTGATCTGCGCGCACATCTCAACCATACTGGCAGGCGCGGTCGACGGAAGGTGAGGGGATGAAAAGACTGGTGGT
>CAZGXU010000076.1:0-4712 GCA_964530075.1 uncultured Thermotogae bacterium
GGACGGTCGACGCCGTGGTCTGGGATTTCAACGGCACACTGGTCGACGACGTCGATCCCGTCGTCCGGTCGGTGAACGCACAGCTCGAGAAGCGAGGGCTTCCGGGGCTGACCGTGGAGCGATATCGCGACGTGTTCGGCTTCCCGGTCGCCGAGTACTATCGGAAGATCGGGCTCGATTCCTCGTCGGAGTCGATGGAGGAACTGTCGTCCGAGTTCCAGGCCGCGTACGCGCCGGCGCTGATGGAATGCCCGCTCCACGACGGCGTGGCCGAGGCGCTGGAGCGGCTCCGCGGCGCGGGCATTCGCCAGTTCGTCCTGTCGGCGATGGAGGAGGAGCTGCTTCGCGCGGCGATCGAGCACCTCGGGATCGCCGCGTTCTTCGAAGCGGCGTACGGGCTGGCGCACCTGAAAGCCGATTCGAAGCTGTCCCGCGGCCGGGAGCTGTTGACCGACTGCAAGATTCGACCGGAAGCGGCGCTCCTCATCGGCGACACCGACCATGACGCCGAGGTCGCGGACGCTCTGGGCCTCTTTAGCATCCTGATTGCGCGGGGACACCAGGGCAGAGCGAAGCTTGAAGCGACAGGACATCCGGTCTACGACGGGGTGGCCGATCTGATCGAGGCATTCGACACAGCAGGGTCGTGAGGAGGTGTTATGCAACGGTTACTGATCGGTGGCGCAGCACTGCTTGTGATCGTATTCCTTGCGATCGCTGGAGGAGATGGGGATCCAAGATCGGTTGACGTCGATGGCCTACGAGCCGAGATCGACGCGATCGCGTCGGAGTATGTGAAAGTCGAAGCGATGATTGGCGTGATCGACCGTGAGCAAACAAGGCACATCTTCTCGTACGGAACGGAGACGGTCCACGGTTCCACGCCGCTCGATCAACGGAAGCTGTTCGATATCGGGTCGATCACCAAGACGTTCACCTGCACGCTGCTGGCGGACATGGCGTTGCGAGGCATCGTCGATCCCGGGGATCCGGTGGCCCGGTACCTGCCCGCGGATCGGGTGACGCTTCCGACGTTCGAAGGTACAGAGATCGAGTTGATCCACCTGGCCACACACACGTCCGGCTTGCCGAGGCAGCTTCAGGGTTCGGGTTACCCAAACCCGGAGGGCTTCGATCCGCTTGACCAGTACGCTGCGTACACGACGGAACACGTCTATGAATACTTGACAGACTACTGCACGCTCGAGTTTGAGCCCGGAACCTACTGGGGATACTCGAACACCGCATGGGACTGCTTGGGCACACGCTCGGCTTGATCGACGGGACGTCGTACGCCGAGCTGCTGCAACGCGTCATTCTCGACGAACTCGGCATGGCGAGCACCTTCCTGTTTGTCCCCGACGATCGCCAGGCGGACCTGGCTCGCGGACACAGCGAGAAGAACGCCTTCGCAGCGCCGTACCACGCCAACGACATCTTCCAAGGGGCGGGATTCCTCAAGTCGTCGCTTTCCGACATGTTCGTCTATCTGGAGGCGAACCTCGGACTCATCGATACGGATCTTCGGGATGCGATGGATGCGGCCCACCGGCCGGTCGGTCTTCACACCGGCTCGATGGGAGAGATGGCGCTAGGCTGGTTCATCCAGGAGTTGCCCGACGGGCAGTCGGTGGTCTACCACGGCGGCCGCACCAGGGGATACGGAGCGTACATCGGATTCAACAAGAAACTGCAGACCGGTGTGATCGTATTGTGCAACTTCTCCGTTGAAGGTGTCGCCACCGAGCTTGGCGAGCGGATCCTTCAAGCGATTCCGAAGTACTGACGCGCGCGATTACGAGGGAGAGCGGCGGCAGGTCCGTCGTCGTCGCAACGCCGCGCGACATGCACGGTGCCGGTCGAGACTGGGCCTGCGATCCTGAGCGATGAGGTATGATGAGATCCGCATGACGAGAATCCGAATCGACGATGCGGTGCTCGATCTGTTCCCGGGATTGGCGATCGGGGTCGTCGTGGCGCGCGGGATCGACAACCGGGGGGCAACAGCGGGACTCGCTGCCTTCCTCGAGGAGCAGGTCGAGTCCGTCCGTGAAACGTGGTCGCTCGAACGCCTCGACGCCGATCCTCGGATCGGCGCGTGGCGAGGCGCCTATCGCGCCTTCGGGGCGAAGCCGAAGAAGCACCGATCCTCCGTCGAGAACCTGCTCCGGATGATCATCGACGGCGTCGGGGTTCCATCCATCAATGCGGCCGTCGATCTCTACAACGCGATCTCACTGAAGCACGTTGTTCCGATCGGAGGTGACGATCTCGATCGCGTGGCCGGCGACGTCCGTTTGACGATTGCGTCCGGCGATGAGCGGTTCGTGCCGCTCAACGGGACCGAGCCCGTTTCACCGAGGCCGGGCGAGGTCATCTACCGCGACGACGAGGACGTCCTCTGTCGGCGCTGGAACTGGCGCGAGTGCGACAAGTCGAAGATGACCGAGGCTTCGACGAACCTGTGTCTGGTCGTGGAGGGCCTTCCGCCGATCGGCGCGGACGAGGTGCGCCGGATCTCGGCAGAGCTGGCCGAGGGAATCGAACGCTCCTGCGGCGGCTCGACATTCGTGGGGCGGGTCGATCTCGATGCGCCCGTCCTCGATCTCGACGGTTCGTAGACTGCGTCGGATCGACTTGATAAGGCATCCTCTCGCCCCTACGATTCGCCCACGAGACCTATGTCGATCGATGAACGGGTGAGCAGTGAAAGCGCGGCACCTCGGGCGGAAGCGATCTATCGCGACGAGTTCACGGTTCCGAAGAGCGCGATCGACCGGAACGGCCACGTCAACAACGTCGCCTACGTCCAGTGGATGCAGGATGTCGCCGTCCGACATTTCACCGCCGCCGGCGGCATCGGCGCGATGCGCGCCGCGGGCGCGACGTGGGTCGTGCGGTCTCACCGGATCGAGTATCGGGAGCCCGCCTTCGCCGGCGATCGGGTTCAGGTCCGCACGTGGGTCGTCGATTTCCGCCGCGTCCGGTCGCTCCGCCGGTACGAGTTCGCACGGGCGTCCGATGGGGCGCTCCTCGCGAAGGGCGAGACCGAATGGGTGTTCGTCGATGCCGCTTCCGGTCGTCCCTGCTCGATTCCCGAGGAGATCAGAAGGGCGCTCCCGCTCGCGCCGAGGGGCCGGGAATCGTGAGCGCGCGATCCGACGTCCGCCTCCCGCGGTTCAACCTCCTGGTGGAGGACGCAGGAAGCGAAGGCTGTCTCGGACACATTCCGGCGCTGCCCGGCTTGTGCTTCCGCGCTCGGACCGCGACGGAGTCGGAGAAAACGGCGCCCGCCCGGATCGCCGAGTACGCGCACTGGCTGCAGTCGGAGGATCTGGCCGACCTTACGCCGGAGACCGAGGCGCTGACGCGCCGGGTGCGGGCGGGAGGAGTGCCCGGTGTCCGGGTCGTCCTGACGGAGCACCTCGCCGGCGCCCGCGTCTGGGAGTCCGGGAACGCGGCCGTCCTCTTCGAGCGCGATCGCCGGCCGCTCGGCGACGATGCGATCGCGGCGCATCTCCGCTTCGTCGGCCGCGTCCTCCAACGGATGCGCGAGAGGGTCCTCCCTCTGTCCCCGGCGGAGCGCGCCCGGCGGCCGGCGCCCGATCGTCGGTCGATCGATGAGACGCTCACCCACATCGGCAACTGCGTCTGGTGGTACTGCTCGCGGATCGACGACGGTCTCCCCGAGCCCGATGAGCCCGCCGGCGAGTCGCCGCTCGATCGGATCGACCGCCTTTTCGGGATGGCGGAGAGCTATCTGCCGAGTGTGCCGCTCTCCCGGCGCGGGACCGTGCACGTCCCGAAGCGGTTTCCGACAGCCGATCCGGACGAACGCTGGACGCACACCAAGGCCTGTCGCCGACAGGCCGAGCACGTTTGGGCGCATCGACCCGGGCTGGAGGCCGCCGTCGGCGCCGCCCGAGGACCCTGATCCATGCGGGGAGTACGCACCCGAAGGGGCTCACGGCACCTGTGGGTTGCCCGCTTCATTGAGCGATGGGTAGGATGGCGCGCGAGGACGGGCCGGTGAGGATCGGGCCCCCCAAGGGAGTCCCGATCCCGGACGCGAGATTCGGGACTCCCACAGGAGGCGTGATGGGTACGCGGATTGACATGGTCGGGATCTTCGTGAATGACCTTCGTCGAATGGTCACGTTCTATCGGGATGTCCTCGGCTTCGCGATCGACTGGGACGGGGCCGGTCCGTACGCCGAGTTCGAGAACGACGGCGTCCGCTTCTCGATGTACGAGCGGGCGCAACTGCCGAGCCTGCTGGGCGAGGAGCCGACCTATCCTCGCGGACTGAATGGAACGTTCGAACTGGCGATCGACCTGCCGACCTCGGCGGACGCGGATCGCGAATACGGGCGTGTCGTCAAGGCCGGAGGGCGCTCCATCTACGCCCCGCGCGACGAGCCGTGGGGGATGCATTCTTCGATGATCGCCGACCCGGAGGGCAACATCATCGAGATCGGGTCCTGGAATCGAGACGTCTGAACCGACATGGATTTCCGCATCGAGGCGATGACGCCGGAGGACTGGGAGAGAGTCCGCGCCATCTACGAGCAGGGGATCGCCACGGGGGACGCGACGTTCGCGTCGGACGTGCCGGATTGGGAAGGGTGGAATTCAGCCCACCTCCCGATCTGTCGCTTGGTGGCCCGCGTCGGAGATGCCGTCGTCGGATGGGCCGCCCTCAGCCCGGTCTC
>CAZGXU010000077.1:0-4526 GCA_964530075.1 uncultured Thermotogae bacterium
TCTACACGCAGAGGTTCAATCGCCATCACAAGCGCTACGGCCACGTCCTCCAAGGCCGCTTTAAGTCGATCCTCGTCGAGAAGGAGTCGCACCTACTGGAACTCGCCCGGTACATCGTCCTGAATCCGGTCCGAGCGAAGATGGTTCGTTCTGCTCGGGACTGGCCGTGGAGCAGCTACCGCGCCACATCGGGACAGGCTGAGGTCCCTCAGTTCCTCGACGTCGACTGGATCCTCTCTCAGTTCGATACGAGGCGTGATCGCGCAGTGCGGGCATTCAGGCGCTTCGTTCGACAGGGGCGCGGCGTGGACGTCTGGGACAACTTGCGAGCCGGTTCTCTCCTCGGAGGTGACAGCTTCGTCGAACGGATGCGCCCGAGGCTACTCGAGGCACCGCTGGATCAGAACGTGCTCCGACGCGAACGAGATGCGGCGAGACCATCCCTCAGGGAGATCTTCCAGGATGTGTCTGACAAGCTGGATCGGGACGCGCGTATCCACGATGCAGTTCGCGTGCACCACTACAGGCTCCAAGAAGTCGCAGACCATCTCGGTCTCCACTTCTCAACGATCAGTGTTATTGCGAAGCGAGAAGCATCGAGAATTCAAGAATAAAGCTCTGACCCCGCTGACCCCGCGGAATGAGCCCACGGCCTCGGGCGCGGTGCCCGGGACGAGCCACCCGAGCGCCTCTACCTGCCGGCAGCGGCCGTCGATCGGGGTCGCGACCCTAGGCTCGGAGGACGGTCGCGAAGGCGCACGCGCCGAGCTTCGGCTGCATGGCGCCCTTCAAAGCCGCGCAAGGGATCGCCCGCAGCGTTGTTCGCAACCCCCACACGGAGTCCATGGCCAGTCCAGAGGAAACCGTTGTCCCCCGCGCCGCGCACGTCGGGACGAACGATCGATTCGTTACAGGCATTATGGTTGCAGAAATCATGTGGACTACGAACTGGAATGAGGCTAGGCGAGCCTACCCGGCACTGTGGCTCCTGCCGCTGATCGGCCTTTACGTCCTCGCCCAGTACGACTACCTACTCTTCCACATGTCCGTCGAGCTGTTCAGCATCATCGTCGCCGTCGCCATGTTCATGATCGCGTGGAACACTCGAAACTACCTAGAAAACGGATACTTGTCCCTCCTGGGAATCGCCTATCTGTTCATCGCCGGAATCGACCTTGTCCATGCCTTCGCTTACAAAGGGATGACGCTGATTCCCGGGGACGAATCCAACCACGCGACGCAACTGTGGATTGCGGCCCGATACCTGGAGGCCCTCACGCTGGTCGCTGCGCCGTTCTTCCTGCATCGGAAGCTCCGGCACGCAACAGCGGTCGGCGCGTATGCCGCGATCTTCGCGGCGGTCCTCCTCTCCATCTTCGTCTGGAGGATCTTCCCCACTTGTTACGTCGAGGGGAGCGGCCTCACGCTGTTCAAGAAGGCGAGCGAATACGCGATCTCAGGGGTCCTGGTCGGAGCCATGGGCCTTCTCATCCGCAACCGCCGCGAATTCGACCGGCGTGTGCTCCGGTGGCTGATCGCCTCCGTTCTTCTGACCATCGGCTCCGAGCTGCTGTTCACGTTCTACGTCGGCGTCTACGACATCTCGAACCTCTTCGGGCACATCTTCAAGCTGGCGTCGTTCTACTTGCTCTACAGGGCGATCATCGAAACCGGGCTCCGCCAGCCGTTCGCGCTCGTCTTTCGCAAACTTAAGTCGAGTCAAGAGGCGCTGCAGGAGGCGAACGAAACCCTCGAACAACGCGTTGTGAAACGGACCGAGGAACTTCGGGAGGCGAATACGCGGCTTCGCCACGAGGTGAAGGAGAGGCTGGAGGCCGAGAAGCAACTGCGCAGGCTGAACTTCCTGCTGAAGGCGATCCGCAACGTCAACCAACTGATCGTCAAGGAGCACGACCGGGAGCGCCTCCTGGACGAGGCCTGCACGGCCCTGGTCGAGGGAAGCGGGTACTCGACGGCGTGGATCACGCTGAACGACGAGACACAACGCCTGTTGGCGGCGTCGTACCGGAGCATGGGGGGGACGTTCCCGGCCGTCTCGACCCTGTTCTCGGACGGCACGCTTCCACCCTGCGCTCAGCGGGCCTGGCAGCAGCGCGGCGTCGCCGTCGTCGATCCGTCGGAGAGCCTCTGTCGTGACTGCCCCAGTCGCGACAAGGGCTGCGATCAGGCGAGAATGGCGGCCTGTCTCGAACACGAAGGCGTCCGCTACGGTCTCCTGGGCGTCACGTCGCCGGGGGAGTTGGTGACGAGCGAGGAGGAGATCGGCCTGGTGAGAGAGGTCGCGGGAGACATCGCGTTCGCCCTCCGCAACATGGACCTCGAGGATGAGAAGGAGTCGGCCGTTCAGGCACTCCGCAAGGCGCTCGAGGGGACGATCCAGGCAATCGCGGCGACCGCGGAAAGCCGCGATCCCTACACCGCGGGGCATCAGCGAAGGGTCACCGAACTCGCCGTGCGGATCGGAGAGGAGCTGGGACTCGGACGGGATCGGGTCGATTCCCTCCAGGTCACGAGTCTGCTGCACGACATCGGGAAGATCTCCGTTCCGGCCGAGATCCTAAGCAAGCCGACGAAGCTCACCGAGGTCGAACGGGAACTCGTCCGGAATCACCCCCGGATGGCGTACGACATCCTGAAGAGGATCGAATTCCCGTGGCCGGTCGCGGAGTTCGTCCTTCAGCACCACGAGCGGATCGACGGATCCGGCTATCCCAACGGGCTTCACGGCGACCAAATTCGTCTCGAGGCGAGGATCATCGCCGTCGCCGACGTCGTGGAGGCGATCTCGAGCCACCGCCCGTATCGCCCGGCGCTGGGGCTCGACGCCGCGCTGGAAGAGATCGAGCAAAACGCCGATCGTCTCTACGATCCCGAAGTCGTCGAGGCCTGCGTGCGCCTGTTCAGAGAGAAGGGGTTCCGCTTCGGCTCCAACGGTTCCCGCGCCGCCCCGTAGCCGGTCGCACAACGCCCGCGCAGGGGCTTACTAGAAGTAGAAGTGGACCCCCGTGCCGAAGGCCATCGACAGCTCGCCGTCCGTCGAGTAGGCGACCCCGAACTCGATGTTCCAGGCCAGGCTCGGGGCGGACCGGAACCCGAACTCGATCCCCCCGGCAGCGGAGAGGTAGACGGTTTCCCCCCCGTACGACGACACCGGGATCGAAGCGCCGACGGCCCCGTAGAAGTCGGCGACCGGTCGATCCGCGATCCGGTAGAGGGCCCGCGCGGTGACCGTCCCCTCGACGTCGCCGCCGTCGCTCCACAGGAAGAGGATCGCCTCGCCGGCGAGATCGGACGAGAACCAATACCGTCCGCTGAGCAGACCGCCGAACGGGTAGTCGACCTGGATCCCCACGCCGAGCGTCCGATCGGCCGACAGATTCTCGACTCCGGCGCCCGTTGAGCCCTCTTGTGCCGCGACCATCAAGGAACAGACCAGGACCGCGATCAGGATACTGCAGACCTTGGTGCGCATCGTCTCACCCCCCGATTTCATGCGCACATCGTACGGACATCCGGTCTCCGGGCCAATCGCCTCGTCCCACGCACCAGCGGGATCGTGTACCCTTTCGATCACCACGAACCGTCACGGCTGCCGGTTCTTTTCCGGCGGTGCCTGCGACGCGGCGGTCAGGATCTTCGTCACCGCTTCATCCGGGAGCCGTTCGTCCTTGAACGCGCGGATGCTCCGGCTCGCCGCGATCGCTTCGAACGTGTCCATCGCACGTCTCCTTATCGGTCGGATCGGATCGTAGCGGATCCTCGAAGCCAGGCAACCGCGCCGCACGCCTCGGGGACGCTACGCGGCGCGCCGGTCGGTCATCGCCGCGCGGATCGCCTCGGCGTTCTTCGTCCGGTAGTAGTAGCTTCGGGCGCCGGTGACGAGGAGGCCGTCGATGACCGGCGGATGGTCGTGCCCGACGTAGACCCCACCGGCGGCCTCGATCGCCTCCCGATCGTCGGCGTGACCGACGACGCGCTTCTCGCGAAGGACGTCCGCCGCCGCGAGGACCCGGACGCCGCGGCACCACGCGCTGACGACGAGGCCCGCGGCCGCGGCGCGTCGAATCAGCGCCACCGCCGTCGTCGAGCCGATCAACCCCCGGTGCGCCGGACCGGGCATCACCGAGATCCCGTCGTACTCGGTCACGTCGCCGAGCTCGTCGACCGTGCAATCGAGTTCGACTGCCTCGGCGCCCTGCTGTTGCGCAAACGCACACGGCCTCACCGTCCTCTCCGCGCCCGCCGACGTCAGGTCCCAGCCGTAGCGGCGGAACTTGTCGAGAATGGAGAGCTTCTTCGCGCTGAACGTGCAGTTCGCCCCGTACAGGTCCCCCCACAGGAGCAGCATCCACACCGGTCGGTCGGTTCGCTTCGCAGGCATGGAATCCCTCCGTTTCGACCGCTCGCGTCGCGGTCGCCCGAGGGTCGCGAACACTCGTCTCGGCATCGTCTCCCTTGACAGTCCCCCGGTGACCCACTACGCTCGGTCGGCATCCAAGTCACAT
>CAZGXU010000078.1:0-4243 GCA_964530075.1 uncultured Thermotogae bacterium
CGCTCGCGGACCATCCGCGTGCCGACCCACATCAACGAGCTGATTCGAAAGATCTACCAGGTCGAGCGGAACTACCTGAAGGAAACCGGCGAGCTACCGACAGTCGAGAACCTCGCCGCCGAACTGGAGACGACAGTCGAGAACATTATCAAGGCGAAGAAGACCGCCCAGAGCATGACCTCGCTCGACATGCCGATCGGGCATGACGACGACGGCTCGGTCCTCGGCGACTTCATCGAAGACGCATCGGTCGAGTCCCCGGAACGCGAGACGTTCGAGCATCTCCTCGTGCAGGAGCTGGAGCGCGCCCTCGACGAGCGCCTCACCGATCGCGAGCGGCGCATCCTCGAGCTGCGATACGGGCTGAACGACTACCAGCCGAAGACGCTCGACGAGGTGGGAATCGAGTTCGGCATCAGTCGAGAGCGCGTCCGTCAGATCCAAAAGGAGGCGCTCGCCAAGCTGCAGGATTCCTCCCTCAAACGGCGCCTGGAGTGGTTCAAGCTTCTGTCCGAGGCGGCGTAGCGTCCGGCAGCGGCTCCCGGTACCCGCAGTCCTTGTTCGTACAGCGGAGTTCCTCGCCCTTCTTTTCCACCACGACGCCGGCGCCACACACCGGACAGACCTTGACCGGCCGGTCGCTCACCGCGAAGCGACACGCAGGATAGCGATTACAGCTGTAGAAAGTCCGCCTTCGTTTCGTCGAGTACTTCTCGACCAACTCCCCCTCGCCGCAGCTCGGACAGCGCACGCCGGTGGAGAGGGACGCCGTCTGGCCGCACTCCGGATTGGTGCACTTGTAGTATCGCCCGAAGCGCCCCGATCTGAGCTCCATCTCGCCTCCGCATGCGGCGCAGGGGATCCGTTTCTCCTGCTCTCCCGCAGCAAGGGCCTCCCGTACCTTGACCTCTTCTCCCTCGTATCGGACCGACAGGTCCGGCGGTAGGTTGACCGTGTTTCGACACGTCGGGTACGCGCTGCAGCCGAGGAAGAACGAGCCCTTCCAGTACCGAAGCTCCATCGGCGACCCGCAGACCTCGCACGTCACGTCCGACGGAACCCGGAAGACGCGATTCCCGCCTTCCTCGATCTCCCCCTCCAAGGCGGCGAGACGCTCGGAGAACGGGCCGTAGAACTCGTTCAAGGCCTCCGAGCGGGACATGTCCCCCTCTTCGATGTCGTCGAGATCCTCCTCGAGGTGGGCCGTGAACCGTGGATTGACCGTCTCCGCGAAGTGGCGCTGAAGGAAGTCGACGACCATCTGACCGAGCAGGGTCGGCCGGAGGCTTCCCCCGTCCCGGGTCGCGTACCCCCGATCCTGGATCACCGAGACGATCGAAGCGTACGTGCTCGGGCGGCCGATTCCCTCCTTCTCCAGAAGATTGATCAGGCCGGCTTCGCTGTAGCGATGCGGCGGCTCGGTGAACTTCTGCCGCGTCTCGAGGTCCTCGAGGACCATCCTGTCCCCTTCGCCGACGTCCGCCGGAATCGGGTTCTCCTTCGTCCGCTGTTCGGGCAGGGCACGGAGGAACCCGTCGAACTGAAGCACGTTCCCGGAGGCCTCCAGCGTGTACGCGCCGGCTTCCAGGACGATCCTCCTCTGTCGATAGACCGCCGGCGTCATCTGCGTGGCGAGGAATCGGCCGTAGATCAGCGCGTAGAGCTTCCGTTGATCGGGGGAGAGATGCGCCGCGATCGATTCGGGCGTTCGGGTCTCGTCGGTCGGTCGGATCGCCTCGTGCGCGTCCTGCGAGCGGCGCTTGTTCGTGAACGTCCGGGCCTTTGGGGAGAGGTATTCCACACCGAACGTCGACGCGATCACCGTTCGAGCCTGCTCGACCGCCGCCTCCGACACGCGAACCGAATCGGTCCGCATGTACGTGATCAACCCCTCCGTCCCCTCGGGCAGGGCGATTCCTTCGTAGAGCTCCTGAGCGATCCGCATCGTCCGTTTCGGCGCGAACCCGAGCCGCGAGGACGCTGCCTGCTGTAGGGTGCTCGTGATGAACGGCGCCGAGGGATTCCGTTTCCGATCCTTCTCCTCTACCTGAACGACGCGGATCTCGGGGGCGGCTCGAATCTCCGTGACGATCGCTTCGGCCGAGTTCCCGTCCGGGATCGACAGCTTTCCGCCGTTCCGCTTCGTCACCGAGGCGACAAACGGCTCCCCGTCTCTCAGGTGCGCGTCGATCTCCCAATATTCCTCCGGCACGAACGCAACGATCTCGGCCTCTCGGTCGCACAGGAAACGAAGGGCGACCGACTGCACCCGCCCGGCGGACAGGCCGGCGAAGCGACTCCCCGCGATCGTGCGCGAAAGGAGCGGACTGACGAGGTATCCCATCAACCGATCGAGGATCCGTCGCGTCCGCTGCGCCTCCACCTTCTTGAGGTCGATTCCGCCCGGCGCCTTCAACGCGTCGAGGATCACCGACTTCGTGATCTCGTTGAACACGGGCCGGGCGAACGCCTTCTCGTCCTTCACAACGCGGCTCAGAATCGTGAACAGGTCGAACGCGATCGCCTCGCCCTCGCGATCGTGGTCCGTCGCGAGGTAGACACGTTGGGCGTCCTTGGCCGCATCGCGCAGCCTCGAGACGATCTTGCCCCGCTTCGTCTCGAAGCTCGGCGCGAAGCCCTCCTCGACGTTCACGCCGAGGTCGTTCTTCGGCAGATCCCGCACGTGTCCTTGCGACGAGAGGACCTCATACTCCTTCCCGAGGTACTGCCCGATCGTGCGCGCCTTGGTCGGCGATTCGACGATGATCAATTTCTTCAATTCCACAGGCTCCTTTCGAAGTGGCCCATTATACAGAAGCACCCGGCGAAGTCGAGGGACCCGCCGCCCGGCGTCCGTTGGCTGGTTGGGTGCCGCCTTGCCGGAGGACGTACAATCGCCTTCGCGAGAGGAGAATCATGGACTACGTCGTCGTCGAAGGGCTCCCTGCGGTCGGCAAGAGCGAGGCGCTCGCGCTCCTGGCGCGATTCCACCCCGAGAGCGTCCGCGTCCTTCCGGAGCTCGTTCGGCGGGTCGTCGAGCGGGAGCGGCTCGACCTGTTCCGCGATCGAGACGCGCTGACGGCCGCGATCTCGGCCGCGCTCCCGGAGCGGAGGGCGGAGATCCACGAGATCCTCGATCGGGGATTCCTCTGCCTGGAGGAATCCCATCTCGCCGTCCATCGCGCCTACTCGATTGCGCTCGGCGACAGCGGCTTCGTCAACGCCTACGGGGCGTTCGGCGATGCTCTCCCGGCGCCCGATGCCTTCCTCCGATTGGAGATCCCTGTACCGCGATCGAGCGAGCGGCAGCGAGCCCGTGGAACGCCCGGATTCGAGGTCGAGGCGGCGGCCCTCGATCGGATGCTCTCCGAGCTCGATCGGTGGCACACGGACCGCGCGTCGAGGCTGATCCGGATCGACGCGGACCGTCCGGCTCACGAGACGGTGCGGGACCTGGCCGAGCGCCTCGGGCTTTCGTACGGCATGCCCCGCCAAGCGCTGCGCGAGACCTTCGACGTGCTCCTCCTCCTCGGCCGCCCGGCGAGTGGGAAGAGCGAGTTCATCGACTTCATGGAGGGGCTTCCGGCCGCGGAGCGTGCCCGAGCGTTCCGGATCGCGCCGTTCGGCGTCGTCGATGACTTCCCGATCCTATGGGAGCGATTCGAGGAGGACGACCTCTGGGAGCGGCTCGGCCGCCCGCGGCTTCATTCGAAGCGCTGCGACGGGAACTACGCCGTCACCGACGACGGACTGTGGGGCTTCCTGATCGAGAAGATCAACCGGAGGGCCGAGCCGATCCTCGCGGTCCCCGAGCGGCTCGATCGCCGGACCTTGGTCGTCGAGTTCTCGCGCGGCGGACCGACCGGGTACGCCGAGGCACTCGCACGGCTCTCCCCCTCGATCCTCGAGCGCGCAGCGATCGTGTACGTCTCGGTGTCGTTCGAGGAATCGTGGCGGAGGAACATCGCCCGATACGACGCGAAGCGCCGCGACGGGATCCTCACCCATTCCGTCCCGCGCGAGGAGATGGAAAGAACGTACGGAGTCGACGACTGGAAGACCCTCGCCGGCGAGACGCACGGCACGATCGAAATCCGGGGGATTCAGGTGCCCTACGCGACGATGCCCAACGAGCCGGAGTCGACCGATCCGATCGTGCTGAGCGAGCGCTACGCGAGCGCGCTCGGCCCGCTCTACGACGCGTGGAGGAAGACGCACGCGCGGCCGGAGCGGTCCACCTAGG
>CAZGXU010000079.1:0-3901 GCA_964530075.1 uncultured Thermotogae bacterium
CGGGTAGGACTCGAACCTACAACCATTCGGTTAACAGCCGAGCGCTCTGCCAATTGAGCTACCGAGGAATGCGCTGCGATTCTACGGTGACCCGACGGGGGCGTCAACCGAGCCGAAACGTCGCGCACAAAGTGCGCCGCTGCGGGCTATTCCGCCGCGGCGATCTCCAGCAGGTGGCGGAGGATCTCGGCCACCTTCTCAAGGTCCGCCACGCGGATCCGCTCGTCGGTCGAGTGCGCCGCCTCCCCCCCGACGCCAATGACCGCCGTCTCCAGGCCTCTCCCCGAGAGGATCAGCGCATCGGTGCCGCCGAGGATCACCCGGGTCTCCGGCTCGAGCCCGGCGGCGGAGATCGCTTCCTTCGCGAGACGGACGATCGACGAATCCTCCGACGTCTTCGAGGCCTCGTATTCGATCCGCACCTCGACGTTCGTCGTCGCGCCGGCATCGGAGGCGGCCGCCTCGAACGCCGCCCTCATCGCCTCGGCCTGCCGGAGGCACTTGTCGTGGTCGAGGCTGCGGCACTCGGCTTCGATCGTCACCCGCTCGGGGACTCCGTTTCGGATCATCCCCCCGTGGATCGTCCCGACGTTAGAGACCGTCTCGTCGTCGAGGTTCCCCTCCTCGAACCGGCAGATCGCCTGTGCGGCGACGCGGATCGCCGAGACGCCGTGCTCCGGCGCGGCGGCGTGTGCGGCCTTCCCGACGATCTCGACGTCGAGGGACGCGTGCGTCGGACCGCCGAGGATCACCTCGTTCAGCGCCTCGGAGTCGGCGATGATCCCCCGCTCGGCGTCGAGGAGCGAGAGATCGAGGTTCCGCGCTCCGACGAGGCCGATCTCCTCGCCTCGCGTCACGACGATCTCAACCGGCGGTCGCGTTTGCGCCGTCAACACGGCCTCGACGATCGCTGCCAGGCCGGCCTTGTCGTCGGCGCCGAGGATCGTCTCCCCCTTCGATCGGATGACGCCGTCCTCGACGATTGGCTCGATCCCGACCCCCGGCTTCACCGTGTCGGCGTGCGCCGCGAGGAAGATCGGCGCGACATCGACCGCCCCCTTCGCCGGAACCTTGGCGATGAGGTTCCCGTGCGCATCGACGGCGCACGTCGCCGACAGCTCCTCCTCGAACCGCCCCTTCATCGCGTCGATGAACCGCGCCTCGTTCCCGGACTCGCTGTCGATCCGGACCATGGCGCAGAATCGCTCGACCAGCCTGTCAGTCATGATCCCCCTTTCATGTGCCCTGTCGCCGGAGTATACGAAGCGCCCTTCCGCGCTCACAGGGGCCGGGCGGGTTGAACCCGGGCGCGACGTGCCGTATGGTCGGTCGACATGGAAGGCTCCAAACGGCGGTCCGCTTGGCGATTCATCCTCGGCGCGATCGCCGTCTTCTTCATCTGGTACTTCTTCATCCAGCCCGGGTCGCAGGAGTTCGCCGCATCGGAGCAGGTCGAATTGCTCCGTCTGGCGCGGGAGCAGCTCGTCGCGACGGCGGCCGGCGGAGACATGATCGAGGTCGACGAAGTGGCCCTTCCGCCCCGGCTTCTTCACGTCGAGACCGCGTTCGTGACGCTCTCCGTCGACGGCGCGCTCCGCGGCTGCATGGTCGATTCGTTCGAGCCACACGAGCCGCTCTATCGGAACGTTCTGAGGAACACGATCCTCGCGGCGACGGAGGACGAGCGATTCCCCGCCGTCGCGCCGGAGGAGACCGACGACATCCGGATCGCGATCTCGGTGCTCACCCCGCCCGAGGAGCTCGAGTTCGCGGACCCCGAGGACCTGATCGCCAAACTCGAGCCCGGCGTCGACGGAGTAATCCTCTCTTCCGGTGACGCGATGTCGACCTATCTGCCCGATGTTTGGGAGACGTTCCCGGATCCGAGCGAGTTCCTCTCCCACTTGAGCGAGAAGGCGGGCCTGTCCCCGGACCGCTGGCGCGAGGAGCCGTACCCGACCATCGAGACGTATCGCATGTTCCGGTTCGAGGAGCCCTAGACCCGAACGGCGAAGCCGGTTCGCGATTGACTTCGACCGGCGGGCGAACTACTCTGATCGGACCTGAAGCGAAAGGTGAATCCACGTGCCGCGACGTCCGAAGCCGCTCCCGGAGAAGCTCTACGGTAGCACGCTTAGCTGGGAAGGTTGGACGTTTCGCGTCGTGTCCTCCCCCGCGGGTCTGCGCTGGATCGAGCTACGACCGACCTCGTTCGAGGAGCTCGGCCGGCGGTTGCACGTCCGGATCCTCCCGGACGACCAGCCGAACACGGCGGCCCTCGATGAACTCCACGAGTACCTCCGAGGGGAGCGGCGTGCATTCGAGGTTCCCCTCGACGTCCGCGGCACGGCGTTTCAGCGCCGCGTGTGGGACGCAACGCTCGCGATTCCGTACGGAGAGACGGTCGCGTACGCCGAGATCGCGAAGAACGTCGGGAACCCCAAGGCGCTCCGCGCGGTCGGCCAGGCCGTCGGAGCCAACCCAATCCCGATCGTCATCCCGTGTCACCGCGTCGTCGGAAAGCACGGCCATCTCGTCGGCTACGGGGGCGGGCTCCCCCTGAAGGAGCGATTGCTCAACCTAGAGCGAGGAAGCCTCAGCCTCTAGGCGCGACCGCCGGCATCGCCTTCACCTCGGACGGTCCTTCGCTGCTCGGCAAGATCCGGTTCGATGTGCACGGTCACGTTCACCGGCTTGCCGCAGGCGCGGCGGACCGACGTCTCGACATCGGTGGAGACGTGATGCGCGTCGACGATGGACAGGTCGGGGTCGACCAGCACGTGCACGTCGACGAACGTCTCACGCCCGACGAGCCGGGTCCGGAGGTGGTGCCATTCGCGAACCCCCGCGACGCCGCCGATCGCCTTCTCGATCGTCTCGAGATCGCTCCGGGTGAGCCCACCCTCGGTCAGCTCGTGCAACACGCGCATCAGCGTCCGGCCGCCGGCCGTGACGACCATCAGGCCGACGATCAGCCCAGCCAGGTGGTCGGCCTCCCCGAATCCGACCAATCCTCCGATCCCGCCGGCGAGGACCGCGATCGATGACAGCGCGTCCGATCGGTGATGCCAGGCGTTCGCCTGCAACGCCGCGCTCCCGACCTCGCGCGCGACCCACGCCGTCCGCCTGTACATCCACTCCTTCACGACGATCGACGCGAGGGCCACCACCACGACGCCAGCGCCGGGATAGCCGGACTCCCCTCGATACAACGCCGCGATCCCTTCCCACACGAGGAACGCACCGACAAGGATCAGCGCACCGGCGACGACCCCCCCGGCGAGCGTCTCGAACCGCCCGTGCCCGTACGGATGCGTGGCGTCGGCCTTCCGCCGCGCCAGGTGCATCCCGCCGAGAACGGCGATGTCGGTCGCCATGTCGGAAGCCGTGTGAATCCCGTCGGCGATCAGCCCGGCCGACCCCGTCAGCAGCCCCACGGCCAGCTTCACCGCCAACAGGACGACGTTCCAGAGGATGCCGAGAAGGGTGACGCGGTCGCCGGGGTCGCGCGAAGATTGTGTCAGATGTCTCAATGACATGGTAGACAGAGTGTATGCACTCCAAGGCCTATACGAAAAGAAAAACCAGGCGACGTCCTACTCTCCCAGTCCGTCGCCGGACTAGTACCATCGGCGCAGGAGGGCTTAACTGCCGTGTTCGGGATGGGAACGGGTGTTTCCCCTCCGCCATCAGCCACCTGGATCTCTTGATCCGTCCCAAATGCTCCTGACAAGTGAACAGGGTGTGTGCCACATAAGCTTCGGCCGATTAGTACCGCTCGGCTGAACGCATTGCTGCGCTTACACCTGCGGCCTATCAACCTCCTCGTCTCGGAGGGGCCTGATGTGGAGACCTCGTCTTGAGGACGGCTTCGTGCTTAGATGCCTTCAGCGCTTATCCA
>CAZGXU010000080.1:0-3557 GCA_964530075.1 uncultured Thermotogae bacterium
ACCTTGAGTGAGAACCCCGGCCCTCTTCATGCTCATCTTGCGTGAGACAAGTCTAGGTCTTGACACTCCCCCCGCCTGCGCCTAGAATGCGCCCATGATGTCGAACGCGCGGGGATGGTCCACGAGCACACAGATCGCCGTCCGGATTCTCCTTCACGTTCGCACGAAGACCGTCGGTCCGTTCGTGCCCGGGTAGCGGGAAGCGCAGCCGAGCATACGAGGACCGACACGAAGGCGCAGACCCAGGGGTCTGCGTTTCGCTTTGCCCGCTGGGACTCCGGCGGGCCGGATCCCCGACCCGGGGACCAGGAGGTGGTACCGATGCAGAAGCGGAAGACGACGCTCGCACGGACGGGGACGTTCCGGATTCACGGGAAATCGGCCCGACGTTCGACGGATCGCCGCCTCGCCGCCGCCTTCGCCGGTGCGGTCCTCCTCGTCGGCGTCCTCGTGCGGAACGCGGCCGGATCCGGGCCGGGCGAGTCGCCATGAACGCCCGGGGCTGGAAGGTCGTTCGAGTCGTCGTCTTCCCGTCAGGCGGAGCGGAATGCGCTCGGATGGAGGAGACGGTACGGCTCCCGTGCGACGCCGGCTTCGGCGATCTTCTCGCGGCGCTCGCGGACGCCTCGCCCGACGTCTTTGAGGAGGTCTGCGGATGCGTGGCGCGTGCGTCCGCGCACGCGCTCTGCCAAACGGGAGACGATCCCCCGTTGAGGACGCTCGATCACTACTTCTCGCTCGGCGGGCCGGTCGTCTGCCCGGAGTTTACGGAGGGGATCCCCTAGACCCTCAGCTCAGCCCTCCTGAGCCTCCAGCCGGGGCGGGGCCCCGCTCCGCCCCGGCGCCCAAGGCTGCCGTACCCTCCCTCAGTCCGGCGGTCCTAGTGGGAGCGGGGCGATCGTCCCGCTCCCACGCCCTTTCCTCGGTCATTCGCGGAGCCGCTCCGACCCCTCAAGCCGCTCCGCCGGTTCGTACTGGGCCGCTTCGCCTTCTATACTCGGTCATCATGAAACAGCGTGGGATCGCGACGGCGGCGTTGGCCGCGGCGCTCGTGGGCGCGATCGCTCATGCTGGTGTGGCGTGCACCGGGTTCGCCGTCTATTCGGGCACGATCCTCTACGGGATGAACTTCGACTACCCGCCGAACGAGATCCGCTTCTCGATCGAGGAGCACGAGACGGGTGCGCTGTTCGTCGGCAGCTTCTGGATGGAGGAGCACTACGGGCGGACCGTAGGGATGAACGAGCACGGCCTCTTCGCGTCCGATCAGATGGTCTCGTCGGCGCGGGCGATGGCTGACGAGCCGGCCGACGGCGAGTTGTTCATCTGGAATGCGTTCTACGATGGTCTGCGCGAATGCAAGACAGTCGACGGTGTCTTGTCCTGGATCGGCGATCGACGCCTCGTCCAGTACCGCTCGCTGCAGCTGCACAACCTCTACGCCGATCCGAGCGGCAACGCGGCGGTCGTCGAGTCCGGCGAAGCGGGGAACGTCATCACGGAGATCAACGGACCGTTCCTCGTGATGACCAACTTCCACAATGGCGACTTCCGGGGCCTCGATCTGCGCGACATCGCCGGGGACGGGGCGGAGCGCTACCGGGTCGCCTACCGCTACATCGAGGAGAACCTCGCGGAATTCGACGTCGACCAAGCGTTCGAGGTATTCCGCCGAACGTCGATGTCGACCGGCGATTTCATGACGCGCTATTCGCTCGTCTTCGATCCGACGGCGCTTGAGGTCTACATCGCCCTCGAGCGTGACTACGACCACATCTGGAAGGTCTCGCTCGTCGATCGGACGATCGAGACGTACCGCGGGTTTGACGAACAGGTTGCCCTGCCGCTCGGCGAGGACGGGATCACCGGGCCGACGCTTCGGGCCTACGCCGACGTCGCGCCGGGGCCGCCGCCCGACCAAGAGGGCGCGACGGTCCGGTGGCCGCTCCTCGCGCTGATCGCCGGGGGGATCCTCGGCGTTGTCCTTCTCATCGCGCTGAAGCATTAGGCAAGCTCCACAGGAGGTGCCAGTATGGAAGGCGTCCGAAGTTCGACGGCGTGGAGAACGACCGTCACCCTGTTGTTGTTCTGTGTCGTGGCCGGCATGGCGGGATGCGCGCTTCTGTGGTCGCAGCCTCCGGACGGCGGCGAGGTCGCACAGTCATCGCTGCCGCGGAACACGAGCCCGGACGTCGCGGAGGCCGAGGTCGAGTCTCTCGTCGACGGCAATTCGGCGTTCGCGTTCGATCTCCTGCACGAGATCGGCAGCGTCGGTGGGAACCTCTTCGTCTCCCCGTACAGCATCTCGTCCGCGCTGGCGATGGTCTATGCCGGGGCTCGGGGGGAGACCGAGCGCCAAATGGCCGATGTCCTCCACTTCACGCTCGATCAAGAGGAGCTGCACCCCGCGTTCAACTGGATCGACCTCGCGCTGAACGGCCGCGGCGAGGTCGATCCCCCTTACGAGGGAGAAGGGTTTCAGCTCAACGTCGTCAACGCGGCGTGGGGTCAGCGGGGCTACTCGTTCCTGCGAAGCTACCTCGACACGCTGGCCGTCAATTACGGAGCCGGCCTTCGCCTGCTCGACTTCGCCGAGGATCCGGAAGCGGCCCGCGAGACGATCAACGACTGGGTGAGCGACGAGACGAACGAGCGGATCGTTGACCTGCTCCCGCCGGGATCGATCGACGCGTTCGTCCGGCTCGTCCTGACGAACGCCGTCTACTTCAACGCCCCGTGGCTGAAGCCGTTCGACGTCGACATAACTGCGGCCGGGACGTTCGAACCGCTCGACGGCGGCGTCGTCCAAGTCGAGATGATGCGCCAGATCGAGACGTTCGGCTACGCGAGCTGGGACGGCGGGCAGGTGATCGAGCTTCCGTACAACGGCGAGACACTATCGATGGTCCTGTTCGTGCCGGACCGCGGGACGTACGGGGCGTTCGAGGCCGGACTCGATCTCGACCGCTACGAGCAGATCGTCGGCTCGCTCGAACCGCGCCAGGTCGATCTTCGGCTTCCGAGGTTCGAGTTCGCGTACGACGCGTCGCTCGTCGATCCGCTGACGGCGCTCGGGATGACGGACGCGTTCACCGCCGCCGACTTCTCCGGGATCGACGGGACGCACGACCTGTTCATCTCCGACGTCCTCCACAAGGCGTGGGTGTCGGTCGACGAAGCGGGGACCGAAGCCGCGGCGGCGACGGCGGTGATCGTCTCGCTCGTCGCCTACCCCGGTCCGCCGGTCGTGCTGACGATCAACCGGCCGTTCCTGTTCGTCATCCGCGACATTCCGACCGGGACGATCCTGTTCGTCGGCCGGGTGGTCGATCCGGCGGCCGACTGATCGGCCAAGCAGTCGTTCCCGGAAGCCAACGCGCCATCGGGTGGCTCCGGGTCAGCGGAAGGATTCATGGGAGGGTGAGGTAAATCCAGTCCGGTGGCAGCACTCCCTCAAGATTATGCTACTGGGCGAGCCTCCGTTGGGGACTCATCTTGGCGACTAGACCGAAGTTCCTCGCGATTTAAGGTCGAGGATTGGTCGTTAGTCCCATTGG
>CAZGXU010000081.1:0-3527 GCA_964530075.1 uncultured Thermotogae bacterium
TCTTACGTGAGGCAACGATCCCGTTTCGAGTACTTTTTTGGTGAGGCAATGCGACGCGTTGCCGTATCCAGGCGGTCCCGCTACCATATCGACGCCATGGCCATCGCCGTCTATCCTGGAAGCTTCGACCCGATCACCTACGGGCACATCGACATCGTCCGCCGCGCGCGCAAGCTGTTCTCCAAGCTGTACGTCGCCGTCGTCGCCAATCCGCACAAGAGCCCGCTGTTCACCGCCGAGGAGCGCCTCGAGATCACCCGGGCGGCGCTCGCCGAGGAGGGGGTCAACGGGATCGAGGTGATCAGCTACGACGGGCTGCTCGTCGACTGTGCTCGGGAACACGGAGCGGACGCGATCGTGCGAGGGCTGCGGGCCAACTCCGATTTCGAGTACGAGTTCCAGATGGCGCTGACCAACCGCGACCTGGCGCCGGAGTTCGAGTCGGTCTTCTTCATGACCGCGGGGCAGTACAGCTTCCTCGCGTCGTCGATGGTCAAGGAAGTCTGCGCCTACGGCGGCGACGTCTCGACGTTCGTCCCGGAGTCGGTCGAAGCCGCCCTGAAGCGGAAGCTGCGGCGCGAGGGCTGAGGCTACCGGCTTCCACCGCGATGGCGCACCGGCTGCCGCGGCAGGTGTGATCTTGCCCGGACGAAGCCCGGAATCGACCCGTGTCCCCGAAACGAGATCCGCTCATGCGGTGCGCTGTCAACCTTGAGATGGAACCTAGCTCTGCAGCTCGATGAGGTTCCTCCCCAGATCCGCGACGCACTGGAAGGCGATCGTCCGAGGGGACATCTGGGTTGGCATGACGGAGGAGATGGTCCTCGCCTCCCTCGGCGAGCCGCGAAGCGTCGAGATCCCGGACGACGAGAGCCCGTCCTACGAGGAGTGGACATATTTCACGGCCCGCTACGGGCGGGAGATCCTGTACGTCGAGGAGGGGATCCTCACCAGCTGGGGAACGCCGAAGTCGGGCTGCACGACGTGCGGGATTCGAGAGCCGCGCCCCTGACCGAACCGGAATCGCCCTCGTCCGACCGTCTTTGCGAGGCGGCTGCTTCGACTAGCCTCCTTCCGCCAGCACCTTCTTCACGTGCGGGATCAGGCCGCCGTCCTCGAGGATGGCAAGGACTTCGGGCGGGAGGGCGGGGAACCGATACTCGGCGCCTTCGTGGCGGAGGATCCCGGCCTCGAAGTCGATCTCGACCTCGTCGCCCGTCTCGATCGCTTCGGTCCCCTTCGCCAACTCGATCACCGGCAGTCCGCTGTTGATCGCGTTGCGGAAGAAGATCCGCGAGAACGACGGTGCGACGATCGCGGCGACCCCGGCCGCCTTCAGGCAGGTCGCCGCCTGCTCGCGCGACGAGCCGCAGCCGAAGTTCTTGCCAGCGACGATGACGTCGCCTTGTCGCACGTTCTTCGCGAACTCGGGGTCGAGGTCCTCCATCGCGTGCTCCGCCATCTCGGCCGGCTCCATCGGCTGGTAGGTGTACTTCCCCGGGAAGATGACGTCGGTGTTCACGTCGTCGCCGTACTTCCAGACTCGTCCGTTGCTCATCGTTCCTCCTGCATCGCAATCAACAGCATTCACCGCAGAGGTCGCAGAGCGCGCCGAGAAGGGCAGGCCCCAAGCGATTCATCATGGAGGACATGAAGATCGGGAAGGGTAGAACCAACACCTGTCGAGACACTGCCTGCGGTTTCCCTTCATGCTTCTTCTTGCTCTTCATGGTTACCTGCTGTCGCCTTTCCAGGTTTCCTTTGCGTGCTTTGCGCCTCTGCGAGAGGCCGAAGGTTTCTAGAAGAACTCGCGCGGGTCGGTGATCACGCCGGTCACGACCGAGGCGGCCACGGTCGCCGGGGAGCCGAGGTACGTCTCGGCCTCCGGCGAGCCCATCCGACCCTTGAAGTTCCGGTTCGCGGTGGAGATGCACGCCTCCCCGGGCGCGAGGACGCCCTGATGCGCACCGAGGCACGGCCCGCAGCCCGGATTGAGCAACAGCGCGCCCGCCTTGACGAACGTGTCGATCAGCCCTTCGTGCAGTGCGTCGAGCAGGATCTCCTGCGACGCCGGAAGGACCAAGAGGCGAACGCCCTTCGCCACCTTCCTTTCCTCGAAGATCTTCGCCGCCAGGCGGAGGTCCTCCATCCGGCCGTTGGTGCAGGTTCCGAGGAGCCCCTGCTGGATCGGCGTTCCCGCGACGTCGCCGATCGGCGACACGTTGTCGACGGTGTGCGGCGCCGCAACCTGCGGCTCGAGCGACGCGGCGTCGAACTCGAGGACCTGCTCGTACTCGGCGTCCGCGTCGGGGAAGACGGGCGTGTACTCCGTCTCGGCCCGCGGCTCGAGGTAGGCGTACGTCTTGTCGTCGGGGGCGCAGTAGCCGTTCTTCGCCCCCATCTCGATCGCCATGTTCGACAGGACCATCCGCGACCCGAGGCTCATCGCCTCGATCGCCTCCCCAGCGTACTCGACCGACTTGTACAGCGCGCCGTCGGCCCCGATCGACCCGATGATGTGCAGGATCAGGTCCTTCGCCGTCACCGGGTCGGCGAGCCGCCCGCGGACGACCATCTTGAAGCTCGCCGGGGTCTTCAGCCAGATCCTCGACGTCGCGTAGAGGACGGCCATCTCCGATCGGCCGATCCCGGCGGAGAACGCGCCGAACGCGCCGTAGGTCGTCGTGTGGGAGTCCGAGCCGAGGATCAGGCACCCCGGAAGGGCGAACCCCTTCTCCGGAAGGACCTGATGGCAGATCCCGACGCCGACGTCGTAGAACCGATGGATCCCGTTCTTCGCGACGAACTCCCGGATCTCCTTGTGGTTCAGCGCGTACTTCTCCTCCGACGCCGGGACGGTGTGGTCGAGGACGATGACGAACCTGTCCGGATCCTTCACCCGGTCGACGCCGATCTTGGCGAAGATCTTGGCGATCGCCGCCGTGTTGTCGTGCGACAGACAGACGTCGGGCTCGATCTCGACGATCTGCCCGACCTCGACCCGATCCAGGCCCGCCTTCCGGGCGAGCATCTTCTGCGCGAACGTCATGGCCATCGGCATCACTCCTCGATCGGATCGAAGTTCATGAAGTCGGCCAGGTGGAGGACGACCGATTCCGGCGTCCGCTTGAACGGATCCCCCTCCTTCGAATGCGTCCCGATCATGTGCTGGACCGAGGCCGGCAGGCCGTGCGCGTCGGCGAGCGCCACGCCGGAGAACGCGTGGCGGACGAGCTTCCCGGCGGCGCTCTTCCGGAACGTCCCGCCGGCCTCCTCCATCTCGACGAGCTTCCCGACGTCGTGGAGGAGCGCCCCGGCGAGGAGCAGATCCTTGTCCAGCTTCAGGTCGACGCCGCCGTAGATTTCGTCGAACGTATCGGCGACGAAGGCGCAGATCCGGGTCACGCTCCGCACGTGCTGGGCGAAGCTCGAGCTCACCTTCTTCGCCAGCGTGAACGGCATCCGGTCCACGTCCTCGGGCCGCCAACCGCCCCGCTCGAGCCCGTCGATCCACGTGGCGATCACCT
>CAZGXU010000082.1:0-3002 GCA_964530075.1 uncultured Thermotogae bacterium
CGGCTCCTCACCAATTTCGGACGGTTGTCATGTTCGTGATCCCGGCCATCGATCTGAGAGACGCGATGGTCGTACGGCTCCATCAGGGTCGCTTCGAGCGGGAGACACGCTACGCGCTCGATCCGATCGCCTTCGCCCTCCAGTGGAGCGAACAGGGCGCGGCATGGATCCACGTGATCGATTTGGACGGCGCCGCCTCGGGACGTCCGCAGCACGTGGAGATCCTGAGGCGGATGGCCGCGTCGATCGAGTGCCCGATTCAAACCGGCGGCGGGCTGCGGAGCCTCGCCGACATCGATGCCGTCTTGGAGGCAGGCGCGCAGCGCGCCATCTTGGGCAGTGCGGCGCTCTCTTCGCCGAGCCTCGTGGAGGAGGCGGTGAAACGGCACGGAGAGCGCATCGCGGTTGCGATCGACGTGCGCCGGGGGAAGGTGTGTGTCTCCGGCTGGCAGCGCGACGTCGAGACGTCGCCGGTGGAGCTCGCGATGCGGCTTCGCGATGCAGGAGTCGTCCGCATCATCTACACCGACGTGACGAGGGACGGGACGATGCGCGGTGCGAACGCCGAGGCGACCCGGCGGATCGCGCTGGAGACCGGCCTCGCGGTGATCACGTCCGGGGGGGTCTCGTCGATCGAGGAGCTGCAAGAGCTCGCGCGGCTCCGCGACGACGGCGTCGAGGCTGCAATCGTCGGCAAGGCGCTCTACGAGCGCCGGTTCACGCTGGCTGAGGCAATCGAAGCCACGGAAGGAGGGAGAACATGCTGGCCAACCGGATCATCCCGTGCTTGGACGTAGATAAGGGGCGGGTCGTTAAGGGGACCCACTTCATCAACCTCGTCGACGCCGGGGACCCGGTGGAGAACGCCCGGCGCTACGACGAGGAGGGCGCCGACGAGATCGTCTTCCTCGACATCACCGCCTCGAGCGACGCTCGGGACACGATGGTCGACGTCGTGAGGCGGACACAGAGCGTCGTCTTCGTCCCGTTCACGGTCGGCGGAGGGATTCGAACGCTGGAGGACATCCGGAGGATCCTCGAGGCGGGGGCGGACAAGGTGTCGGTCAACAGCGCCGCCGTCCGAAACCCGAATCTCGTGACCGAGGCGGCGCGTCGGTTCGGGTCGCAGTGCGTCGCGGTGGCGATCGACGCCAAGCGAACCGAGCACGGGTTCGAGGTCTACGTCGACGGTGGGCGAACGCCCACCGGATTTGATGCGGTGGAGTGGGCACGGCGGGTCGAATCACTCGGGGCGGGAGAGATCCTCCTGACGAGCATGGATCGTGACGGCACCCAAGACGGCTACGATCTCCCGCTCACCAGGGCGGTCTCCGAGGCGGTCAATCTGCCGGTGATCGCCTCCGGCGGCGCCGGGTCGTTGGAGCACTTGTACGATGCTATCGTGGACGGGAAGGCGGACGCCGTGCTGGCGGCGTCGATCTTCCATTTCGGCCGGTTCGGCATTCGGGAGGCGAAGAGCTACCTGGTCGAACGGGGCCTTGTGATTCGGACGTAGAAAGGGACCTCATGTTCGACTACCACACGCATACTCTGTTGAGCGACGGGGCACTTCTCCCCGCGGAGCTGAGTCGGCGCGCGGAGCACATCGGATATCGCGCGCTCGGCATCACCGATCACGTCGATTCGGGAAACATGGAGCAGGTGATCGATCAGCTTTCCAGGACGTGTTCCGACATCGGCCGCCAATCCGACATGATCCTCCTCCCCGGGATCGAGCTCACACATCTTCCCCCCGCGATGATTCCTGGACTTGCCGGCCGGGCCCGCGAGCTCGGCGCCGCCCTGGTGATTGTCCACGGCGAGACAGTGGCCGAGCCGGTCATCCCAGGAACCAACGGGGCCGCGTTGGCGAGCGATATCGATGTGCTGGCTCACCCGGGCCTCATCACCGCGGAGGACGTGCGGTCGGCGTTGGACCGCGACGTCTACCTCGAGCTCTCCGCTCGCAGAGGGCACTGCCTGACCAACGGGCATCTCGTTCGGATGGCGAGGGAGCTGGGTGCCGTGCACCTCCTCGTGATCGCCAGCGATGCCCACGCCCCCGAGGACCTCCTGACCGAGGCGCGGAGGCGGGCCGTCGGACTCGGGGCAGGGCTTACGCCCGAGGAATTCGCGCAGGTCTTGGAGAACGGAAAGACTCTGTTGAGGAAAGCGAATCATGGAACGGTTTGACGATCTTACGTTCGACGAGAAGGGGCTCATCCCCGCCGTGGTTCAGGACGCCGCGAACGGCGAGGTGTTGATGCTTGCCTACATGAATGAGGAGTCGCTGCGGAAGACGATGACCTCCGGCCGGACGCACTTCTGGAGCCGAAGCCGTGAAAGCCTCTGGTTGAAGGGGGAGAAGTCGGGAAATGTCCAAGAGGTCGTCGACGTCAAGTTCGACTGCGATGCAGACGCGCTGCTGATTCTTGTGCAGCAGAAGGGCGTGGCGTGCCATACGGGAGAAAGAAGCTGCTTCTATCGATCACTTGGTGAGGATCAACAGCGAGAAGGGTTACGGGAAGCCAGCCAACCCCGAACCTCTCCGGCGGCGATCCTGGACGGGCTGTTCGAGGTGATTCAAGACCGCCGCGAGAGCCCGTGCCCCGGCTCCTACACCAGCAGTCTTCTCGCCGCCGGGAAGGCGTGGATCCTCAAGAAGGTCGGGGAAGAGGCGACCGAGGTGGTCATCGCGTCGATGGACGGTGATTCCGCGCAGATCATCCACGAGGTCAGCGATCTCCTCTACCACATCTTCGTCCTTCTTGCGCTCCACGAGCTTCGGCCTGAGGCGGTCTACGAGGAGCTGGGGAAGAGACGTAGTGAGAAGTAACTGGACGATCATGCCCATCCGATACCACTGCGTCGCTTCACAGTGTCGGTTCCTCCTTGACCCTACCCCATTCTGTGGACCACTCTTCGAGGTGAAGGTCAGAGGCAACGCGCCCGTGTTGCCTCACGTAAGAATGTACTCGAGCGACCCTTCGTTGCCTCATGAA
>CAZGXU010000083.1:0-2576 GCA_964530075.1 uncultured Thermotogae bacterium
CGCCATGCGGACGGCATCGACCGTGATCTCGTACCGATCGAGCCGACCGGCGGAGAGGTGGTGGATCGCGCCGCGGTGGCCCGCGTCGTCCACCGCGAGGATCCGCTGGAACGCGTCGCGCAGCGGCGCGCCGGCCAGGACCGCGGCGCGAAGGTCCTCCGGGAGCTCGTACCCCGGCCCGAGGCCGAGGGCGACCCGCCCCCCGCGATCGGCGATCGCGCAGACCTGTACACTCAACCACCGATCGCTCCCCGGAAGCCGGATCAGCCCCGCCTCGATGCCGACGCCCCGATCGGCGTCCTCGGCCCCGACGGCGGCCCTGGCTCTCGCGACGGCCCCAAGAGGGACCCGCTCGCCGAGCGGCTGTTCGGGGTGATCGTCGGCCGGATCGACCGCCCGAACGTCCACCCGCTCCCTCGGGTACCATTCCTCGAAGGCGTCCCGTACTGCCTGCAGTTTGACCGGGTTTCGCGTCGCAACGTAGACGTTCATTCGGCCCATCCTATCGACCTTTCCGGCCTTGCGCAAAACGATACATCCGGGCCCGACTCTCGTAGAGACGCGAACGCGCAGGGAACCGGAAAACACCGACCGTGAAGGGCGTGAAGGCCGGAACCATTCCCCCGCAGCCCGGAGTTTTGCATCTCTTCATGCGAATTGCCTGATGGAATCCGACGTCTCCGCGTCGCGCGGGCGAGGAGTCCTGGTGCGTGCGGACGGGCGCGAGCGGCCGAAGGAGGGGGGATCGTCCTGCCGATCTCCGGCCCGCCTCGTCATTACACTATAGATGGGGTCGACGATGACGGGTGTCCTCTTCCTCTTGGCCAGAAGGATCGAATCCCCATGACGAACTTGTACCACTGCACAATGCCGTTCATCCGACCCTCATCGGGACGCCATCGCGACAAATCCCCAGGAGCAGCGTGTTTGACGCTCACCGCTTGCCCGCTACAATGGGCAGGCTACCGACTCCGCGATGTCTCGCGGGATGCCCGGGGCAAGGACAACAACGAGGTGATCGGATGAGCCAGAATGAGCCGTCGCTGAGTAGAAGGATCCGTCGGTGGGTGAGGTGGAGCCTGGTCGTGACCCTTGTCGTCGCTTCCGGAATGACGTTGCTCGGACAGCGAGACAGCGATTGGGCTCCGATCGTGGAGCAGTTGCGGATGGAGCCAAGCCCCGAGCTTCTCGCGGAGCTGGTTCATCAGGTGTTGGAGCAGTTCGGTGAGGACGTCTCGGAGCGAATCTCGCCGTTGTTGTCTCCTCAACGCACCATTCTGTACTGCGCCGGGACGGGCTGCCTCGGCCTCGTGCTTGTGACGCCGCCCAACGAGCTCATCGCGGGGCAGACCAGAACGGGGGCGAGCCGAGCGTACAACCAGGGGAAGATCGTCGGTCTCCTCGGGACCTTCGGAAACACCATCGCGCCGAGCTTGGAGGGGTTCTTCCTTCTCTGCAGCAATCCGGACGGCTCGGTCGGGCTGCTGGACGAGAACGGCGAGCAGGTCGCTGCGCTCGGAGTGGTTCATGCGTTTCGCGTGGAGGCAGCCGCCCTGCCGGGTCTCCGCACGGAAGAGGGGAGCACGTTGCTTCCCGGACGGACGCTGGAGATCGCGCTCGAGATCGAGGCCCCCACCGTCAGCCTGTCCGTAGAGAGCCGGTCGCCGATTCAGATCAGTATCGGAACGACCGACGAGAAGGGGCTGTTCTCGGGCGTCTTCTTCTGTGGCGCGATCCCGATCACCGTTCCCTAGGCGCGGACCGACGAGCGGAAGATCGCAGGAACGGCATCATCCTGGATCCGTTATCCGGAGGGACAGGGAGGCGCAGATGAACGCTCTCGAAAGGGTTGGCGTCCTACTGGGCAGCTCCGTGACTGTGATCCTGATCGGTGTCGCGGTGTTGGGGATCGGGCCGCGGGAAGTGATCGCGTGGGAGCACTCGGGATTCTCCGGCGCGCACATGTCGTGGACGCTGGAGCCGGGGATGGAGCACAGGCTCGTTCCCGGGATTCCTGAGTGGTTCAACGACGAGATCTCGTCGTTCCAAGTCGGCTCCGAGGTCCGGGTGGCCGCGTACCGTCACGGCGCGTTCGCCGGCCCGTGCATCGTCTACCCCTCGGATGCCGAAAGGCTGAGCGGCTACTGGAACGACGAGATCTCCTCCCTGATCGTCTTCCCCGGGACGCGGGACTACCCATCGGGCGTCGTGCTCAGCGATACGGCGTTCAACACGGTGACGGGCTACGAGCCCACACGGCAGTTCTTCCCGGTGCCGGAGAGTCTGGACCAGTCCGAGGCCCTGTATCCCAGCCTCGGCGACTCCATGAACGACAAGGCGCAATACGTGCTGGTGCAGGGATCGAATCTGGAGGTGGAGTTGTACGAAGACGCGGACTTCGGCGGCTGGCCCACACTGACACTGCCGACGTCGGTCGACTGCAGCCCGGAGACGTCGTACGAGTACAACGGGTTCCCTTACTACAAGCTGCACGGATGCACGGGAGATATGGACGGGAGGGTCTCCTCGCTCAAGGTGCGGCGGATCGACACAGAGGAGAAGCAGGAAACCTCGAC
>CAZGXU010000084.1:0-1940 GCA_964530075.1 uncultured Thermotogae bacterium
AGAAGAACGACATGTTCGTCGGAGAGGGCGCGGTGGAGCCGTCGGCCGATGGCTCGCAGCCCGGGGATTCAGAAGGACCCTAGGTCCCGTCTTCGTGGCCTTTCCGGTGCTGGTTCCATGTGCTGTCCACGCGGCTCACGACCCTTCGAATCTTCCCGCCCGGCCCGGGTTCGATGGCATCGACGAGTCGGACCTCCGCCCGAATCGCCGGGTGCAGGCTCCGGACGTGGGTATCGAGTTCCTTCCAGAGTCGATCGTCGTAGTCCGGCCCGCGAACGACGCGGACGACGATCCGCTCCCGCGCCTCTTGGACGATCTGGAAGGCGACGATCGATCGCGCCAGAACCCCGCCGATCCCGCCGCGGGGGAGCGCTGTGTTCACCACGTCGTAGACCACGCGGGGCGAGACCTCGCGCCCGTCGGGGAGCACGAAGAAGTCCTCGTCGCGCCCTTCGATCAACCGCATCCCCGGTCCTTCGCGGCCGCAGGAGCAGCGCCCGGGCTCGAGGAGCGCCGCACGGTCTCCCATCGTGTACCGGATGAACGGCATCGTGGCGTTGTACAGGTTGGTCACAACGACGTCGCCGACGGCTCCGTAGGAGAGAGGCTCTCCGTCCGGACCGACGACTTCCACCCAGGTGGTCGCCGTGTTGATATGCATCCTGCCGGGACGATCGGGACACTCCCAGGCGACGTTCCCCGTCTCTTCGCAGTTGTAGTAGTCCGCGACGCGGCAGGCGAAGACGCGCTCCAGCAGCCCGCGCACGTGCGGGTAGAGGACCTCGGCGTACGAGACGACGAGGCGCGGTCGAGGGGGCCGGATGTCGGCCGCCTCCAGGGCCCTTGCCAGCAGCCAGAGCATGGTCGGTCTCCCCTCGATCAGCGTCGGTCGCAGCCGTCGGAGCGCCTCGACCTGGTCCGCGATCGGGATGGAACGGAACAGGCGGACGACGGTGATCGGCCCCGCCCGGCGAACCATCCGGGTGGATCGATCCTTCCGCTCCGGTCCGACGTCGACGAGGGTCATCGGCAACCGGAGTCCGACGTTCCGACGGAACGAATCGAGCAGGGTGAGCGATCGGAATCGCGCCTCGAGACGCGTCATGTAGACGACGACAGGGGTCCCGGTGGTCCCCGTGGTGTGACGGCAGCGAAGGCTCCGCACGTCGACACCGGTGCGCAGGAAGCCGGCGGGCCCGCTCAGCAGCAGCTGTTCACGGGTCGTGATCGGCAGTTCGGGAAGGTCGGTAACACCTCGGATCTCCGACGGACGGACGCCGGCTTTCGCCCACGCGTCTCGATAGAACGGGACGCGCCGGGCGGCGTGATCGATCATTAAGCGTACCGATCGGTCGACATCTGCGGGGCTCTTACGCGGCTTGAAACGGATCCAGCCTTCAGCCAACCGTCGATCTCCTCCCGTAAGGCATCAGGGAGAGGCGACCCGCTGGTTCGCTTTCCCCTCGTCCGGCAGCTCGTCCTCTCGCAGAGAACGGACGACACGGGCCGGCGTTCCGTAGCAGAACGTCCGATCCGGGATGTCGTCCAACACGACCGATCCCGCGCCGACGATGCTCCACGCCCCGATGCGCACCTCGGGCGCGACCTTCGTTCCGATCCCGAGGAAAGCCCCCCGCCCGATGATGGCGGCACCTCCCAGGTTCACCGCCGGACCGAGCTGCGCGTAGTCCCTTACGTCGCAGTCATGACCGACCGAGCTGAGGGTGTTGACAATCACGCATCGCCCGAGGCGCGCGCCGGTGTTGATCACCACGCCGGCGATCGCGATCGATCCGTCGCCGATGGTAGCGGCGGGCGAGACGGCGGTGTGCGGGTGGACGATCTTGATCAGTCGTAACCGTCGTTCGGTCATTCGCTCCGCGACCCGCATCCGTGCCGCATTGTCGCCGATGGCGACGAAGACCCCGTCCCAATCCTCT